>JANMTF010000421.1:0-1501 GCA_031390175.1 Polaromonas sp.
GTGCGGTAGTCGATGATCTCCAGTGCGGGCTGGATGAACTCGGTGGCGCGCAGCACGTCGTAGATTTGCACGTTGGGGCCGCTTAAGTCTTCACCCATCACAAACGACAGCTCCACCTCCAAGCGCGGCTTGCGAAAGCGCCCAGCGGGAATGGCCGCGCCGTCGGCAAACAGCATGCTGTCCAGCAAGTGGCCAAAGTCGGGCTCATTAAAATTGCTGGCCATTTGCATAGCGCGGGAGGTCAGGCCAATCTTGTGACCGACGATGCGCGCGCCTTTGTCGGTGTGCAGCTTGGCCCACAGACGCTGGATGGCGTAGGCATCGTCCAGCACCATCTGCGGATAGGTTTTGGTGAGCTGGGGAATGACGGTTTGCGTCATCTCGGCGCGGTACAGGTCTTGGGCGCATTGTTGGTGCTGGGCTGGGGTAAGCATCACTGGTTCCTTGTAAGTAAATTGGGGGGGGGGATTTATCGCAAAAATCGCTAAAAATTAAATACAAAAAACGCTAAAAAATTCATGATTTCTATTTTGTTGACTTTCTTATTTGGCGTTTTTTGGATTTCTTTTTTGCGTTTTTTGCGTTACCTCACTGAGCATTTCATTGAATAGGCGGCTTGGGCAAGCTAGACGCACCCTCTTCCATCACATAGCTGTAGTCCAGCGTGTACCACGGCGCGGTGATGTCCAGCTCGGTGGGGTGCGGCTCATGGTGCTCTACGTACTGGCCGATGGTGGTGGCGGTTACGCCAAACTGCACGTCGGTGTCCAAATTCGGGTCGTCGTGCGCGTACACCTGAGAGATGAGGGTTTTAAAGCCGGGCTTGACGATCAAGGCGTGAATGTGCGCGGGGCGCATGGGGTGGCGGTTTTGCGCGGCCAGCAGTTGGCCGACGATGCCATTGGTGGGGATGGCGTAGCCAATGGGTTTGACGCTGCGCAGCCAAAAGCGGCCCTGCGCATTGGTAGCGAACTGGCCGCGCAGGTTCATCGGCGCTTGCTGCGGGTCTTGGTTTTCATAAAAGCCTGCGGGCGAGGCTTGCCACACGTCTACCAGCGCGTCAGCTACCTGCTTGCCTTGGGTGTCGACCACCAGGCCGCGCACAAACAGCACTGCGCCTGGCGTGGGGCTTCGTACGATAGAGCCGCCGTTCGCCGTGGCCGGGCTGTGCAGCCGCCAGAACGGGCCGAGCAGGTTTTGCGAGGTGGCGTTTTGGCCTTGGTTGCCGTTGTTCAGCAAGCAGACCAGTTGAGAGATGCCCAAAGAGCCCGCCATCAGCACGGCTTCGTTATGCGTCTCGCTGCTGCCTTGGCCGATGGCGTTGATGACCGCGGCGGCTTGGCGAAACTCCGCCTCGGTCAGGCGCGCCTCGGTGACAAAACCGTGCAAGTGCTTGACCAGCACGGTCATGATCTCGCGCAGGCGCGGGTCGGTGGTGCGCTGCATCACGGCCAGTACGGCGGCTGTGACGTCAGAGGGAGTTTGGATGGTGGGCATAGTG
>JANMTF010000431.1:0-3645 GCA_031390175.1 Polaromonas sp.
GGCATGGTGGTGGGGGCGCTGCTGGCACCACGCATTGTGGCGCGCATACCGTTTGGCCTGGCCATCATCGTGGGGCCTGCATTCTCGGTGCTGGCTGCGGCCACGATGGTGGCTACTTTGGTGTGGCCGAAGGCGCTGCTGGCGGCCTTGGCGTTTTTCTTCTTTGGCTCGGGCCCGATTGTGTGGACTATTACTTCCACCACCCTGCGCCAAACCGTCACACCTGCTGCCATGCTGGGCCGCGTGTCGTCGATGTTTCTCACCGTCAATATGGGTGCGCGGCCGGTGGGCGCTGCCATCGGCGGTTTTGTTGGCGCTACCTGGGGCGAGCCGGCCTGTTTGGTAGTGGCCTTGGCCGGTTTTGTGGCGCAGGCCGCCATCATCAGCTTGTCAGATGTGCGCCAGCTCAGGCATCTGCCTACTGCTATGGGGTAGGTGATTTTTCGGTGTCTGTGTAGAAGCTGCAAATAATATAGCTGCTCACGCAATGTTTTATTGGGCTACAGGTCGATTTTTATCCAAACTGAGCCGCATCCGCAGACCCACGGGGGACATCACAAACGCCATCAGCTCTTGGGGTTCTTGGCCATCGGCCGTGTCTACACTGGCAATCTCAAACCGGCTCAGCAGCATGGCCACTGCGACTTTGATTTCCAGCAAGGCCAGATAGCGCCCCGGGCAGGTGCGTGGGCCAGAGCCAAAGGGTGTGGAGGCTTGCTTGTCTACCGTCTGCGCAAGCCAGCGCTCTGGCGTAAACGTTTGAGCGTTGGGGAAGTGGCTTTCATCCACGCTGTCATGGCGCATCACGCACCACACCAAGCCGCCTTTGGGTACGTGCACATCTTCTACCACGGTGTCCACAATCGCCTCCAGCGGCATGAACGGCCCTACGGGTTTGAGCCGCATAGCCTCCTGGATAGCAGCGTCGAGGTAGACCAGTGCGTCCATCTGCTCTAGCGTAAAACTGGCGCTGTCGGGGGCCAGTTGTTTGACCTCCGCAGTGGCTTTTTGCAGCGTGTGGGGGTTGCTGCGCAGCAGGTAGAGCAGCCAGGCAATAGTATTGGCCGTGGTGTCTTCGCCAGCCAGCAGCATGGTCGACACATTGCCCGCCACCATATCGTTGTCTACGCCGCTACCGCTCTGGTC
The DNA here is from genome assembly GCA_031390175.1 of Polaromonas sp. Taxonomy (GTDB): domain Bacteria; phylum Pseudomonadota; class Gammaproteobacteria; order Burkholderiales; family Burkholderiaceae_C; genus JAAFIP01. The sequence goes on from JANMTF010000431.1 coordinate 1,147, forward strand.
TGCCGCTGCCAGCATGGCTTCCAGCAAATTGCTGGGTTTGTCGTGCAGGGCAGGGTCAGCTTGCATGCGCTGGCGCGCCTTCGCGATCAGCGCATACACCTCTGCGCGCATGGCGGCGCTGCTGCGCTCCAGTTGGCGGTCTTGGGGCAGTTTAAAGTAGCGCCAGTAGGGCATGATGGCCAGGCTGCGCCGCGCGATGCCTGGCAAGATCAGGTCCAGGTGCTGCTGGATCACGTTGTCACCCGCCTCCAGAGTGTTCACATCTTGGCCAAACGCCAAGCCTGCAATGATGTCTACCGTGTAGCGCTTGAGGTCGCTAGACAGGTCAATCTGGCGGTGCTGGTTGGCAGCAGCGTCCCAGCGCCGCTGCAGGCGCAGCGCCACATTCACCAGCGCCGGAAAATACGCCCGGATCGGCTTGGGCGCAAAGCCGGCCATCACCATGCGCCGCTGGTTGCGCCAGTCGATGCCTTCTGCCATGAATACATTGGGCAAGCCGCCCAACTCAACCGACACCTTGGCGGTGATGCTGGGCCTGCGAAAGGTGCCCGGTCGCTCACGCAGCACCGCATTGACCGTGGTGTGGTTGGCGATGACCAGCACCGCCCGAGGGCCAAAATACAAGCGCATCACCGGGCCAAACCGTTTGCACCATTGCTCCACGTTTTGGTGGATGCGCTGGGGTTTGATTTGCAGCAGATTGCCTACCACCGGCCATCTGCGCGGGCCAGGCAGGTCTTTGATCTGGCGCAGCACGGCGGTGTTGGCAACAGGCGCGGTCAGTTGGGCAGGTGGTGTAGACATAGTCTTTAGATTTTATCCGGGTACATAGGCAAATTGCTGCGCCACAAATCCGTCAAATGCAGCGAGCAATGGCGAAAATGGCGCTGCACTGCCTTCTAGCTGCGCCAGCGCAGCGCAGCTAGCCTCCAGTGTAGACAATTGGTCGGGTTTGTGCGCCGTGCGAATGCGGTAGCGTGATGCGGGCATGCCCTGCAAAGTCAGGCGCGGCAGCTGTTGCAGCAGCGGGTTGAGGTAGAGCATTTTGCGGCTTTTGCGCCACGTACCGTCCAGCACGACCAGGCGCAGTTGCGACGGATTTTTCAGCGCGGCGGGGTTGAGCGCGGGCGGCTGTGCCAGGCCTGGCGCATCGCCTGCGGGGCTCTCGGGGTAGAGCAATACGGCTTGCTTGGGGCGTTGCGCAGCCGCCAAATTTTGCGAAGCAAGGGGCGTCCAAGACTCGGTCAACCACGCTTGCAGCGCAGCTTGTTCAAACACTTCACCGGTCTCCATGCGGCTGTGCGGCAAGCTCAGGTGCAGCAGACGTGCGCTGCCTTTGGCGTGGTGCACCTCCATCGGGTGCTGCAAGATCAGCACCTCTACCGTGTGCGCTGTGGTTGCTATCCAATGGCAAATACAACTGGTCTGCGCGCGCAGGCAAATGGCGCACAAGGGTCGTGTCATAGCGAGCGGCTAAGCGGCCCATGTGTTGGTGAGGGCTGCCATACAAGATGCACCAACAGACACAAGGTCAAGCTGCGGCCGCGATCTGACGCAGTGCCTGCTCAAACACCTCAGCCGCTTGCCCGCCCGATATCAAGTGCCGGTGATTGATGATGATGGCGGGCACCGAGTGGATGCCTTGGCCCAAGTAGTGCTGCTCACGCTGGCGCACATCGTTGGCGAATTCATCGGACGCCAAAATCTCCCGCGCACGCGCTGCGCTAAGGCCCGCGTCTTCGGCGAGTTGCACCAGTACCTCGTGCGAAGCCGGGCTTTGGCCGTCGGTAAAGTAAGCCTTGAACAGCGCTTCTTTCAGCGCCCGCTGTTTGCCCAAATCTTCCAGCTCGGCCCAATGCAGCAGGCGGTGCGCGTCGAAGGTGTTGTAGATGCGGCTGCGGCCCACACTGTCACCATCGCCATTTTTTGTATCACCCATGCTGAAGGTAAAGCCCAGTTGTGCGCCACGCGCGCGGATGTTCTCCCGGTTGGCATTCACCTGCGCCTCAGACATGCCGTATTTCTCAGTAATATGCTCGGTAATGTCTTGGCCTTGCGCGCCCATTTTTGGGTTCAGCTCAAAGGGTTGAAAGCGCATTTCAGCAGTGATGTCGCCGCCTACATTGGCCAACGCTTGGTCCAGCGCCCTCAGGCCAATCACGCACCACGGGCACGATACGTCAGACACAAAATCGATAGTTAAATGGGTAGTCATATGACAAGTTTATTCTGAATGCACGGGCGCTGCATATTTGCGCAAAAATACCAAGCACACCGACACTATCAGACCGCCTGCCAACACATACGCGCCAATGCCCACCCAACCAAATTGGAGCAGCATCAAGGCCAAAATAGGCGAGCCTACAAAGTTGCCTAAATTGCCAAACTGCACCAGTCCACCATTGACCAAGGCAATGTCGGGGTCACCAGGCTTGAACACTGCCGGTATTGAGCTGATGATGCCCGCAGGTAGAGTGCCCAAGAGCACAAAGCACAGCA
>JANMTF010000074.1:0-19186 GCA_031390175.1 Polaromonas sp.
CCACCAGTTCGCCTACGGGCGTTGTGGCGTGCACAAAAGTGTCCGAGCCCGAGATCTCGGCCAGCTCCACCTTGCCGGGCAAGGCCACATCGCCCTCCCCGGCCCTGACGCGCAAGGCACTGGCACGCATGCCGACGGTCAGTTGCTGCGACAGCGTGGCCGGCAAGCCCATAGTCAGAAGCGGTCCGCCGTCCAGCTGCACACCCCCAACGCCAGCGCTGGCCGCCAGCAAATTCATCGGCGGATCGCTGAAGGCACGGGCCACGCGCAACGATTTTGGTCGGTGGAACACCTCGGCGGTGGGACCGTACTGCAACAGTTCGCCGGCATCCAGCACCGCGGTAAAGCCGCCCAGCAGCAACGCTTCACCCGGCTCGGTGGTGGCATAAATCACGGTGGAGCTGCCCGCCGCGAACAGGGCGCTCAACTCGTCGCGCAGCTCTTCGCGCAATTTGTAGTCCAGGTTCACCAGCGGCTCATCCAGCAGCATCAGGGGCGCCCCTTTTGCCAGCGCACGCGCCAGGGCCACGCGCTGTTGCTGCCCGCCTGACAGTTCGGCCGGATAGCGCTCCAGAAACATCTCGATATGCAGTTTTTCGGCCAGCTCGCCAACACGCTGGTCAATGTTTTTTTCACCCCGCAACTTCAGCGGCGACGCAATGTTGTCGCGCACCCGCAAAGAAGGGTAGTTGATGAACTGCTGATAAACCATGGCCACATTGCGTTCGCGCACCGGCACGCCGACGACGTTCCGGCCATCCACCAGCACCCGCCCACTGCTGGGTACATCCAGCCCGGCCATGATGCGCATGAGGCTGGTTTTGCCGGACTGGGTGGCGCCCAGCAGCACGGTCACGGCATCACTGCGTGGCGCCATGCTGACGTCATAGAGCCAGGTCTGCGCGCCCACTTTCTTGCTGATGCCCTCAAGAGTCAACTGCATCACACACCCTTTGCTTGTTAGATTGAGGGTCGAAATATATTTCGATTTAAAGAATTATTGTTCGTTTTAATTCGTTTTAACTCGGTATTTACCCTACAAGTATTCTTTTTGATTCGTTTTAAAGTCACTACATCCCTCGATTGGGGATAAAAACACAAGATGAATCCAAACCCAAGACAACTCACACTGCTCACCGTCGTTCACGCGCAGGGCTCCGTCACCGTCGAGCAGCTGGCAGAACAGCTCGGCGTCACGCTGCAAACCGTGCGGCGTGATGTGCAGCGGCTGGCGGAGGAGGGGCTGCTGGCGCGCTTTCACGGTGGCGTGCGGGTGCCCGGCTCTACGGTAGAAAACATTGCCCACCAACAGCGCGAGAGCCTGCACGCGCTGGGCAAGGCGCGCATTGCCCGCGCGGTGGCCGCTGCGGTGCCAAACGATTGCTCGTTGGTCCTCAATATTGGAACCACCACCGAGGCCATTGCCAGAGAGCTGGTACACCATGAAGGCCTGCGTGTGATCACCAACAACCTGAACGTGGCCACCATTTTGAGTGCCAACGACAAGTGCGAGGTGATCGTGGTGGGCGGTGTGGTGCGCGGCCGCGACCGGGGCATTGTGGGCGAGGCGGCGGTTGACTTTATTCGCCAGTTCAAGGTGGATATTGCGGTGATCGGTATCTCCGGCATCGAGGCGGATGGCACCCTGCGCGACTACGACTACCGCGAGGTGAAAGTGTCGCAAACCATCATTGCCTGCGCGCGAGAAGTGTGGGTGGCCGCCGACATCAGCAAGTTCAACCGGCCGGCCATGGTGGAGGTGGCCACCCTGTCCCAGATCGACCGCTTGTTCACCGACGCAGCGCCGCCCGAGCCCTTCCCCACGCTGCTGGCGCAGGCGCAAACGGGCTTGGAAGTTTCGCTTTCCAGCGAAGCGTTGGCTTGATAAACTGAAAATTTGTAGCCACCACTATTTACACACGGTGCCACCATGACCTATCTGCTCGCTCTCGACCAAGGCACCTCCAGCTCTCGCAGCATCGTGTTTGACGCGCGCGGCCAAACGGTAGCCACGGCGCAGATGGAGCTGACGCAAATCTACCCCCAACCCGGCTGGGTAGAGCACGACCCGATGGAGATCTGGCGCACCCAGCTGGCCACAGCGCGCGAGGTGCTGGCCAAAGCGAACCTCAAGGCGAGCGACATCCGCGCCATCGGCATCACCAACCAGCGCGAAACCACGGTGGTGTGGCACCGCACAACCGGCCTGCCCGTGCACCACGCCATCGTCTGGCAAGACCGCCGAGCCGAGCCCACCTGCGCAGCCCTGCGCGAGCGCGGGCTGGCAGATGTCATCCAGCGCAAAACCGGCCTGCTGGTAGACGCGTATTTCTCGGGCACCAAGCTCAAGTGGATTTTGGACAATGCGCCGCGCGCCCGCGCACAAGCAGAGAACGGCGAGCTGGCTTTTGGCACGGTAGACAGTTGGTTGATGTGGCAGCTGACTGGCGGTAGAGTGCACGCCACCGACGTGAGCAACGCCTCGCGCACCATGCTGTTTAACGTGCACACCAATGCATGGGATGCCGAGCTGCTCAAGGCGCTGGACATCCCCGCCAACATGCTGCCCGCCGTCAAGCCATCGAGCGCGATGTTTGGTGAGATTAAGCCCGAGTTGCTGGGCCACGCCATTGCCATTGGTGGCGTGGCGGGTGACCAGCAAAGTGCCCTATTTGGCCAAGCCTGCTTCAAAGCCGGTATGGTCAAAAACACCTACGGCACCGGCTGCTTTATGCTGATGCATACAGGGGAAAAATTCCAAACCTCAACCAACGGCCTGATTACCACCAGTGCAGCCCAAATAGCCCCCACGCGGGTCGCTTCGCGACCTGCGCTGCCCCTTGAGGGGGAGCGGTCTGGCTTGGGGCAACCCTTATTCGCGCTGGAAGGCAGCGTGTTTGTAGGCGGCGCGGTAGTGCAGTGGCTGCGCGATGGCCTGCGGGCCATTCAAGGCAGTGGCGAGGTACAAAGCTTGGCTGAGAGCGTGCCGGACTCGGGGGGAGTGATGATGGTGCCTGCCTTCACCGGCTTGGGCGCGCCCTACTGGAAGAGCGACGCACGAGGCACCATCACCGGCCTCACTCGCGGCAGCACGGTGGCGCATATAGCACGCGCAGCGCTGGAGAGCATAGCCTACCAAAGCGCCGCCCTGCTACTGGCCATGGGCCGCGATGCGGTAGCTGCAGGGGGTGACGGTGTGGCCGAGCTGCGGGTGGACGGTGGCGCTTGCGTGAACGATTTGCTGATGCAGTTTCAGGCCGATTTACTGGGCATCCCAGTGGTCAGGCCTGCCATTACTGAGACCACGGCGCTAGGCGCTGCTTATCTGGCAGGCCTGTCGAGCGGGGTTTACCAAAGCACCGATGAGCTGTCCACCCTATGGCGCGTCGAGCGCCGCTTCGTGCCTACGCTAAATACAGCGCGGGCCAAAGAGCTGATGGAGCGGTGGGAGCATGCGGTGCGGCAAACCAGTTGTTAAGTGCAGCAAGATGCCGCTCACAACCCATGCTGTCCGAGCCAGCCCAGCATGTGCGGCCACAGCGCTGCGCCTACTTGCGCGCGAAAGTAGCCCATATGCCCAATCTGCGCCCCCTCCATGGGCAGGTCTTCACCCATGCCCAACTTGCGCATCGGGTGGTAACCGTAGACGCGTGTGGTAACGGGCCCTACCAAGTTCCAGATGGCCCACGCGCGGTAGCGCTCAGGCCTGGGCATCCAGCCGTGCCAGCCCGCACCCGTGCCTCAAAAGTAAGGCTGCCTACAAACGTTAGGCTGCGGCACCTGGCCCAGCGTGCCCGCCCAGGCCGTGGCCTACCAGCCAGGCCTTGCCGCGCTGTGTGGCGTAGTCCACCTTAGCTGCCAGATCGTAGCGTGACCAGTCGGCATACTGCATTTCAAAGCCTTTGAGTGAGCCACGTTTGGAGTCACCAATGCCCCGGTAGTCGGCGGTGATGACGTTGATGCCGCGCGCCTGTGCACTCTGCGCAAAGCGTTTGTAAAAACCGCCCGGCACCGCCGTGGCGCTGCCCACCACGATGAACTGGCTGCTGGCTGCCGTGAAGTGGGTGGCGGTCAATGCACACCCATCGGCCGCGCGGAGGGAGATAACGTGTGTTGGGGTCATGGTGCGCAGTGTAGAACTTACTAGACCAGTCGGTTTAGTTGCGTGGTTTTGTCAATGTGGCTTTGTCATGATTTGCCTGTACCATGCCATCTCCCACCATCCCCGACACCGAGCTGAATGAGCCAGATACCCGCAGCCGTATTTTGACGGCGGCGCAGCTCTTGTTTCGCAAGCGTGGCTACCACGCTTGCGGATTGAACGACATACTGGAGCTGGCCCGAGCCCCCAAGGGTTCGATGTACCACCACTTTCCGGCTGGCAAAGAAGCCATTGGCGTGTGCGTGATTGAAGACATTGCACAAGGATTGCTCGGCCTGCTGGAACAAAGCCGCGCCCGCAGCACCGAGGCGCTGGTGCTGCAAGTGGGCGAGAAGCTCAGCGTGACGATGGAGAAGACCGACTACGAGATTTGCGCCCTCTTCTCAGCCTTTGCTGCGGAGCGCAAAAGCTCGCCCCAGCTGGGCAGTGCAGTGGCCACCGCGTATGAAGGCTTGGTGGCGGCTATTGCCACGCGACTGCAGCTAGACGGCTTGGCACCGCGTGCGGCGCAAGACAAGGCATTGATGGTAACGGGCTTGCTGGAAGGCGGCTCTTTGGTGTCGCAGGCGCAGCAAAACAGCGCTGCTTTCCGCTTGAGCTACAAACAAGCGGCTGCCTTGTGCAAGCTGTGATGCACCGCACTTAAAGTCCGCTGCTAACTGCGCGTGCGCGCCAGATAGCGTTTACGCCAAAACACAGTGGTCAATGTGACCGCTACTGTGACCATAGCAGCCAGCGCCCACCAAAAACCGGCCTTGTTGTGGATGAAGGGCATGAATTCAAAGTTCATGCCGAAAAACCCGGTGATCAGATTGAGCGGCAAAAACACGGCTGTGACCGCAGTGAGCGTGCGCATGATGGCGTTGGTGCGGTTACTTTGTGCGCCGAAGTAGATCTGCACCGCAGTCTCTGCCGACTGCTCCAGCCTGCGCACATGGTGCACCACGCGTTCGATATGTTCGATCACGTCGCGACTGCGCGCCACCAGGTTGTCCCGCTCATGGCGCAGGGTGCTGGTGTCGCCAAACGGCTGCTCCTGCAAGGTGTCCAGCCACTCCTGTATGGCGTCGTGCTGCTCATCACACAGGTCTTCCAGCGCATGCAGCTCGTTGCGCACCGACAGCAGGGCGCGCCAGTTGACGGTACGGGTGTTGGGGTGCAGCAGCTCGGTTTGCCAGTGGTCGATTTGCACAGTGAGGGTTTTGCGCAGCTCCAGGTAGCTGTCGACCATGGTGTTGACCATGCGCAGCATGAGGTCGGCGGGCGATGTGGGGCGGCGGTTGTTGGCATCGCTGCCTACGCGGCGGGTAAAGTCGTCTACCATGCTGCAAGCATCGCTGTGCACGGTGACCAGCAGTCGGTCATACAACAAAAAGCCTACCGGCACGGTGGCAATTTGCTTGAGAATGGTAGGGCCTGCTTTTTTAGGGCGTTTTGCCATGTCTGCCCCAGTGCCAGCGCCGGAGTCTGCCGTACCCAACACCAGGCGGCGAAAAATCACTACGTCGTAGTGGCTGGTGTAGTCGTAGTGGCTGGGATGCTGCGCGTTGGTCAGGTCTTGTTGGTGCAGATCGATCACCGGCTCCAGGCCCAAGCGCTGCAACTGCGCCTGAAAGTCGGTCCAGCCCGCCTCCAACTCAGCGCGTGAGATCGCCCACCACACAAAGCCCTGGGAGGGCAAAGTCTGCGGTAGCGCGTCCAGGCGCTGGGTACTTTGGGCGTTGAGTAGAAGGTATGCCACGGTGTTTTGCAAGGTATGCAGTCTGAGGTTTGGTGAGATTTTATAAGTCTTTTAGGCCTCTAGCCCAACAAAATATTGCGGGAGTAGCTACTAAATTAATAGTGTATTGATTTTAGGCCTTGGGTTGCAGCAATGCCTTTGCCGCATCCATTGCAAAGTAAGTCAGCACGCCATCGGCACCTGCCCGCTTGAAGGCCAGCAGGCTCTCCATCATCACCGCGTCGTGGTCCAGCCACCCGTTAATCGCGGCGGCTTTGAGCATGGCGTATTCTCCGCTCACCTGGTAGGCGAAGGTGGGCACTTTAAATTCGTCTTTCACACGCCGCACGATGTCCAGGTAGGGCATGCCGGGCTTGACCATCACCATGTCAGCACCTTCGGCAATGTCCAGCGCCACTTCACGCAGGGCTTCGTCGCTGTTGCCGGGGTCCATTTGGTAGACTTTTTTGTTCGCCTTGCCCAGGTTGGCGGCACTGCCTACCGCGTCGCGGAAGGGGCCGTAAAAGGCGCTGGCGTATTTGGCGCTGTAGGCCATGATGCGGGTATGGATGTGGCCCTGCGCCTCCAGCGCCGCGCGGATGGCGCCGATGCGCCCGTCCATCATGTCGCTGGGGGCGACAATGTCTACGCCCGCCTCGGCCTGCACTAACGCCTGCTTGACCAGCAACTTGACGGTCGCGTCGTTGATGATGTAGTTGTCATCGTCGAGCAAACCGTCTTGCCCATGCGAGGTGAAAGGGTCGAGCGCCACATCGGTCATCACGCCCAGATCGGGAAAGTGCTTTTTCAGCTCGCGCACACAGCGCGGCACCAAGCCTTTGTCATTCCAGGCCTCTTGGCCATCGGGCGTTTTCAGCGATGCGTCGATCACCGGAAACAGCGCCATCACCGGGATGCCCAGCTTCACGCACTGCTCAGCTACGGGCAATAGCAGGTCTACGCTCAAGCGCTGTACGCCGGGCATGGACTGGATGTCTTGGCGCTGGCCGCTGCCTTCGAGCACAAACACGGGGTAGATCAAATCGTGCGGCGACAGCGCGTTTTCGCGCACCAGGTTGCGGGTAAAGGCATCGCGGCGCAAGCGGCGCGGGCGGCTGTAGGGATAAGGAGCTTGGATCATGCTGCGATTGTGCCGCAAGGCTTGGCACGTGGGGTTTGTGCGGCACGTCAAAGGCGGCTCAGCACGAGCGTCGGTGATTCATACGAGGGACGGTAAAACATAGGAGAAACCAGTACCCCAACCGAACACACGCTGTCGCCCGTGGGACTTTATTGCAAATGGTTATGACTGATAGCCAAATATCACGAATAAACTGCTTGTCATTAGCCTTTGGCTTTGTTAAATTACGCGGTGAGTGGTTCGCCGCTTCCCGCTTTTCCTCCCTGAGCGGGTGCCTCAATGTGTGACAGCAAAAAAGGCTTCCCGCCCCAGCTAGACTGGGGCTTTTTTTTGCCCAGCGCGCTGGTGGCATACACTTGCTACATGCTCTGGGTAAAAGCCTTCCACATTATTTTTGTCACCAGCTGGTTTGCTGGCCTGTTTTATTTGCCGCGCATTTTTGTCAATTTGGCCCAAGTGCAGGCGGACCTGGCCAACAGTACCCCAGGTGAGCGCCTGCGCCTGCTGTTGATGGCGCGCAAGCTGCTGCGCTTTATGTCGCTGCTGGCAGTGCCTGCGTTGGGTTTAGGGCTGTGGCTCTGGCTGGGTTATGGCATTGGCAAAGGCCCCGGCAATGGTTGGATGCATGTCAAGCTGTTGATGGTGGTGCTGGCTATTGGCTACCACCACGCCTGCAGCGGGCTGCTGCGCAAGTTTGAACAAGATACCAATACCCGCAGCCATGTCTGGTACCGCTGGTTCAACGAGGTGCCCGTGGTGCTGCTCACCGCCGCCGTAATCCTCGTTGTCGTCAAGCCGTTTTAAACTTGCACCGCGCCAGCTGCACAGCGAAGCATCGGCAATATCTCCATGCAGCAGCCCCACCGAAGTTCCGCCACCTTATTTGCCCTTTTGTTTGCGGCCTTGATTGGCTACGCCAGCCTCTACCCCTTTAGCGAGTGGCGCGACCAAGGTGTGGGGCCTTTTGAATTTATCACTGCGCCCTGGCCGCGCTACTGGAGCCAGTTTGACACTGTGGCCAATTTGCTGGGCTATTTACCTTTGGGGTTTTTATCGGCGCTGGCCTTGCTGCGTACCACGCTGGTACCTCGGCCAGTGGTGTGGGTCACTCTGGCAGCCAGCGCGCTGTCGCTGTGCATGGAGGCCTTGCAAACTTACTTGCCGCAGCGCGTGCCCGCTCTGTCGGATTGGCTACTCAACAGTATGGGCGCGTTAGGGGGCGCTTGGCTGGCCAGTATCATGGAGCAGCTAGGCACGATCGACCACTGGAGCCGGTTTCGCAACCGTTGGTTTTTGCGCAACGCGCGCGCCAGCATTGTGCTGCTGGCCACTTGGCCTGCTGCCTTGCTGTTTCCACCCGCTGTGCCCTTTGGACTGGGGCAGGTGTTTGAGCGGCTAGAAACCTTGGTCGAGAATATATTTGCCAACACCCCTTTTTTGCAGTGGCTGCCCGTGCGCTCGCTAGAGCTGCAACCCATGGCCCCAGTCAGTGAGGTGGTGTGCGTGGCGCTGGGCTTGCTGGCACCGTGCCTGCTGGGCTACGCCATCATCGAAGACTGGGCCAAACGGCTTAGGTTTTTTATCCTGCTGTGCGCCGTCGCTGTGTTTGCCAGCAGCTTGTCGGCCGCTTTAAGTTACGGGCCAGAGTCTGCTTGGGCATGGGTTAGCTTGCCGGTGTGGATTGGCCTGGCCTGCGGCGTGGCGGGTGCCATACTGTGTATGGGCCTTGCGCAACGCGCCTGCCTGGCGTGGCTGCTGGTGGCGCTGGTATGGCAGCTCAGCTTGGTCAACCTGGTGCCCAGCACACCGTATTTCGCGCAGACGCTGCAAGGCTGGGAGCAGGGGCGATTCATTCGATTTCACGGCCTAGCGCAGTGGCTGGGCTGGGTATGGCCCTACCTGGCGGTGTGGGTGGCAATTCAACAGCTTTCTCAGCGCAGCGATGGGCACAGATAAAATCACCTTATGACATCTACCCTCACTTCCAGCGCAGCCACATCTTCTGCAGCCTCCTTGGCGCCTGCGGGCACTGCCGCAGCCTACTATCAACGCCACATTTTCTTTTGCACCAATGAGCGCGCCGCAGGCGAAGACTCCTGCGCCAACCACCGCTCCGCTGATGCTGCCAAGCATTGCAAAGATGCCGTCAAGGCCGCGGGCCTGAGCGGCCCGGGCAAAGTGCGCGTCAACAAAGCTGGCTGCCTGGACCGCTGCGCTGCGGGCCCGGTATGTGTGGTGTACCCCGAGGCGGTGTGGTACAGCTATGTGGATGAGCAAGATATTGACGAGATCGTCGAGTCGCACCTGAAAAACGGCGTGGTGGTGGAGCGACTGCGCACACCAGCGCACTTGGGTAAATGATAAATTCAGGTGTTTTAGGCTGTTAGCCCAACAAAGTATTGCGGCAGCAGCTATAAAATGTATAGCTTTTGATGGCCCCATGAATTGCTTTGCTAACGCCTCCATACACCCGCCTCGCACTCTTAACCCATGAACTCCCAAACTGAAAAACTTTCATTGCAAGGCGCAGCAGGTGCCATCCAGGCGCTGCGCGACCTGCCCGAGGGCGGCACACCCTCGCGCGGCCTGGCCATCATCACCCACCCGCACCCGCTGTTTGGCGGCACCATGGACAACAAGGTGGTGCAGACCATGGCGCGCGCCTTTGTGCAAGTGGGTTGGACAGCGCTGCGCTTTAATTTTCGCGGCGTAGGTACCAGCGCAGGCAGCCATGACGAAGGCCGTGGCGAGAGCGACGACCTGCGCGCCGTACTGGAGCAAAGCTGCCCCGCAGGCAGCCCGCTGGGCCTGGCGGGGTTTTCATTTGGCACCTTTGTGGCGTCCCAAGTGCTGGCAGAGGCGGCGCAGCGCAACACGCTGGAGAAAATAGTCTTTGTAGGCACTGCTGCATCACGTTTTGCAGTAGCCGCCATTGACCCCGCATTGCACGAGCGCACCTTGGTCGTCCACGGTGAACACGACGACACCGTGCCGCTGTCCAGTGTGATGGACTGGGCCCGGCCCCAGCTACTGCCCGTTACGGTTGTTCCCGCAGGCGCGCACTTCTTTCACGGACAATTGCCACTGCTCAAATCCTTGGTGGTGCGCCACCTTATGGCGTAATGCCGTACGAGTTCTTTTGTCATTTTTAATTGGCCTGATCCCTCATGAAATTTGTACCGCACTTTGTATTGCCCGCCCTGGCATTGCCCGTTGTCTTGAGCAGCGTCATCGCCACCAGCAGCCTGATGGCACCTGCCAGCATGGCCCGCGCTGCGACCACCACGCTCAGCACCACGGCAGTGGCCAGCCCGGCCACCAGCACCGCCAATGCGATTGCCCAGCCACAAGCTCCCATCATCGCGGCCAAGGCCTACCTGCTGATCGACATCACCGCCAACCAGGTGCTTACCGAGAAAGACGCTGACAACCCGATAGAGCCGGCGTCGCTCACCAAGCTGATGACCGCTTACATCGTGTTCGATGCCCTGCGTGCCAAGAAAATTGACCTCAAGCAAACCCTCAGCGTGAGCGAACGCGCCTGGAAAATGCCAGGTTCGCGCATGTTCATCGACCCCAAGATGAAGGTGCCCGTCGAAGACCTGATCAAAGGCATGATTGTGCAGTCTGGTAACGACGCTACCGTGGCCTTGGCCGAGGGCGTGGCGGGCAGCGTAGAGCGCTTTGTTCAGCTGATGAACGAGCAGGCCAAAGCACTGGGTATGAGCAAAACTGTGTACAAAAACCCCGAGGGCTTGACCGAAGCGGGCCATACCACCAGCGCCCGCGATCTGGGCCTGCTGGCCACCCAGCTGATGCGCGAATTCCCCGCCTACACGCCGTACTACGCGATTAAAAAGTACCGGCTCGAAGGCTCACCGGTAGCGAACGACACCAACCGCAATTTGCTGCTGTTCCGCGACCCGACGGTGGACGGCCTGAAAACTGGTCACACCGAGGCCGCAGGCTACTGCCTGATCGCCACCGCAAAGCGCGACATTGCCAATGTCGGGCAACGCCGCTTGCTCAGCATCGTGCTGGGCACCGCCAACGAGAACGCCCGCGCCAACGAGAGCCAAAAACTGCTCAACTGGGGCTATACCGCTTTCGATGCCGTCAAGCTGTTCGAGGCCAGCCAAGCGGTGGCTACGCCCCGCATCTGGAAGGGCAGCGAGCCTTTGGCCAAACTGGGCAGCGTGACCCCTGTAGTCGTTGCCGTGCCCGCCGGTATGGCCAGCAAAATCACCCAGCAAGTCGAGCGCCCAGAGCCCTTGGTGGCGCCGCTTACCCAGGGCCAGCTGGTAGGCAAACTCAAGGTCAGTGTGGCTGGGCTACCCTATGCCGAGGTGCCTTTGGTCGCACTGGAGGGGGTGGCGCAAGCGGGCTGGTTTGGGCGCACTTGGGATGCGATGCGCTTGTGGATCAAATAGCCCGACTCATGGCAGTTGGGAAGGTTGCGCAAAAAACAGTTGGCCGAGAACCTGAGCTGCGCTCTAGCTTTCAGCATCACATCGACTGTTTGCATAATGATTTTGTATCAAGATGGTTACATTCATGGGGAACCGCTTGCGAAAAATGTGCAGATCATGTAGCCTTTAGGTACTATGATTAAAAGCGATGGACCTGGGCACAGCGGATGGAGCCCTTTAAACGAAAACGACCGCATTATTGCCAAGCGGCCGGGGCAGGGTACGCCCGCCCCCAGCAGCAACTCTGGTGGCAGCACATTTGGCAACAGCACATTTGGAAATAGTGGTTTTGGCAACAGCGGCGGCGGTGGATTTAGCAACAGCGGCTTCGGCCCTAGCGGCATCGTGCCGACCAACGCACCCGGCATGCCGCAAGGTATTGTGGGCCTGCTACAAGCTATTCACACCGCTGGCAGTATAGATACTCTCCAGCTCACCTTGGGGGTTGCACAGTGGCAGGTATTGGCCACCTACCTGCAGCCCTTCACAATGGAAGATGGCCAAGCTTTGATCGAGCAAGGGTCCAAAGATACCACGGTGTATTTGATCGAAGCGGGTACTTTGAGCGTGCATTTGACAGACGAAACAGGCCATGGGCAACTGGCCATGGTTGGCCCAGGCTCATGTGTGGGTGAAGGCGCATTTTTCTCCCGCAACCCGCGCTATGCCACGGTGCAGGCTACCAGCCGCTGCAAGCTTTGGTCTATCAACCCCATGCGTTTCACCGAACTGTCGAATCGCCATCCCGCTGTGGCGCTGGCCGTGGTGATGGCGCTTGGCTCTGTACTTGCACGCCGGGTGAATAACCGCCCCAAACGCGGCGCAGTCACCTGAACACCGCCGCGCCGGGCCGCCCCAAGCAAGGTACGCCCCCTCGGGGCGCAGCGCAGTACACGCAGTGACAAGCGTGGGGGCTAGGTACCGCCGCGCCGGGCCGCCCCAAGCAAGGTGCGCCCCCTCGGGGGGCAGCGCAGTACACGCAGTGACAAGCGTGGGGGCTAGGTAAACGCAGCCTGCGCGCTGGCAAGCACTGCAGCGCGCAGCCACTGGTGAGCGGCATTCGCTGTTTTGCGGTGATGCCACAAGGCGTCGACGTGCACCAAGGGCATCGCAAAAGGCAGCTCGCGCACGACCAGCTCATCGGCGCCATCGGCCACTCGTACAAAGTGGCGCGGCAACACGGTGAGCAAATCCGAATTGGCCACCACCCTGCCCGCGGTGAAAAACTGGTTCACGGTCAACACAATACGCCGCTTGCGCGCCAGCGATGCCAAGGCCTCGTCAACAAAACCAAACGGGCGCCCCGAGAAGCTGACCAGCAAATGGTGGGCCTCGCAAAATTGGTCTAAGGTCAAAGGCTTGCGCTTGGATGTGCTACGCGCCAGCACATGGCCGCGCCGCATCACGCACACGTACTGCCTGTTGTACAAGCGCTCATAGGCAAAAGCAGCGCCACCGATGCTGCTGCCAGCGAGGGGGCTGAGGGATGACTGCGCCTGCGCGGTCAAGTCGGCCAGCACGGCAGGAAAATGGCCTACCGCCAGATCGCAGCGCTCCTCATCGAGCAAACGGCGTGGGTCGCGTGTGGTCAGTGGCAGCACGCGCATCGAAACGCCAGGTGCATCCCGCTCGATGGTGGCTACCAGGCCGGGCATCAGCTCGGCGGCGGTGGCGTCGGCCATGGCCAATACAAAAGTGGCTTCAGACTGCGCCGCTACAAACACCCCCGGCGCAAGCGACTGCTGCAAGCCGGCCAGCGCGCTGCGCACTGCAGGCCACAGCGCCAAAGCTCGCGGCGTAGGCTCCACCCCAAAACCAGCGCGTTGCACCAAGTCGTCCCCCAACACATCGCGCAAGCGCTTGATGGCATTGCTCACTGCGGGCTGGGTCATGGCCAGGTTGCGCGCCGCCCTGGTCAGGCTACGCTCGGCCAACACCTCGTCCAACACGCGTAGCAGATTCAGGTCCAGTGTGCGAAAGTTGATGGGGCGTGCAAGGCTGTCCATAGAAGGGCTGATGGAGGGGCGAGAAAGGGTGAGTATAGTATATGTTTAGTGAATAGTATGCATCACTATTATAAAGTTGCATAACACTGGCGTAAACCCTAGTATTGACCTATTCCTTCAACAACCCGTTGGAGGCTGTTTGACAACCTTTACCCACCAGGAGAGCACCATGACCAGCTTTGTCCATACCGATTTTCCCACCAGTCACCCTGGCGTAGAGCGCATCGAAAATGCGTTGGCAACCGCAAAAGCTACCGTCAAAAATTTTGACAGTGCGCGCGGTTTGGCCACCTTGTTGCTAGCCGCCACCGTAGCTGCGCTGTTGGTAGTTGCTAACCAAGTGATCGAGGCCTGGAGCGACGGCCACTTGCTGATGGCTTGGGTCGCATTGTGGGCGGTTGCCTTTGCGGCTCTGGCGCTATTGGCACGCCCGGCGCGCCATTTTGCACGTAGCCTGCGTCCTGCCTTTGCCGCGTGGAACGCAGCGCGGATAGCCCAAGTCGAAGAACGAAAAATGTGGGAGCTAGCCAGCGCTGATGCCCGCTTGATGGCCGACATCAGCGCTGCCATGTCACGCCGAGCCAACTGATCTGAAATGCAAGCCGGTTCTACGCTGACGTAAAGCCCAAATGACAAACCCCGCTTACCGCGGGGTTTGTGCGTAAGGGGAGGATGGATTTTAAGGCTTGAGCGCTTCCAGATACTCGGCTTTGGAGATCGCGCCGTCTTTGTCAGTGTCAATTTGATCAAAGCGCTGGGCAATGGCGGGGAGATTTTCCGCCTCTTCTTTGCTGAGCTTGCCGTCGGCATTTTTGTCAGTCCGCTCAAAGGCTTCCATATAGCGGGCAGTGTCGGCAGTGGGTGCGGCTGGTTTGGCCTCGGGCGCTGGGGTTTGCGCATAGAGCGAGCCGATCTGCAACGCCGCCACGGCAATGATGGCCATACTCATAGCATTGAACTTGCCTGCTTCCAGCAGGGTGCGGCGGCGGCGAGTTGGTGGTGTTGTCATAGAGAAATCCTTAAAGCGATTAATGAAGCCTCTATTGAACCTTCTCGACTACGCAAAAGCCAGCACTATTGCCTCATGTTGTGGCTGTCACAAATAGCTGCGTCTGAGACACATTAGGTGTGACGATTTTTACAACTGAAGCAGCGCTTGCCAACGACGGTAGTGCGGTAAAAGCTATAAATATGATAGCGTTACGAGCGTATCCTCAAATGCTTCGCCACGCACGTAGTGGATGCCGGTGCAGGACCCTTAGCGCGCAGCCTTCACCACCTCGTGCACCAGCTGCAGTTTTGCCACGGCAGCAGCAGGCAACACAAATGGGTAAAAGTCGCGCTCGCCCATGCTGCCAGACAGCTCGTTGAGCACCGTGGTGATGCTCAACCAGTTGTTAATGAAGTCCAGGTAGGCCTGCGCGCCTGGGCGCATGCTGTCCCACAACGACCCCAGGGTGTAGGGCGGCTTGTCTACCACGATGTTGCCGGCCTCCAAGCCAAAGCTGCGCGCCGTGTCCATGCCGTCGCGCATATGGAGGTAGTGGGCCCAGGTCTCGGCCCAGTCCTCCCACGGGTGGCTTGAGGCATAGGCGCTCACATGGCGCTGGGCCCAGTCAAACGGCGCGCCAATGGCGTAGTGGGTTTGCAGGGCCTGGGCATAGTCTTTGCGCTCATCGCCAAAGAGTTGCCTGAAGGGTTCAATCCATGGCGTGCCCGCTACCAAGCGGTCCCAGTAGTAGTGGGCTACCTCATGGCGCATATGGCCCAAGAGTGTGCGGTAGGGTTCTTGCAAGGCTTCACGCGTGGCCTCGCGGTGCGCGTCGTCAGCCTCTTGCGCATCTAACGTAATGACTCCAAAGGCGTGACCCGTCACCACCGGGTAGAGAGGATCCAACGTGCGCAAAAAATCGAACGCCAAACCACGCTTGGCATCCTGCCAAGGCGTACGCATGAGCGTGGTGACGGGCAGGCCCAGCGCCAGCAGTTGGCTCACCAGACGGCGCTTGGCCACCTCGATGCGCTGCCATAACAGATGGTTCTCGGACAGGTTTTGGTCGGGGATGGTGCGGTTTAAACTGCACGAGAGGCACAGGCCGTCGTCACCACCGGGCATTTGCAGGTTCACTGGGCGCAGCCAGTTGCAGTGGGCAGCGCTGTGGTAGTTGGCGCAGCGGTGGTAGCGGCGTGCACCGCTCAGGTTGTTGCCATGGCCTTCGCTTTCAATCGTCCACTGGCCGTTCAACTCGGTGGCATGCAGCGCCACGACCTGCGCACGCTGCGGCTCGTAGCCCAGTTGGCGGTGGCAGTTGAGGCAGGCGCTGTTGCGCAAAAACACCGTGCTGCCGCACACACAGGTGTAGCTGCGGCGGAGGGGTTGGCTTTTCAGGCTGTCTGGCATGCTACAAATTATATAGCTGCTCCCGCAATATTTTATTGGGCTAAAGGCCTATTTGGCTTAAAACCCGGGATAGTGCGGCAAAGCAGTGCTTAGTCGTACGTCTCGGCCTCGGGGTCGGTGGCTTCCAGCTCGTAGCTGGCGGCCAGCATGGCCAGGCGGCCTATCACGCCGTACATGTAGAAGCGGTTGGGCTCACTGGCACCAGGCGGCATGCCGGGCTGGGGCATATGGGCGGATTTATTGAACGCCAAGGGCACAAAACTGGCGCCGGGCGCGTTGAGGTTTTCGTCTACACCACGCTCGGCATGCACGCGGTAAAAGCCGCCCACCACGTAGCGGTCCATCATGTACACCACTGGCTCGGCCACCGCGTCGTTCACGCGCTCATTGGTCAGCACGCCTTCTTGGATGATCACGTCGCTCACCTGCTGGCCGTCTTTGATGACGCTCATCTTGTTTTTGGTTTTGCGGTTCAGCGCGTCCAGGTCTTTCACATCGCGCACCGTCATGATGCCCATGCCATAGGTGCCGTTGTCGGCCTTGACGATGACGAAGGGCTTTTCGTTGATGCCGTATTCTTTGTATTTGCGTTTGATCTTGGTCAGCAGCGCGTCCACATTGGTGGTCAAACACTCCATACCCGTGCCTTCGGCAAAATTGACCTCACCGCACTGCGCAAACATCGGGTTGATCAACCACGGATCAATGCCTAGCAGCTTGCCAAAGCGTTTACTCACCTCTTCATACGCTGCAAAGTGTTTGGACTTGCGGCGCACATGCCAGCCTGCGTGCAGCGGCGGCAGCAGATGCTGCTCGTAAATTTCTTCCAAAATGCCGGGAATGCCTGCACTCAGGTCGTTGTTGAGCAAAATGGTGCAAGGGTCAAAATTCTTCACCCCCAAGCGGCCTTTGCCGCCGCCCGAGGTACGGATGACGGGCTCGAGCAGCACGGTGTCGCCGTTGGGCAGGGTGATGGGCGTGGGTTCTTTGATGTCGGGGTTGATCGAGCCAACCCGTACATTGAGCCCGGCCATGTTGAAAATGCGCGTGAGCTGGGCCACGTTGGACAGGTAAAAACTGTTGCGGGTGTGGTTCTCGGGGATGATGAGCAGGTTACGCGCTTCGGGGCAGATCTTCTCAATGGCCGCCATGGCGGCCTGCACCGCCAGGGGCAGCATCTCGGGGGTTAAATTGTTCCAGCCGCCGGGGTACAGGTTGGTGTCCACGGGAGCGAGCTTGAAGCCGGCGTTGCGAAGGTCAACCGAGGCGTAGAACGGCGGTGTGTGCTCCATCCATTCGAGGCGAAACCAGCGCTCAATAGCGGGCATGCTGTCCAAAATGCGCTGTTCGAGCTCGTTAATAGGGCCGTTAAGCGCGGTGATAAGGTGCGGGACCATGTTGTTCTTTGTGGTGTGTAACGTTAGATTGTAGGCAGCTGGGGGCGTTTTTGCTAGGTGCAAGGGGGTATTGCTGTAGCTGTGACTGGATGTGTCTTTCGATCCTTTGTACGATGGCGATATTTTGTATCTGTCAAAGCCTTGAATGCGTAGTCCCGTAGGGCGAGATGGTGTATGCCAATCGCCCTCATGCTGGAGTACCAGAAATCGGTCGATTGGCATACACCATCTCGCCTGCACAGAGAGTGGCGCGCTACCGGTAGTTGCCGGCAATCATTTGACGAAGCTACGGGTGGCGCGCGACCGTGGTTGCTGCCCAGTTGGGTGTTTATCGACAGACCGATTTCTGGTACTCCAGCATGAGGGCTGGCGATAAACACCCAACTGGGCGTACAAAGGTATCCCCATATGCGAACCAGTACACGCCGAGCGCATATACAAAACTCACCCCAAAAGCCCCCTAAAATTGCAGCCTAACCCAAGGCCACCTCATGCAATCTTCCATGCCATTTATCCGCTTCTCCGACCTGTGCGCCCAAGGCGCTGCCAAAAATAAACGCGTGTTCATCCGCGCCGACCTCAACGTACCGCAGGACGATGCAGGCCAGATCACCGAAGACACCCGCATCCGCGCCAGCATTCCGTGCATCCAAATGGCGCTGGACGCGGGCGCGGCTGTCATGGTCACGTCACATTTGGGCCGCCCTACAGAGGGTCAATTCAAAGCCGCTGACTCATTGGCACCCGTTGCCGCGCGCATGGCCCAGCTGCTGGGCCGCCCTGTGCCCTTGCTGGCCAACTGGGTCGATGGCGTGCAGGTGGAGCCCGGCCAAGTCGTGCTGCTGGAGAACTGCCGCGTCAATGTGGGCGAGAAGAAAAACGCCCCAGAGCTGGCGCAAAAAATGGCCAAGCTGTGCGACATCTTCGTGCACGATGCTTTTGGCACCGCCCACCGCGCAGAGGCCAGCACCTACGGCATAGCGCAGTACGCCCCCATCGCGTCTGCTGGGCCTTTGTTGGCCGCTGAGATGGACGCGATTGGCAAAGCCCTGGCCGCGCCCAAGCGCCCGCTGGTGGCCATCGTGGCGGGTAGCAAGGTGAGTACCAAGCTGACTATTTTGCAGGCGCTGTCCAGCAAAGTGGACGGCTTGATTGTGGGTGGCGGCATTGCCAACACCTTCATGTTGGCGGCGGGGCTCAAGATCGGCAAATCACTGGCCGAGCCCAGTTTGATCGAGGATGCCAAAGCCGTCATCGCCGCCATGCAAGCGCGCGGCGCGGCCGTGCCGATCCCGGTGGATGTGGTGGTGGCCAAAACCTTTGCGGCTGATGCACCCGCCACAGTCAAAGCTGCCAACGACGTAGCCGACGACGATTTGATCCTCGACATCGGCCCGCAAACCGCCGCCCTGCTGGCCCAACAGCTTAAAACTGCAGGCACCATCGTCTGGAACGGCCCGGTCGGGGTGTTCGAGTTCGACGCATTCGCCCATGGCACCGAAACCATCGCCCGCGCGATTGCCGAATCTTCGGCGTTTTCGATTGCTGGTGGCGGGGACACGCTGGCGGCCATTGCCAAGTACGGTATTGAGAAAGAGGTGAGCTACATCTCTACTGGGGGAGGGGCGTTTCTGGAGGTGCTGGAGGGCAAGACTTTGCCAGCGTTTGAGATTTTGCAGAAGCGGTTTGCGGGGTAGCGTTCCATCGCTTAGCTGTGCCGGGAGTTCGCTGTGCTCTTGTGCTTATCGGACGTGCTTCGGTTTCGCGGGCGATGGGGCGGGTGGCAAAAACCCCCCAATTGGGTTGCAGAAAAAAGTGGGTGGGGCAACGCAACCACGCCAAAACAAGGGCGTGCGGGGGAACCCAAGTGTGGGGGGAGGTTTGTTAGAA
>JANMTF010000017.1:0-2101 GCA_031390175.1 Polaromonas sp.
TTGAATTGAATTTTTGGTTTTACTTTTGTATTTTCTTTTTTGCGCCCTTTGCGAAACCTTCGCGTCCTCTGCGTTCAAAAATTCTTCGGTATTTCTTATCCTTTAAGCAAACCTGCGCACATCGACAAAATGCCCATGCACCGCCGCGGCTGCGGCCATCGCAGGCGACACCAGGTGGGTGCGCCCGCCCGCACCTTGGCGGCCTTCGAAGTTGCGGTTGGAGGTGGAGGCACAGCGCTCGCCGGGCTCCAGTCGGTCGGCGTTCATGGCTAAGCACATCGAACAACCCGGCTCACGCCATTCAAAGCCAGCGGCCTTGAAAATTTCATGCAGGCCTTCAGCCTCGGCTTGCGCTTTGACCAAGCCGGAGCCGGGCACCACCATGGCGACTTTGATGTTTTTGGCTACTTTCATGCCGATTTTTTTGACAATGGCGGCGGCCTCGCGCATGTCTTCGATGCGGCTGTTGGTGCAACTGCCGATGAACACTTTGTCTACAAACAAATCGTTCAGCGCTTTATTAGGCTCCAGTCCCATATAGACCAAGGCCCGTTCGATGGCCAGGCGCTTGTTGGCGTCTTTTTCTTTGTCCGGGTCAGGCACACGGTCTTCAATGGACAGCACCATCTCGGGGCTGGTGCCCCAGGTGACCTGCGGGATGATCTTGGAGCCGTCCAGCTCGACCGTGGCGTCAAACTTGGCACCCGGGTCGCTTTGCAGCGTTTTCCAGTAGGTGATGGCGTGTTGCATGGCCACGCCGGTGGGGGACATGGGGCGGCCTTGCACGTAGTCAATGGTTTTTTCGTCTACCGCAATCAAGCCGGCACGTGCGCCAGCCTCAATGGCCATATTGCACACCGTCATGCGGCCTTCCATGCTCAGGCTGCGGATGGTGGAGCCTGCAAACTCGATGGTGTAGCCAGTGCCGCCTGCCGTGCCGATTTTGCCAATAATTGCCAGCACCACGTCTTTGGCAGTCACGCCTTTGGCCAGCGCGCCGTCTACCTTGATAAGCAGGTTTTTGGCTTTTTTGGCCAGCAGGGTTTGCGTGGCCATCACATGCTCGACCTCGCTGGTGCCAATGCCGTGCGCCAGCGCGCCGAACGCACCGTGGGTAGAGGTGTGCGAGTCGCCGCAGACGACAGTCATGCCGGGCAAGGTAGCGCCGTTCTCAGGGCCAATCACATGCACGATGCCTTGGCGTTTGCTGAGGAAGGGAAAGTAGGCCGCAGCGCCGTATTCTTTGATGTTGGCGTCCAGAGTGGTGATTTGCTCTTTACTGACCAAGTCGGTAATGCCGTCGTAGCCCAGTTCCCAGCCGGTGGTGGGGGTGTTGTGGTCAGCCGTGGCCACGATAGAGCTGGTGCGCCAAATCTTGCGGCCCGCCACGCGGATACCTTCAAAGGCTTGCGGGCTGGTGACTTCGTGGACTAAATGGCGGTCGATGTAGAGAACGCTGGTGCCGTCCTCTTCGGTGTGGACAACGTGGTCGTCCCATATTTTGTCGTACAGTGTGCGGGCGAGGGTGCTGGGCATATCGTGCTTTCGGTATTTTCGGTGCTTGTGGAGGCTTGCGGTTCAATAGAGTGATTTTACGGCTTGCGGATGTGTATTTTGCTCACGCGGGTTGCAAAGGTGGTTGGGCAATTGAACGTTGATTTGCGTGCATTGTCTCGTATGCACGGTTGGGAGCTTATCGCCCGCCCTCATGCTGGAGTACCAGAAATCGGTCGAGCGATAAGCGCCCAACCGTGTGCGACCAGCTTGGCGCGCTACCGGTAGCTGCGTACAAGATGGTGTGTTCAATACGGGTAGCGCGCTACCGCGTGTGAGGGCTAGATGGCGTATGCCAAATGGCCGATTTCTGGTACTCCAGTATGAGGCCGTTTGGCATACGCCATCTAGCCAGTCACCAAGCAGGCTTTGCACGTCAGACCAGTACAAACGATCTCGCAATGGTGCTGCGGATGAGGTAAAGTATTTCAAGACGTTTAGCACTCTAGCCCAATAGAATATCGCGGGAGCAGCTATGAAATGTGTAGTGTTCATACAGCCCACTATGCGCGCAATCCCCGCACAAATGGGCCACCAGCAAACCTGC
>JANMTF010000030.1:0-3861 GCA_031390175.1 Polaromonas sp.
GGCCAGCACAGATTTCATGGAAAGATGGTTCATACAAAATACCTCATATCAAAAGCACTGCGCAGGCTGCTGCACGCCATGCGATAGGTATGTAACGCGCTTTTGCACCTTATGGTAGACCGATACGGGTGTGCCAGGTTCACCACACGCATGTAAAGTTTTATTTACAAAGTCTTACGTCACATCGAAAGAACACGTTTTGAGCATGTTTGGGTTGCAATTTCAGCTAAATGGCTGCCTTGACAGCCCTGATCCGATCCAAGCGCCGCCCTTCCAGTGCCTGCACCTCGAACGCCCAGCCCGCACAGTCGATGGTGTCGCCCTGCTGGGGCAGCTCGCCTGCCACAGCCATCAGCAGGCCTGCCAAGGTGTTATAGCGGTTTTTGTCTTCTTCGGGCAGGTCATCCTCAATGCTCAGGCGCGACTTCAGTTCGGCTACAGGCATCAGCCCGTCCAGCAGCCAACTACCATCTTGCTGGCGGTTGGCCCAGGCATCGGCAGAGGCTTGGGGTTTAAGCTCGCCAGTGATGGCCTCTAGCAGGTCACGCGGGGTCAGCAGGCCTTGCACCACGCCGTATTCGTCCACCACCAGCACCAGGCGGGCCGACTGCGCCCTAAACTGCTCCAAGAGCTCCATGCCGCTCAGCGTTTCAGGGACAAAAATGGCCGGGCTGGCCAGCGATTCGAGGCTGGCAGCGGGGTCCGAGCGCAGCATGCGCGCCACGCTCACCAAGCCCAGCACATCGTCCAGCCCTTTGCGGCATACCGGAAACCAACTGTGCGAGGTTTTGATGCTCGCATCTTTGGTACCACCGGCTTTCTCCAGGCCTTGCGCTACGGTCAAGGTAGCATCCAGCCACACAATGTCGGTACGCGGCTGCATGATGGAGGTGAGGGGCCGCTCGTCCAGGTGGAACAGGTTTTGCACCATTTGCCGCTCGTGCGCCTCGATCACGCCCGCGTCCATGCCTTCGTCCAGGCTTGCAGAAATTTCTTCCTCCGTCACGGCGCGGGCGTTATTGGTGTTGATGCGCAGCAGGTTGAGCACGCCTTGGGTGCACATGGTGAGCAGCTTGACAAACGGGTTGGCCACCCTGGCCAGCCAGGCCATGGGCCGCGCCATCACGCGGGCGACACCCTCGGGGTACAGTAGGCCAATGCGCTTGGGCACCAGCTCGCCAAAAATCAGGGTAATGAAGGTAATGACGGTTACCACAAAGGTGGTTGCTGCTGGCGCAGCAAACTTGGCCGCCAGACCCATACTGACCAGAAAACTCGCCACGCCGTCAGAAAACGCCGCCTCACCCACAATGCCGTTGAGCATGCCTATGGAAGTAATGCCCACCTGCACGGTCGAGAGCATTTGCGTGGGGTTTTCGTTCAGCACCAGTGCCGCTTTGGCCCCTTCGTCGCCCGCCTCGGCCATGGCCATCAGCCGCGTTTTGCGGCTGGCGGTCAATGCCATTTCGCTCATGGCAAAAGCAGCATTCAGCAAAGTGAGCAGCGCAATCAGGATAAAGTCCATACAACGAGAATTTGAAAGTACAAGATGGGACTGTATCTGATTGGCGATGTGCAGGGCTGCGATGGCGCTTTGGGAAAGCTTTTGAGCGAGATCAATTTCTCGCCCAGCCGCGACCGTTTGGTGCTGCTGGGCGACCTGGTCAACCGGGGCTCCGCTTCACTGGCCGTGCTGCGCAGGCTGGCCGCGCTGGGCGATGCCGCCCAGTGCCTGCTAGGCAACCACGACCTGCACGCCCTGGCAGTAGCCACCGGCGTGCGCCCCGCGCACCGCCGCGACACCCTGGCCGAACTGCTGGCCGCGCCCGATGCACCGCAGCTGCTTGACTGGCTGCGCCACAGGCCGCTGGCGCTGTTGCACTCCGCCCCCCCGCAAACCGACCTGCTGATGGTACACGCAGGTGTGCTGCCCCAATGGAGTGCAGCACAAACGATGGGCTATGCGCAAGAGCTGTCTCAAGCCCTGCGCGCAGCCAACTACACAGAGTTTTTGCAATCGATGTACGGCAACCTGCCAGCGCAATGGAGCGATGGACTGCAAGGCATGGACCGCCTGCGCGTCATCGTCAACGCCCTCACCCGCTTGCGCTTTTGTTCAAGCGAGGGCGAAATGGAATTTGCCACCAAAGAAGGCGCAGGCGCAGCCCCTGCGGGCTACCTGCCGTGGTTTGATGTACCTGGGCGCCAAACCGCTGCCGTGACGGTAGCATGTGGCCACTGGTCCACGCTAGGTTACATCAACCGTCCAGACCTGATAGCGCTGGACACAGGCTGCGTGTGGGGTGGCTGCTTGTCGGCGATGCGGGTAGATGGTGGGCGGCGAGCACTGCTGCAAGTGCCCTGCCCGCAGGCACAGGTGCCGGGCTGAATTGCGCTGTGCTGCACCGTAAAATGGCTCTTTCTTTATTGCGCTTTGGAGTGCCATTTCACTATATTATTTATAGCTTCTCCCGCAATACTTTAAAGGGCTTGAGCCCAATACTCCTTATACGCTCTATGACTCACGGAGCCAAGGCAAGCCGTCGATGAAGATTCAAGCTACCGCTTGGGGCTCGACCACCGTTTTAAACAACGCAGCCACTTTTTTCTTGGTTTTGATGTTGGCCGACACGCGTGAGGTGTTAGCGCCTTTGGCGCTGGCCTCCCATGAGGGTGCGGCGGCCGCATCGACGACGGTTGGAGCCTCGTAGGGCTTGTCAAAAAACGGATCGCGCGAGGCCGGTGCTGGGCGGAATGAACGGTAACCGCTTTGCGGGCTTTCTTCACGGCGGCTGTCACGGTAGCCGCCCTGCGGAGGTCGGGCTGCGGCTGCGCGCTCTCTTGGGCCGCCAGCACCCTCACCATCGTCATCACCCCAAGCACGGCGGCCGTTGTTGATGCGGCCCTCGCGCTGGATGTTGGGCAAATCGCCGTCAAACTCAAAGCCTTCGACTTCGATTTTTTTCTTCAGCAGCTTTTCCAGGTCGCCCATCAAGCGGCCATCCGACGGGGATACAAAGCTCACGGCCAGGCCAGACGCGCCAGCGCGGCCAGTGCGGCCAATGCGGTGCACGTAGTCTTCTGCGCCAAAGGGAATGTCAAAGTTGAACACCGCTGGCACGTCTTTGATGTCCAGCCCGCGCGCGGCCACGTCTGTCGCTACCAGCAGGTCTACTTCGCCTTTTTTAAACGACTCTAGGGCCTTTAAACGCTCGTCTTGGCTCTTGTCGCCATGCAGCGCGGTGGTGCGCATACCTTCGCGCTCCAAGCTGCGCGCCAAGCGGGCGCAGCCGAGTTTGCTGTTGACAAACACAAAGGCCTGCGTAATACCGCGCGCCTTGACGATTTGTGCCAAGGCGCGGCGCTTGTCGTCAGCGCCCACGCTGTAGAAATGCTGCTCTACGGTAGAGGCTGTCTCGTTGGGCCGGGCAGTTTCGATCAGGATCGGGTTGACCAAATAGCTCTCGGCCAGGCGCTTAATCTCTGGGCTAAAGGTCGCGCTAAATAAAAGCGTGGTGCGGGCCTTGGGCAAAAAGCTCAAGATGCGCTGCAAGTCAGGCAAAAAGCCAATATCGAGCATGCGGTCGGCTTCGTCCAGCACCACGTATTCCACCTGATTCAGAGCGACGTTTTTGGCTTCGATATGGTCGAGCAGGCGGCCGGGGGTGGCTACCAAAATTTCTACGCCTTTTTTCAGCTCCAGCGTCTGCGGCTTCATGTCCATGCCGCCAAACACCACGGTGGTGCGCAGCTGGGTGTATTTGCCATACAGCTTGGACTGTTCGGCCACCTGGTCGGCCAGCTCGCGGGTGGGCAAGATGACCAGGGCGCGCACAGGGTGGCGGGCGGGCGAGGTGGAGG
>JANMTF010000057.1:0-3678 GCA_031390175.1 Polaromonas sp.
TTTTGAACGCATCGCCAAGCGCCTGCTTCCGCAAGCTGGCTCGGCGCACAGCATGGTGCTGGAGACCCCCGTGAATGCCGCCCAATACAGCCTGGACGGCATTGTGCGGGAGGGGCAAGTCAAGCCCCTGGGGGTGGTGGATTCCATCATGTACCCCGGCACGCAAGCCTTTATGCGCTTTGACTACCCCAGCCGTTTACCTGCTGACGTGCAAGCCAGAGCGCTGGAAGTGGCGAAGAAGTTTTTGGCAGCGGTGGGCTACACCTACGGTATGTTCAACATGGAGTTTTTCTACGACGCGGCCACCGACAAGCTGACCGTGATCGAGTTCAATCCCCGGATGGCATCGCAGTTTGCCGATTTATACCTGCGCGTAGATGGCGTCGATTTGTACGCCATGGCTCTGTCGCTAGCGCATGGGCAAGACCCCTGGGCAGTGCCGCGCAGTTTGCCTACTGCCCAGATCGCCACCAGCGCCGTCTACCGTGTGTTTGACGACAGCGCCGCGCATTTAACGCAAACCATACCTGGCATGCCCGGCCCCGGGCCATTGGCGCAGCTCAAAGCGCAGTTTCCAGACCACATGCTGCTGCAGTTTCCCAAAGCAGGCCATTCGCTGGCGCGCGACTTTAAATGGCTGGGCAGCTACCGCTACGGCATTTTGCACATGGGTGGGCAAAGCGCCGCTGACCTGCGCGCGCGCGTGGACGCCGCCAGCACTCTCCTACAATGGCCTGTGCCCTATGCCGACAAAGCCTTGCACGCTGGTGCGCATGAAACTTCTCTAGCCACCGACCACTCTCACCATCTCACTTCACCCTCCCCTTCCTGGAAACTGTCTACATGACCCTGCATACCACCCTGCGCCGTATGGCCACTTTATTGGCCATTGGCGCAATCAGCACCTTGATGGGCTGCGCCGCCATCAATGCGCAAAACCCCAGCGGCGCGCTCAAGCCCGTTAATGCCCATGTGGTGGACGACGTCAGCTCCGTCATGCTCAAAGGCCACGACGTGGTGTCCTACTTCACCCAGGGAAAACACGCCCTGGGCAGCACCCAATTTGCCAGCGTGTACGAGGGCGTGACTTTTCGTTTTGCCAGTGCGGAGCACAAAGCTTTGTTTGACAAAGAGCCTGCCAAGTACATTCCTCAGTTCGGTGGCTACTGCGCCAACGGCATCGTCTATGGCATCCCTTGGGGCGGTGACGCCGACACCTGGATGATCCAGAACGGCAAGCTGTACATCTTTGGCGGCCAAGGCTCTAAGGACGGGTTTGAAGTTGACAAGCCCGGCAATATGGCCTTGGCAGAGAAGTATTGGAAAGAGCAAGTCAACGGCAGCAACAGCTTTATCCAGCGCACCAAGCGTTTGGTGTTCAAAGTGCCGCATTACAAAAGCGGCGAACAAATAGCCAATGAAGTTGCGGCTAAAAAAGGCAAGGGCTAAAATCAGCTTTTCACTGGTTTTGAGGAGATATTTGAATGCCCACCCCTTCCATCACACTCGCCAAGCGCATCGTTGGCAGCTCCGCATTTCAGAACCTCGCGTCCTTGCTGGCCATCGGCGCAGTAGCCTGCCTGATGGGATGCTCGGCCATGAATGCGCAAAACCCCAGCGGCAATCTCAAACCCGTGAACGCCCATGTCATTGACGGCACCAGCCACGTCATGCTCAAAGGTCACGACGTGGTGTCTTACTTCACGCAAAACAAGCACGCCATGGGCAGTCCCCAATTTGCCAGCGTGTACGAGGGCGTGAACTTCTATTTTGCCAATGCAGAGCACAAAGCCCTGTTCGACAAAGAGCCCAGCAAATACCTGCCCCAGTACGGCGGCTACTGCGCCAACGGCATTGTCTACGGCATACCCTGGGGTGGTGACGCAGACAGCTGGATGATGCTGGGTGGCAAGCTCTACATGTTCGGCGGCCTGGGCTCGCGCGAAGGCTTCTTGCTCGACGTGCCAGCCAACACCGCGCTGGCCGACAAATACTGGAAAGAAGAAGTCGCGGGCAGCAACAGCTTTTGGCAGCGCACCAAGCGCCTGACTTTTCGCGTACCGCACTACAAGAGCGGGAAAGAACTGGCTGATGATGTGGCGGCCAAGAAGGCCAAGGGCTGAGGCTTTTGGGTTTCTTCGCTTGAAGAGTACTCGGCTAGCTTGCTTGGCTGGCGGCAGTCCGGTTTAAAGATGGCGTTCGTAGTCGGTTGGCCGGCGGCAGCTCGGGAACTTGGGCTGCAAAAATCTTGCGAAAACACGCGACTGGTTTGGTAGTAATCTTCAGTTGGTCACCGCGCCTTTCTCCAGATTTTTCATCCCAAGCACGCCGAACTACCGCTGAACTGGCGTTTGCTCGCGCAGTTGCACTCGAAGGTGTCACTCTTCCAAGCTGTTTAGCCCTCTAGCCCAATAGAATATGGCGGGAGCAGCTACTTTTTTTGTAGTGACAACCTCCGCAAAAAACGTGCCCACGTCGCGCGAAAAACACCGTAGTTCGCCACAATAGTACTACAGCATACCCCTCTGCGAGGGACAAAAAGTACACAAACCAGCAAGCGGTGATGGAGCGTGTTTGCGATGAAAAATCTGGAGAAAGGCGCGGTAACCACCTAATGATCGCAACTCAACCAGTCGCGTGTTTTCGTAAGATTTTTGCAGCGCAAATTCCTCCATCGCCGCAAAGTGACCCACTACGAATAAGCATCTCCAAGCACAAGTCGCAACGTGACAATGGCAGGGCAACAACCTTCTGAGCCTAACAGCAACGCACGACCAAGTCAGTTAACAACACCCACCTTGGTCAACCCCGCCTTCTGCGCCATCGCCAAAAACGCCGCTACATACGCATAGGGCGTATCTGCGGAAGGGCGTAGGTGGATCTCGGGTTGTACGGGCATCACAGCAGCGGCGTTGACTTTCGCGCTAAGGGTGGGGATGTCGGGCACGGCCTCATCGCCCCAGCGCAAAAAGCCTGCTGGATCCATTTGCAGAACCACCACCTCAGGCACGACTGCAGATACTTGGGCCGAGGGCATATCCAGGTTGACCGAATGCAGTTGCACCGGAATGGTGATGATGAGCATGACGATGAGCACCAGCATCACGTCGATCAGCGGGGTGGTGTTCATCTCGATCATCGGGCTGGGCTCAACTTCGGTGCTGCCTAGGTGTGGTGAGAGGTGTTGGCTGTAGAGCTTCATGGGGTCACCTTACATTAAGCTGCGCGTCGGGCATGGGTTCGGTGATGAGCCCTACCCGTGCAAAGCCATAGCCTTGCGCCGTGTCGATGATTTGGCCTACATACGCATAAGGAGCGTTGGCATCGGCGCGAATGTGCAGCTCGGGTTGGGGACTGCGCGTGGCTACCAGGCTGATCATGCGGGAGAGCGCCTCAATGTCGGGGGCAAAGGCTTCGTTGAAGTACATATTACCGACGCGGTCGACGCTGATGACGACGTAGTCGCCACTGGTGTCGCGGCGCTGGGCGGACTCAATGGGCAGGTTCAAGGCCACGGTGGCGCTGACCACGGGAATAGTGAGCAAAAAGATGATCAGCAGCACCAGCATCACGTCCACCAGGGGCGTGGTGTTGATCTCGGCCATCCAGCCGTCCTCATCGTCGCTGCTGTCTTGGGCGGTATAGATGGACATGGGCTTAGCTCTGCTCGGAGACTTG
>JANMTF010000077.1:0-9516 GCA_031390175.1 Polaromonas sp.
GCGCCTTCGCGGGGCGGGTCTACCAGCCATTTGTCGGCTGTGCCGTCGGCAACCAGCATGGGGCCGGTCATATCAAACAAATTACGCGCTACAAATGTAGTAGCTGCTCCCGCTTTATTCTGTTGGGCTAGAGCCGTATTATGCTTAATATTTTCTTTTAAATTGTCTGTCGCGCGCTCTACCAGCATGTCGCTGCCTTCTATGCCCAGCACCTCACGGGCTTGGGTGGCCAGGGGCAGGGTAAAGTTGCCCAGGCCGCAGAACCAGTCAATCACCCTTTCGTGCTTTTGCACGTCCAGCAGGCGCAGGGCGCGGGTGACGAGCACGCGGTTGATCTGCGGGTTGACTTGGGTGAAGTCGGTGGGCTTGAAGGGCATGGTGATGCCGAAGTCGGGCAGCGCGTAGCTTAAGACTTGCTGGTGCGAGGGGGGTGTGAGCCCTTCGACAGGCTCAGGGTGAACGGAGCCGGGTTCGTCCATCAGCTTTACCGTCTCGGGCCCTTTGGATTGCAGCCACCATTGCACGTTGTGGGCTACGCCAAATTCGCGCAGCTTGGCTATGTCGCCATCACTCAATGGCTCCAAGTGGCGCAGCACCATGGCGGTGACGGTGTCGCCGCAGGCCAGCTCAATTTGGGGCACGGTCTCGCGGGCGTCCATGCGCTCGATGAGCTGGCGCAGGGGCATGAGCATGGCGCTGACATGGGGCACCAGTACGGCGCAGCTCTTGATGTCTGCCACGTAGCGGCTTTTGCGCTCATGAAAGCCTATCAGCACCTCGCCTTTTTTGATGACATAGCGCACTGATAACCGTGCTCTGTAGCGGTAGCCCCAGGCGGGCCCAGCGATGGGGCGCAGCACCAGATCGGGCTTGACTTTGCCCAGGTGCCATAGCTGGTCTTCCAGTGCGCGGGCTTTGACGGCTACTTGGGCAGCTGCGTCCAGGTGCTGCATTTTGCAGCCGCCGCAAGAGCCTTGGTGCAGGCCAAAATGCGGGCAGCCGGGGGTGACGCGCTGAGACGATTCTTTGTGGATGACGGTGACGGTGCCGGCCTCAAAACTGGCTTTTTTGCGGTGCACTTGCACGCTGACGGTTTCATACGGCAGCGCGCCTTCGATGAAGACGACCTTGCCGTTGTCTTCGTCTTCGGTCACGCGGTGGGCGATGCCTTGGGCCTCCAGGTCGAGTGACTCGACATACAGGCGCGGTGGCGGTGGGTACACCTTGGGCGTGCCGTCTTCATTCAAAACGGGTGCGGGTGCAGCGGCATTGGGATTTTTTTTGCGTGAACGTCCCATGGTGCTAGGCCTTACCGGTGGAGCCATAACCGCCCTCACCTCGTTGGGTGGCGGGAAAGTCGCTCACAATATTAAACTGCGCTTGCACCACGGGGACGATGACCAGTTGGGCAATGCGCTCCATCGGCTCGATGGTGAAGGCCACGCTACTGCGGTTCCAGGCGCTGACCATGAGCTGGCCTTGGTAGTCGCTGTCGATCAGGCCTACCAGGTTGCCCAGCACAATGCCGTGCTTGTGGCCCATGCCCGAGCGAGGCAAGATCATGGCGGCAAAGTTCGGGTCTTTTAAATAGATGGCCATGCCTGTGGGCACCAGTTGCCAGGCGTTGGGCTGCAGGGTGAGCGGCTCGGCAAGGCAGGCGCGCAGGTCTAGCCCGGCGCTGCCGGGGGTGGCGTAGGCGGGCAGGTTGTCGGTAAGGCGGGGGTCGATGATTTTGACGTCGATTTTCATGGCGGGGTGGCTTTCTAGAGCTGCGATTATCCCTTGCTACGGGGGCGCTGCCTTTGGCGGCTGGCGTTTTAGCGGTGAAAACCGCCTGACGCAAGATTTGCTTTGTTTGAGTTTTTACTGATAACGGCCTGCGTATTGGCACGTAAAATCACGGCATGACAGAAGAAGACATGTTTTTTACCCACACCATCGTTGGTTCAGCGCTGTCATTGCCAATGGGCAACGTTCCCGTGCACGCCACCCCTGCGCAGACCGGCCTGCAAGTCAATATGCGGGACGCCAGCACATCGATAGACCGCGCCTGGAAAGACTGGGTAGTGATGCAAGGTGCCTACCCTTACATTGGCCGGCCCCGCCGCGCACCGGGTGCGCTGCGGCGCGGCTTGGAGCGGTATGCCTTGCTGATTGCTGCTGTGGGACTGGTGCTAGCGTCGGCCGCCCTACCCTTTTTCATCCAATGAACCCTACACAAGACGTTTTGACCATCGACCCGATCGCCATGAATGTGGTGAACCGGGTAAGCGCTGGCTCTCGCTTGTCAGGCGAGTATGCATTCAAAGGCGGTTTGCTGGTGCAAGGCGAGGTGCATGGCGAGCTGGAGACGCGGGGCCGATTGATCATCTGGGCAGGTGGGCAGGTGTCTGGCCATGTAAGAGTGTGGGGCGACCTGTATTTGTTTGGCCAGCTGGGGATACCCGGCATGCCTGAGGACGGGACGGTGGTGGAGTGCCTGGGCACGGCTTACATCGCCAGCACGGGTATTTCCAGCGGCACCTTGCTTGCGCACCGCATTCGCATGTACGATGGTGCGCAACTGCAAGGGCCGTTTAAAACGCTGAAAGAAGACACCTTGCTGCCAAGGCTTAAAGAAGTAGCCAATTCCTCCATTGCAAATTCCTCTATTTCAAATTCCTCCATTAAATAGATCCCAAGCCACACCATCAGGAGACCATCATGACTGACAAGCCCCCATTTATTGCTACACCACCGCACGCTGGCCCTGCTTCGCACCCTCCCCCTGCTTCGCATGCTGCCCACGCACCGCATGGTGCACCCACAGCGGCCACGCCCGCCCACGCGCCTGCTGCTACCCCCAGTGCATCGGCCTCGCCAGCAGACGCAAAGGCGGCCACCCCTGCGCCCCCAAAAGTATTGCAGGTACACGCTGGAGCGGCAATGCACAGCGGCCCGTCCAGCCAACTGCCCGTGCTGGCCCCCATGCAGGTAGCCGGATCAGCCGAGGGCCAAAACGACCGAAGCAGCATGATCGCAGAGGGCGTTAATTTTGTAGGCAATGCACAGCTGATAGGCCTGTGCACTGTGGGCGGCAAGATCGAGGGCAACCTAATGCAATCGGTTGGCACCAGCATTACCGTGATAGTGACCGAGACCGGCCATGTCAAAGGTGACATCGTGGCCGACAATATTTCGGTCATGGGGCAAACCGACGGCTTGCTGGACGCTGGCGGCGGCTCGGTGGCTTTGCATGATGCCTCCCGCGTGTCGGGCCATGTGCGCTACAACCGTTTGCAAGTCAACGGTGCAGACCTGAACGCTACGCTGGAGAAAGCCGGCACCAAGCGCGAGCGCACCGCAGCAGCGCCCGCGCCTGCGACTGCGCCTATTCCTGCCAAGCTTGCTCACTAGAGACATGTGGCCGTGACGCACAATGGTTTTCAAATTTACACTCCCTGCGTTTTCGCGCAAGGTTCGGGGCTACAGCGGTATGGGCGCTACAGTCATCGACACCAACACGCTGCGCCAGGCCGCGCTGCAAAAAAGTTGGCAGCGCGACCAGCGTGTAGCGCGCAGGCGGCTAGCCGTGCGCTGGGTGCTTTGGTGGGTATGGAAGTACCGCTACAACTTGCTGGCACTGTGTGCAGTGCTGGTGTCCGTGGTTTACCTGCTGTATCAGTTCCATCCTGCATGGCAGCCAGCCCATTCTGTAGACAACATGCCAGATACCTCGCAGGTACACCAAAACGAATTACGCCTGCGTATGCAGTCGCAAATGCTGTCCCCCAGTGATGCGGCCTCTCGAACAGACCCATCGATTCCACCTTCCACCGACTCTTTCCAACTCAAGCCAGAAACTCAACTGAAAATAAAGGAGACAAACCCATGAAAAACCAAACTACTCCCACTGTCACCCGTCTTGTGCCCACCGAGCGCCTGTCCGCCATTTCCAGCTTGATCGCCGAGGGCGCGATATTTGACGGCTCGTTCCAAACCTCGCGCGATCTGGGTATCAAAGTAGACGGCACGCTCAAAGGCAATATCAGCTTTGACACGGGCGGCACCATCCATGTGGGCGCTACCGGCATCGTAGAAAACACCCGCATGGAGGCCGACTATATTTTTATTGAAGGCAAGGTAGTGGGCAGCGTAGTGGCCCGCAAAGCGCTGGAGATCACCGGCTCAGCCACGCTGCTAGGCGACGCCGCCTACGACGAGGTGATGGACGTGCACCCCCGCGCCAAGCTGCGCGGAAAGGTGGAGTACCGGGGCGAGATGGATACGCCTGCTAAAACCAAGTAATTGGCTTGTAGGGGCCCGCGCGAGCCCTGCGGCAAGCTCAGGGCGGACGCAGCTAAGCCAACAGCATGCGCCGCGCAATCTCTTGCACCAGTTGCCTGGCCAGCACCAGCTTGGGCGCGCGCTCTATTTCCTTCGCGCCCTGCGCATCCACCAGCAGCAGCGCGTTGTCGTCTTGGCCAAAGGTAGCCGGGCCCAGGTTGCCCACCAGCAGCGGCACACCTTTGCGCAAGCGCTTGGCGGTGGCGTGCTCTAGCAAATTTTCACTCTCGGCGGCAAAGCCTACGCAAAACAGCTCGCCTTTTTTTGCACGCTCACTTTTTGCTAGCGTGGCCAAGATGTCGGGGTTCTCGGTAAACTCCATCACGGGCGTTTTGCCCGAGCCGTCTTTTTTAATCTTCTGGTCCGCCGCCGCAGCAGGCCGCCAGTCGGCCACTGCGGCGCAGGCAATGAATACGCTAGCATTTGATGCATTCCTCACGCTGGCATCGAGCATATCGCGTGCAGACTTTACATCCACCCGCGCCACACCGCGTGGTGTGGCCAGCCCCACAGGCCCGGCCACCAGCGTCACTTGCGCGCCCGCCTCACGCGCAGCACGGGCGATGGCAAAGCCCATCTTGCCGCTGCTTAAATTGGTGATGCCGCGCACCGGGTCCATCGCCTCAAACGTGGGCCCCGCAGTAATCAGCACATGTCGCCCGGCCAGCACTTTGGGCTGGAAGAACGCGATGATGTCGTCCAGCAGCTCCAGCGGCTCTAGCATGCGGCCATCGCCCGTCTCGCCACAGGCTTGGTCGCCACTGCCCACGCCCAGGATGTGCGCGCCGTCCGCGGCCAGTTGCGCCATGTTGCGCTGCGTGGCGGGGTGCGACCACATCTCGCGGTTCATGGCGGGCGCTATCAGCAAGGGCACGGGTTTGGCACTGCCTTGCACCGAATCCGCGCGCGGGCGCGCTAGGCACATCAGGCTAAGCAAATCATCTGCCCGCCCATGCAAAAGCTTGGCCATAAAGTCAGCGCTGGCGGGCGCAATCACTATCGCATCGGCCTCACGGCTAAGGTTAATGTGCGCCATATTGTTAGGCTCCCGCACGTCCCACTGGCTGGTGTACACCGTGCGCCCACTCAGCGCCTGCATAGTCACCGCCGTGATGAACTGCTCTGCCCCCTCAGTCATCACCACCTGCACCGTAGCGCCCTCTTTGATCAGCGCCCGGCACAACTCAGCCGCCTTGTATGCAGCAATGCCGCCGGTTAAGCCCAATACGATGTGTTTGCCCTGCAGGTCAGTCTTAGCGTTCATAGGTGGGAATGTAGCATGGGTAGATAGATTGGTTTCAAGTGAAGCAGCACGAATTGCCAAGCGGAAGAAGGCACAGACTGTGTGTAGGCCCAATGCCCCGTGCCTGGTTTTCCAAGCCCAATCAAGTCAATTTTCCTAACCACGGTATGTCACATAACCCTACTTTTTAAGCAGCGAGGCGCGCGACATGCGAAAATGCTCTGTTACCCCAAATACACAGCTCGGAACCCGCACCATGGACGCAGAACAAATCAACCAAATCGGCACCGCCCTCATCGGCCTGACCTCCCGCACGCTTGACCTTCGGGGGTATCTTTGACTACGAGTCCAAGCAACGCAAACTAGAAGACGTGAACGCCGCGCTGGAAGACCCGGCGGTGTGGAACGACCCCAAGCGTGCCCAAGAGCTGGGCAAGGAGAAAAAAGCGCTCGAAGGTGTGGTGTTGGTGATTGCCAAGCTGGACAGCGACATCGCCGACAACACCGAGCTGTACGAGATGAGCAAGGGCGATAACGATATCCACAGCCTGACGCATATTGAAGAAGAAGTCGCCAAGATCGAGGCCATTGTGGCGCAGCTTGAATTTAGGCGCATGTTTAACCAAGCTGCCGACCCGCTCAACGCCTTTTTGGACATCCAGGCCGGTGCAGGCGGCACCGAGGCCTGCGACTGGGCCAGCATGCTGCTGCGCCAGTACCTGCGCTACGCCGAGCGCAAGGGCTTCAAGGCCACGATTGAAGACGAGTCCTCAGGCGATATTGCGGGTATCAAAGGGGCCAGCATCAAGATCGAGGGCGACTACGCCTTTGGCCTGCTGCGCACCGAGACCGGCGTGCACCGCTTGGTGCGCAAGTCTCCTTTCGATAGCGCGGGCGGCAGGCACACCAGCTTTGCCAGCGTGTTTGTCTACCCCGAGATCGACGATTCCATAGTGATCGACATCAACCCCGCCGACGTGCGCACCGACACCTACCGTGCCAGCGGCGCGGGCGGCCAGCACATCAACAAAACCGACTCCGCCGTGCGCCTGACCCACATCCCCACCGGCATCGTGGTGCAGTGCCAAGACGGCCGCAGCCAGCACGGCAACCGCGACGTGGCCTGGAAGCGCCTGCGCAGCAAGATGTATGACTTTGAAATGCGCAAGCGTTTGGAAGAGCAGCAAAAGCTGGAAGACACCAAGACCGACGTAGGCTGGGGCCACCAGATTCGCTCTTATGTGCTGGACCAGTCCCGCATCAAAGACCTGCGCACCAGCGTAGAAACCTCGGCCACCCAAAAGGTGCTGGACGGTGATTTGGACATGTTCATTGAGGCGAGTTTGAAACAAGGTGTGTAAAAACCGCTGCTGGGCGGCGTCACAGTATTTGCAACGCTACTCATTAGATAGCTGCCGCCGCATGGCTCTATTGGTCTAAAGGCCTCATCTGTTTTAGAAATTTTGATAGATACAAAGCGCGGCGAGGGTTGTAATAGATTGGGTGTGTAGCGCGACCAAATCGCTTTACACATCCCATTGAGGAGTACCCCATGAAGAAAGTCACCTTGATCGCCGCCCTCACCACGGGTCTGCTGCTATCCACCAGCCTGTGGGCGCAGGCCAATGGCCTGATCAGCGTAGTCAGCCCGCGCAGCGCCGCTGAGACCATGGCCCGGCTGGAAGGCATTGTCAAAGAACGCGGGTTGAACGTGTTTGCCCGCATCGACCACGCCGCCGGTGCGTCCAAAATTGCCAAAACCCTGCGCCCTACCGAATTGCTGATTTTTGGCAACCCCCAAGGCGGCACCCCGCTGATGGAATGCGCGCAAACTGCGGGCATCGACCTACCGCTCAAAGCCCTGGTGTGGACCGACGATGCCGGTAAAGTGATGCTCAGCTACAACGACCCCGAGTACTTGGCCAAGCGCCACGGCGCGGCAAGCTGCCCGGCGGTGGAGAATTTGAAAAAAGCTTTAAACGGCATTGCTCAGGCCGCCGTTGCGCCTTGATTTTTGTGGGGCTATGTGATTTGTAGTGGGCAGGTTCGGCGTGCAAGCAAATGGGGTCAGCAGCAAATGGGGTCAGGTCAAAATTCAGGAAGACCCTCTGCCCAAAGCGCGCAACGCCGTAACCAAATTTTGCTCTAACCCCTTTTGCGTACTGGATGCATTGAACCAGTAACTATTGCTCACTATTAAATAGCTGCTTCCGCTTTGTTCTAAGAGGCTGCAGCCGGTTTAGCCTTCAGAATCTCGTTAGTCCCCTGCTCCGCGCCACTCATAGGCACCGTCTCGCCTGCACGCTCGCGCACGGCGGCCAAATGCGCCGCCAAGCGCTCGGGCGCATCTGGCCCGGTGCCTATGTGCACGCCCTGGGTAAGGGTAATGTGCGCGGCCTCAAAGGTGCCTGCACCGGCGCACAGCACGGTGCGGTTGGGTGCATCGGTAGAGGCCAGCACCAGCATGGCGGGCACCACAAACTCGGGTTGCAGCGCATCCAGCACGTCTTGGGGCATCAGCCCCTCGGTCATGCGGGTGGCAGCCGTGGGGGCCAGGCAGTTCACACGGATGTCGCTCTTGGCACCTTCAATGCTGAGCGTTTGCATCAGCCCCACCAGCGCCATCTTGGCCGCGCCGTAGTTGGCTTGGCCAAAGTTGCCATACAGGCCGCTGGAGCTGGTGGTCATCACAATGCGGCCATATTTTTGCGCCTGCATGTGCGGCCATACGGCTTTGCTGCAGTGCGCTGCGCCCATCAGGTGCACGTCGATGACCAGTTTAAAGTCGTCCATCTCCATTTTGCTAAAGCTTTTGTCGCGCAAAATGCCCGCGTTGTTGACCAAAATGTCTACCCGCCCCCAGGCGCCCACCGCCTGCTGCACCATGGCTTGCACGGCAGCGTAGTCGGTCACTGACGCGCCATTGGCCAGCGCCTCGCCGCCCATGGCCTGGATCTCGTCCACCACGGCCTGCGCCGCGCTCACGCTGGCGCCACTGCCGTTGATGGCTGCGCCCAGGTCGTTGACCAGCACCTTGGCCCCGCGCCGCGCCAGCGCCAGCGCATGCTGCCTGCCCAAACCGCCGCCCGCGCCAGTGACGATGGCGACCTTGCCTGTGAAATCTAGAGACATGTTGTGCTTTCTATGTGATTTTGCTGGACTGGATTGTCGCGGAAATTGGGGGCGTTGGATGGCTGGTGGGTGGCTACTGCTTACGGAACGTGGGTGCGTTTGGCTTTTGTACTTGATCGGGTGGATGTCGCCTGTTCGTTTTGTACGTGATCAGGCCGATGTCGTTCGTTCGTTTTGTACGTGAAACTCGCCTTCGAGATTATCGCCAGCCTGCTGGATTGCCTCGTCGAACGAAAGATAGTCGGTCAGCGCTGTGCGGGCCGCGATGATGAGCGGATTCTCGAAGCCCTTTTC
This sequence comes from Polaromonas sp., assembly GCA_031390175.1. Lineage (GTDB taxonomy): Bacteria > Pseudomonadota > Gammaproteobacteria > Burkholderiales > Burkholderiaceae_C > JAAFIP01. The sequence goes on from JANMTF010000077.1 coordinate 8,996, forward strand.
GGCCGCGTAGAACCGCCAGCAGCGACGTTTCATCGTGGCCGCGTCCGCGGCGGCTCCTGCCAGAAACGGCTCGGCCCAAGCATCCCATTTCAAGTAAGCATGCCACTCCGCCTGAGCAGGCGCGGGCATAGCAGCGAGCCCGGCGTCGAATTCCGCAAGCGCCTTACGCAGGTTGCCTTCGAGCGTCGTGCGCCGCGTGTCGATCGCGCGCGAGTCGAACTTCGTGTTGGCAGTCAGCAGTTCCGCCGATTGGCTGCGAGTGGCCAGGAGCATCGCCACAGCAATCGTCAGGCTGAGAATCGCGGCCTTCCGCGCTGCGCCGTTCATCGGGCGTTCTCCGCAATCGCCGACGGCGCCGCCGGATTGGCGCGGGGATCGTCGGGTTCAAGCACTTCGTAAAGCAGCAAGGTGTTGAACATTTCTTGGATGGTCTGCTGACCCCAGGGGACGTCGACGTTCGGGTCCGGGTTTCGCGGATTGAATTCCGTGTTGTCCCAGTACGCAGTGGCAAGCAGCGCCTG
>JANMTF010000105.1:0-3209 GCA_031390175.1 Polaromonas sp.
CTGAGCTTTCGGGAAGGCAAAGTGACCCGCGTGACGCAGTGGTTGGCCGCGCAGGGCAAGACGTGGGATGATGTGGCCCACAGCACCTTCTACAGCGACAGCATGAACGATCTGCCGCTGTTGGAAAAAGTCGACACCCCAGTGGCCACCAACCCCGACGACAAGTTGCGTGCACTGGCGGCGCAGCGCGGCTGGAAAATACTAGATCTCTGGAAACATGATTAAAAAATTCATAGAAAAACTCATCTCACCCAAGTCCGCCAGCAAGGTGAGCAAACGGGTCGAGGTGCCGCAGTCTGAGCACAAAATCAACCGCGACCTGGTAGACCCGCGCGCATGGGAGGTAGTCACCACCCTGAAAGATGCAAATTTTGAGGGCTACATTGTGGGCGGTGCGGTGCGTGACCTGCTGCTGGGCCTGCGGCCTAAAGACTTTGACGTGGCCACCAATGCCACGCCCGAGCAGGTCAAGGCGCTGTTCAAACGCGCCTTCATCATCGGGCGGCGCTTTCGCATTGTGCATGTGGTGTTTGGCCGGGGGCGTGAGCATGAGGTGATCGAAGTGTCTACCTTCCGCGCCAATGTGGGCACTGCCGACACTGGCCAGGTGGGCGGCAACGAGCGCACCTCCAAGAGCGAGCTGGCAGGCATGAAGCATGCTACCGATGCCAGTGGCCGCGTGCTGCGCGACAACGTGTGGGGCCCGCAGGTGGAAGATGCCGCACGCCGCGACTTCACCGTTAACGCCATGTACTACGACCCCGAGACGCAGGTGGTAGTGGACTACCACAACGGCATGAGTGACAGCAAAAAGCTCACCCTCAAACTGATTGGCGATGCCGCCACCCGCTACCGCGAAGACCCGGTGCGCATCATCCGCGCGGTGCGTTTTGCGGCCAAGCTGTCCAAGCTGGGCTTTAAGCTCGATGCCAAAACCGCAAAGCCCTTGGCCGAATGCAAGGTGCTGCTGAACGATGTGCCGCAAAGCCGTTTGTTTGATGAAATGCTCAAACTCCTGCAAACCGGCCACGCACTGGCCAGCATTGAGCAGCTGAAAAAACTCGGCCTGGCCCAAGGCATTTATCCCCTGCTCGACTTGGTAGTGGAGCGTGCAGACCAGCCCTTCATTACCGCCGCGCTGAATGACACCGACCGCCGCGTAGGCGAAGGTAAACCCGTCGCGCCTAGCTTCCTGCTGGCCTGCGTGCTGTGGAATGATGTGCGCGAAGGCTGGGACAAGCTGCTCAAAAAAGGCGCGCACCCCTTCCCCGCACTCACCGAGGCGATTGACGATGTGTTTAACCTGCGCATTGGCGACGTCAGCGGCCGTGGCAAGCTTGCAGCCGATATGCGCGAGATCTGGATGATGCAGCCGCGCTTTGACAAGCGCGTGGGCTCCACGCCGTTTAGCCTGGTAGAGCACCTGCGCTTCAGAGCCGGCTTTGACTTCCTGCGCCTGCGCGCAGACATTGGCGAGGTAGACATCAGCCTGGCCGACTGGTGGCAAGAGTTCAGCATCACCGACCAAGCCACGCGCGAAGACCTGGTGGCGCAACTGCGCGAGCAGCAGCGTGCGCAGCCCAAGCCGAAAGTGGAGAAGTCTTTGGATAAACCGCCCGCCTCTCCATCCCGCCCCGCCCGTGCGGGAGAGGCGCGCATCCCGCCTGACGGCAGCATCGCAGAAGATGAGTCCGGCGACGACAACGGAGTCAAAAAACGCCGCCGCCGCAGAGGCCCCAGACGCGACGGTGGCTCTGACGCTCCCGTAGAGTCTTGAGATCAAGCAGACAGCGGGATTGCAGAGAGCAGAGCAGGTAAATGGAGCAGACAAATGGGGTCAGATCAAAATTCAGGAAAGCATTTTTTCCGAAGCGCCTAGCGTTAAACGAAATTTTGCTCTGACCCCATTTGCCTGCGGCGCGAACTACACAATTCCGTTTATCTGCGGCGCAAATTACCCACCATTCACCCGCGACAAACAAAAAATGCATGCCACCCTAGTCACCGCCTACATAGCCTTAGGTGCCAACTTAGGCGATGCAAGCACCACCGTGCAAGAAGCGATAAAGAATCTAAGCTTCATCCCCCACACCAGCCTAGCCAAACACTCCAGCCTCTACCACACCGACCCCATAGACAGCACTGGCCCCGACTACATCAACGCCGTAGCCGAGGTCCACACCCTCTTAAGTGCCCCCGAACTGCTCCAGCAGCTACAAATCCAAGAGCACGCCGCAGGCCGCCAGCGCCCCTACCCCAACGCCCCGCGCACCCTAGATCTGGACATCCTGCTCTACGGCAGCGCGCAGATCCAAAGCCCCAAGCTCACAGTACCGCACCCGCGCATGGCGCAGCGTGCCTTTGTGTTGTTCCCCTTGCGCGAAATCGCGCGTCAGCTTGTCAGTGATGCAGCCTTGCAAGCAATGCAGCAGCAGGCTATCCGCAAGCTGTGATCACATCACCCGGCCAAACCACCACATCGACAACACCCCCGCCATCAGTGCCAGCAGTGCACCCGCTAGCGCCAGCAGGCCTGCGATTTCGGTTTCTTTTTTCTCCACCGTCAGGCGCGAGGACAGCTTGGCGTAGACCTTCTTCAGGTCTTCGGCCGTGCCTGCATAAAAGTATTCGCCTTGGGTGCGGGTGGAGATGGCTTTGAGGCTTTCCTCGTCCAGGCGCACACGCATCGACCAGCCTTCAAAACCGATCGTCTCCCCGTCTTTGGTGCCGATGCCTACGGTGTAGACGCGGATGCCTTTGTCGGCGGCTAATTTTGCGGCTTCCATCGGGTCTACGCCCGTAGTGCGCTGGCCGTCGGTGAGCAAGATGATGGCGGCAGACGAATAGCTGCCTGAAGGTACGGGCGGTGTATCTTTTTTCTCTGCGCTTTTGTCCACTGACCCCAAGGGCTTGCCTACCGAGCGGCTGTTGCCGTATTGCATCTGCGCCAGATCAATCCCCGCATCGGGAAACAGCGTGGCCAGCGACACCACGATGCCGTTGCCAATGGCGGTGCCGCGCTGTAACTGAAAGCGGTCTATCGCGCTGACCAAGTCTTCGCGGTTGATGGTGGGCGCTTGCACCAGCGATGCGGTGCCTGCAAAGGCCACAATGCCCACCTTGACAGCGCGTGGCAGGTCGGTGAGAAAAGATTTGGCAGCGTTTTGCGCCGCCACCAAGCGGTTGGGCAGCACGTCTGTAGCCCGCAT
>JANMTF010000123.1:0-9596 GCA_031390175.1 Polaromonas sp.
CGCGGGCCAAACTGCTGGGCTGCATGGGCGATCAACCCGTAGGTGGTGCGCGCGGGGATGGCCTGCGCATACGGCGTGCGCTCCAGCGCCTCGATATCGGCCAGGCTGCGAAAAGGGGGCACATTCATACGCAAACTTTCCAGTCTTTGCAATCCGCCAAGGCTGCTACACCAAACCCAGCAGCCGCACCGCGTTACCCTTCAATATACCGGGCATCACCTCGGGTTTAAACCCGGCCTCTTCAAAATCCTTCATCCAACGTTCGGGAGTGATCAGCGGGTAGTCGCTGCCAAACAGCACACGGTCTTTGAGCAGGGTGTTGGCATACTGAACGAGTTGCTTTGGAAAATATTTAGGCGACCAACCAGACAGGTCAATCCACACATTGGGCTTGTGGGTGGCCACGCTCAGGGCCTCGTCCTGCCACGGAAAGCTGGGGTGCGCCATGACGATCTGCATATCGGGGAAGCTGATCGCCACGTCGTCCAGGTGCATCGGGTTGCTGTATTCCAGCCGCAGGCCCCCACCGCAGCGCATGCCGCTGCCAATGCCGCTGTGGCCGGTGTGGAAAATGGCAGGCAGCTTATGCGCGTTGATCACCTCATAAATCGGCCAGGCCATCTTGTCGTAGGGGTGGTAGCCCTGCACCGTGGGATGAAACTTAAAGCCCCTCACGCCCTCTTCTTTGATCAAGCGCTCCGCCTCGCGCGCGCCCAGCTTGCCTTTGTGCGGGTCAATGCTGCCAAAGGCAATCATCATGTCGCTGTTCTCGCGTGCAGCCTGGGCGATTTCTTCGTTGGGGATGCGCCTGCGGCCCATCTGCGCCTCGGCGTCCACGGTGAACATCACCAGGCCAATTTTGCGTTCACGGTAGTAGGCGATGGTCTCGGCAATGGTAGGGCGGCGGCTGTTCTTAAAGTACTTGTCCGCCGCGCGGTCGTACTCTTCGCCATAAGCATCAAACGGGTTCCAGCAGCTCACCTCGGCGTGGGTGTGGATGTCGATGGCGATCAGGTCTTGGTGGTTCATAAAGGTACTTTGTGCTCCGTACTGGGGTAATTACGGATAGGACAATTCAAAAATTGCTTTAAATTAGTTATTTAATATAACCTAAATAATGCGTTGCTGTAAATATGACTTCCCCTTTGTCTGAGCCGAATTTAACTGATATTTCTGTGGAGCAGCACGGCGCAGTGGCGTTGGTGACTTTGCGCCGCGCCAAAAAACGCAACGCTTTGAATGATGGGCTGGTTTTAAGCCTGGAATATATCTTTACCCATCTGCCACCGGGCACGCGCGCGGCGGTGATCGCGGGCGATGGTGACCATTTTTGTGCAGGCCTGGATTTGAGCGAGCTGCAAGAGCGCAGCGCCATTGACGGCCTGCACCACTCGCGCATGTGGCATCGGGCGTTTAACGCGATTGAAAAAGGCAGTGTGCCGGTGGTGGCTGCACTGCACGGCGCGGTGGTGGGCGGCGGCATGGAGCTGGCCAGTAGCTGCCATCTGCGGGTGGCGGATGAGACGGCATTTTTTGCCTTCCCTGAGGGCTCACGCGGTATTTTTGTGGGCGGCGGCGGCTCAGTGCGTGCGCCTAAATTAATCGGCGAGCACCGCATGCTGGACATGATGCTGACGGGCCGTGTCTATAAAGCGGCGGAGGCGGTACCGATTGGCTTTGCGCAATATTTAGTAGCGCCTGGGCAAGCACTGGCCAAGGCGATGGAGCTGGCGCAGCGTATTGCCACCAATGCAGAGATGACCAACTACGCCTTGATCCACGCCCTGCCCCGCATTGCCGAGCAAAGTGCAGACCATGGCTTTTTTACCGAGTCGTTGATGGCCTCTATTGTGGAGACCGCGCCCGAGGCGCAAAAGCGGGTGCGCGACTTTCTGGAAGGCCGGGCGGCTAAGGTGAAAGCGGACTAAGTATGAAGATGAGTACCGGACGCAGAGGACGCAGAGGACGCGAAGGTTACGCAAAGGACGCAAAAGGAAGACAAAAATAGCATGAGTGACGCACCGACCTACCGCGAATTTACTTTTGGGGCGACACGCGCTGTGGTGGAGCAGCGCGGAGGCAACACCTATTTGCAAGCCGAGCAGGCACTGCTGCCCTACCCCGAGCGCATGACAGACCGCTTGGTGCACTGGGCGCAAATCAGGCCGGAGCACACCTGGATGGCGCGGCGCGGGCCTGACGGGCGGTGGATCAAGATCAGCTACCGGGAGGCTTGGGAGAAGGCGCAGTGCATCGGCCAGGCCTTGCTGGACCGAGGTCTGGGCGTAGACCGTCCGCTCGCCATTCTGAGTGAAAACAGCTTGGAGCACGCCTTGCTGGCCCTGGGAGCGATGACCGTGGGTGTGCCGTTTTGTGCCGTGTCCACCGCCTACAGCCTGATGAGCCACGACTACGAAAAGCTGCGCCATGTTTTGAACACCATCACACCCGGCATGCTGTATGCCAGCGACTGGGCCAAGTACGGCAAAGCCATTGAAGCGGTGGCCAGTGAAGGTATGGAGGTAGCTATAAATTCAGTAGCATCTCCCGCAAGTATTCAAAAGGCTAGCGGCTCAAAAGCCTTGAAAATAACGGCGTTTGACAGTTTGGTGCAAACCACCATTACGCCCCAAGTCGCCCGGGCCATGCGGGCGACGAATGGCGACACCATCGTCAAGTTTCTCTTTACCAGCGGCTCCACCAAGCTGCCCAAGGGCGTGGTCAACACCCAGCGCATGATCTGCGCTAACCAGCAACAGATGGCGCAGGCCAAGCCCACGGTGTTTGACATCCCGCCCGTACTGGTGGACTGGCCGCCCTGGAACCACACCTTTGGCGGCAACCATGATTTTTACCTGGTGCTGTTCCATGGCGGCACGCTGTACATCAACGACGGCAAGCCCACGCCCGCGTTGATTGGCGAGACCATCCGCAACCTGACGGAGATTGCGCCCACGGTGTACTACGACGTGCCGATTGGTTTGGAATACCTCGCCAATGAGATGAAAACCAATGCCGCGCTGCGCAAGAATTTGCTCTCACAGTTGCGTATGTTTTTCTACGCGGGTGCCGCACTGGCGCAGCCGATTTGGGACTCGCTCTACGCCTCTGAAGAGCAGGAGCTGGGCTACCGCATCCCCATGACCTCCGGTTTGGGCATGACCGAGAGCGCGCCCTTTGGCCTCTTCGTCACCAATGTGAATGTGAAAGCCGGGGATCTGGGCCTACCCTGCCCTGGCATGTTGCTCAAACTCGTGCCCACGGGGGACAAAGTGGAGGTGCGCTACAAAGGCCCCAACATCACGCCCGGATATTGGCGCAACCCCGAGGCTTCGGCTGAGGCGTTTGACGACGAAGGTTATCTGTGTACCGGCGATGCGGTGAAATGGATTGACGAGAACGACCATCACCAAGGCCTCAAATTCGATGGCCGCACCGCCGAAGACTTCAAGCTGTCCACGGGCACCTTTGTTAGCGTCGGCCCGCTGCGTGCCAAGATCATTGCCGCCGGTGCGCCTTTGATCCAGGACGTAGTGATTACGGGGCTGAACGAGAAAGAAGTGGGTGCCTTGATCATCTTGGCCCTCATCCCGGCGCGCAAACAGGCCCGATTGCCCGATACAGCCACTATGAAAGACGTAGCTGCTCACGCTAGTATTCAAAGGGCTATGGCAGAATTAGTCATAAAATTAGCGGCTACCGCCACGGGATCTTCGGGTCGCATTGCCCGCGCTTTGGTACTCAACGAGCCGCCCAACATCGACAAAGGCGAGATCACCGACAAGGGCAGCATCAACCAGCGCGCGGTGCTCAAAGAGCGCGCGGCCTTGGTGCAAGCGCTGTATGCGGGCACTGCGCCAGGCATGCTCCAACCCTGAGCCACGCCATAAAAACCCAACACGCAATACCCATTCACCCACGCAAACCCTGACACCGTTTTCCCCCTCAACCCGTTTAATCAGCACATCCACTTTTAACAGGAGCTTTCCATGACCAATCGCCGTCAATTTATCCAAACCAGCGCCGCAGCCGCCGCGCTGGGCCTGGGCGTGATGCCCGCCTTTGCACAGCAGCCCCTGCCCGAGCTGCTGCGCATCATCGTCGGCTTTCCGCCCGGTGGTACGACAGACGCGTTTGCCCGCCGCATTGGCGAGAAGCTGCGCGGCGTGTATGCCAACAACGTCATCATCGACAACAAGCCTGGCGCAGGCGGCCAGCTTGGGGTGATGACGCTCAAGTCCGCTCCCACCGACGGCCTGCACATGCTGTACACCCCCGCCTCCATGCTCACCATCTACCCGCATTCGTATAGCAAGCTGGGCTACAAGCAAGACGATGTCACGCCGATCAGTATTGGCCACTCCAGCGACCACGCTTTTGCCGTCGGCCCCGCTGTGCCCGAGGCGGTCACCACCATCAAGCAGTTTGTGGAATGGGCCAAGGCCAACCCAGGATCGGCCAGCATTGGCAACCCTGGCGCGGGCTCCATGCCGCATCTTTTGGCGGGGCGTTTGGCAGCCATTGCAGGCTTCCAGATCACCAACGTGCCGTTCGCAGGCTCGGGCCCGGGCGTGCCCCAGGTGCTGGGTGGCCAAATTGCAGGCATGTCCTCGCCGCTGGGCGACTGGGTGCAACACATCAAAACTGGCAAGGCACGCCTGCTGGCCACCTCCGGCCCCGAGCGCTCGCCGTTCACCCCCAACGTAGCCACCTACAAAGAGCAAGGCTTTGACGAGCTAGTGGTGCGCGAATGGTTTGGCTTCTTTATGCCCGCAGGCGTGAACCAAGCCAGCAAAGACCGCGCCTCCACCATGCTGCGTGCAGCGCTTGCCCAACCTGATGTGGTTGCCGCCATGCAGCCCCTGGCCGCGCATGTGGACCCCACCACCATCGCCGAACACGCCCGGCGCTTGCAAGCAGACAGCGCATTTGCAGGCAAATTGGTGCAGGCCCTGGGCTTTAAAGCGGACTCCTAAGGCCTAAGCCTTCCCAACGAAGTGTGGCCCGTTGCACCCAGCAATGGGCCACTTGCAAGCATCAAAAAAAAACGCTGGAGACAAAATGCAAACAATCAATTCAAAACCATGGTTACAAATTGCCGCCAGCCTTGCAGGGCTTGCTGCATTAGCCGCGTGTAGTTCATTGCCCGGCAATGTGTCGTCAGGGGCTACTAAACCAGAACAACTCAAACCCGCCCAAGCCTCAGGTTTGCAGCAATGCACCGCACTAGCAGCGGGTTTTAAATTTGACAACACGCAGTTGGATTCTGCGGAAAAGCTAGCCGCTGGTACGCTCATGCTAGCGGGCAAACCCATCGCCGAGCACTGCCTCGTCAAAGGCAGCATGTTCAAACGCAAAGGCACTGACGGGCAAGACTACGCAATAGGATTTGAAGCACGCCTGCCCCAAGACTGGAATGGCCGCTTCTTCTACCAAGCCAACGGCGGCATCGACGGCGTGGTGCAACCCGCGCAAGGTGCGCTGGGCGGCGGGCCGCTCACAGGTGCGCTGGCACAAGGCTTTGCCACCATCAGCTCGGACGCAGGCCACAACAGCCGCCAAAACCCGCGCTTCGGGGCAGAGCCGCAAGCCCGCGCCGACTACGGCTACGCCGCAGTGGGCAAACTCACTCCCATGGCCAAGCAGTTGATAGCAGCGGCCTATGGCAAAGTACCAGACCGCTCCTACATCGGCGGTTGCTCGAATGGTGGTCGCCACGCCATGGTGGCCGCCTCGCGCTATGGCGACCAGATTGATGGTTACTTGGTAGGGGCTCCAGGCTACCGCCTGCCCAACGCCGCACTCGCCCAGCTCTGGGCGGCACCGCAATGGAAGGCGCTGTCCACCGAGGGTGCGACAGTTAACCACCCGTTCGCACCCAACGTCAAAATACCCGATTTAGGCACGGCCCTGACCGCCGCTGAACGCAAAACCGTGGCCGACGCTATTCTTGCAAAATGCGATGCACTGGACGGCGCAAAAGATGGTCTGGTGCAAGACGTGAAAGCCTGCCAGGCCGGATTTAACCTGAACACCGATGTAGCAACGTGCAGCGGCGCTCGCAATGGCCAATGCCTCAGTGCCGATCAAAAGCGCGTGCTGGGCGCGGTATATACCGGCGGCAAAACCAGCAGCGGGCAAAACATTTACGCCAGCTTCCCCTGGGACACAGGCATTGCCAGCCCCAACTGGGCGCAGTGGAAGTTTGTCAACTCGCAGGTGCTTGACCCGGCTGCGGGCTATATCTTCATGAACCCCACGCGCAGCATCGATCCCTTCAAGAATGACGTGGACGATGGCTTCACAGCCATTTACGCCAAGGCAGATGCTTACAAAGAATCTGCTGACGAGGTGATCACGCCGGTGGGCAAAGACAACCCGACTAATCTGGCAGCCCTGCGCGCACGCGGTGCCAAGATGCTGCTGTACCACGGCGTGAGTGATGCGATTTTTTCTGCCCAAGATACCAGCGCATGGATGGATCGGCTGGACAAAGTCCAAGGTGGCAACGCCTCCAGCTTTGCCCGCTTCTTCCCCGTGCCCGGCATGGCCCATTGCAGCGCAGGCCCCGCCGCTGACCAATTTGACATGCTCACCCCCTTGGTCAACTGGGTTGAGCGCGGCATAGCGCCGCAATCGGTCGTTGCCCGCGCACGCGGTGTGGGCAACGCGGGGGGAGTCAATGCAGAGTTGCCAGCAGACTGGTCGGCCAGCCGTACCCGCCCCCTGTGCGCCTACCCAGCCTATGCGCATTACAATGGAACAGGTGACCCTGAAGATGCCAGCAATTTCAGCTGCAAATCGCCGTGAAGCCAACTACCAAAAACCAAGCTACCGCTCACCCTGCCGTTGACGTGGTTGACACCAGTTATCTGCAGACACTCATGGGCTACAACGCCCGGCGCGCGGCACTCAGCATCATCGAGATTTTTTTGCAACGCATGGCGGTCTACGCCCTGCGGCCGGTAGACTTTTCGGTGTTATCGGTCATCGCGCACAACCCTGGCGTCACCTCCCGCCAGCTGTGTACCACCTTGGGCATCTTGCCGCCCAATTTTGTAGCTATGTTGGCCAATCTGGAAAAACGCGAACTGGTCGCGCGCCAGCCGCACCCCAGTGACAAGCGCGCTGTCGCCCTGCAACTGACCCACGCGGGTGAAAAACTGATGGGCGAGGCTGAGCGTACCGCCGAAAATCTGGAGCTTGATGCCAGCGCCCGCTTGAGTCATGCGGAGCGTAAAACCTTGATGCGTCTGTTGCAAAAAATCTACCTCCCTTAGGCCCGAACTGAGGCTGTGCGCCACCCCTCGGTGCAAAAAGTGCAGCAAAACTACAACAAAATAGAGGTTTGCGACAATAAATATCGCCCTAGCAGCTATGAATCTTGTAGCATTTTTTCAAAAATGCGTTATATTTCAATCAGTTCAAGACAACACCTCTTCCACAACATCAACCACCCACTTAGGAGAAGCACCCCATGAGCACCAAGGACAATGCCGCTGTTAACCAACTGTTCGACTTGCTAGAGTCGCGTTACGCTATTCGCGTGCTGTGGGCCCTGAAAGATGGCCACCCGCAAACCTTTCGCTTGCTGCAAGACAGCGTGGGCGGCATTACCCCCAACACTTTGAATACACGTCTGAAAGAAATGCGCGCTGCCAACTTGATCACCCACGGGGACAACGGCTACATTGCCACTTCCAGCGGTGCTGACCTGCTGCGCCGCATGAACGACATGAGCGCGTTTGCCACCAAGTGGACTGCCGCTATCAAAGCCAAGAAGAAGTAAAAAGAGTACACAGCGCCTCAAGGTTAAAATAGCCTTACGCTGCTTTTTGCAGCCAGGCATAGCTCAAAAAAGCAGCCGGTTCAGGCTGCTTTTTTTATGCTTAATCGAGATATTTTTTTAATCAAATCGAGCTGTAGCCCAATAGAAAATTGCGGAAGCAGCTATATTTTTAATAGTTCATAGAAAGTCCAACCCATGACCACAACGACCACCCCATCCGGCCTGCAATACATCGACACCGAAGTCGGCACCGGCGCTACCGCCGCAGCGGGCCAGGAAGTCAGCGTGCATTACACCGGCTGGCTGTTTAACGACGGCGTGCAAGGCGGCAAGTTTGACTCCAGCAAAGACCGCAACCAACCTTTCGAATTCGACCTGGGCGCGGGCATGGTCATCAAGGGCTGGGACGAAGGCGTAGCCGGTATGCAAGTGGGCGGCAAGCGCACCCTGATCATCCCTGCCGCATTAGGCTATGGCGCACGTGGCGCTGGCGGTGCTATTCCACCTAACGCGACGTTAAAGTTTGACGTAGAGCTATTGGCGGTGCGCGGCTAATTCTGCCGCGATCGTGCCCCATTTTTGTGGGCGCTTAACGCAAGCGTGTCCCAGGTGATGCCCCAGACTTCTCCCGCCGCTCCAACGCCACTGCCAGTAGCGCAGTCGCTCGTGGTGGCCTTGGTATTTGCCACGGCCATTACGGTGGTCAACGGCTTTGGCCGCTTTGCCTATGCGCTGCTGTTGCCGGTGATGCGCGAAGACTTGGCATGGGACTATGCACTGTCGGGCTGGCTGAACACCGCCAATTCGGTGGGCTACGGTTTGGGCGCGCTGGCGGGCATGTTTTTGCTCTCGCGCTTTCGGCCAGCTACGCTGTTTGTAGCTGGCCTGGTAATCACAGTCACAACGTTGCTGCTGTGCGGCATTACGCGCGACCTGTGGACGATGATGGCTTGGCGCTTTGCTACTGGCGTGGGTTCGGCTTGGGTGTTTGCCTGCGGCGGCGCGCTGATCGCCGCGCATTACAACCAGAGCGCGGCCACATCTGCCGCCGCGATTGCCATTTACTATGCGGGTGGTGGGCTGGGTATTGCGCTAAGCGGCGTACTGCTGTACCCAGTGTTGGGGCATGACTGGTCTTGGTCCACGGGCTGGTTGGTGCTGGGCTTGGTGGGCATCGTGTTTTCTATGTGGCCGGCAAAGCTGGCTGTGCAGATAGGTGGGCAAACCAGCACGGTGAGCGCTGAGCAACTGCGCTTGGCAGACTTCAGACCTATCCTTATCGCTTACTTTTTGTTTGGTGTGGGCTACATCGTCTACATGACCTTTGTGATGGCCTGGCTGCGTGAGATGCAGCTGGGCAATGCGGCTGCAGTGGGAGTGTGGCTGGTACTGGGCTTTGCGGCCATGGCATCGGGCTATGCGTGGCGCCACGTCATGGCGCGCTGGTGGCCAGCGCACACCTTTGCCGCCACCTGCGTGTGTACCGCAGTGGGCACGGCCTTGCCTTTAGTGTCCAACAGCTTGGCGATGTTGCTGGTGTCGGCGGTACTGGTGGGCGGGTCGTTTTTTATGACCCCCGGCTCCATGATGGCCCTGGCCCGGCGCACCCTGCCCCCGCCGCAATGGGCCAAAGCGATGAACCTGTTTACATTTATTTTTGCTATCGGCCAAGGCGTAGGGCCTGTGGCGGCAGGCTGGATCGCAGATACCTACGGCCTGAACGCAGCCATGGCAGCCGGTTCGCTCATCTTGATCTTGTCTGGGGCAGTGGCTTTGATGCAAAAAAAGAAGTCTGACGCTTTATAAT
>JANMTF010000136.1:0-3239 GCA_031390175.1 Polaromonas sp.
GATAAGAGAGATCGAGATGTCCATGCCTAGAGTCTAACGCTGTGCAAAGCGGCGTAAAACCGGGGGAGCAAAAGTGCGGCCAAGCAAAATGGGGTGAGCAAAATGGGGTCAGATCAAATTTCAAGACACAGTCCTCCCGGCGACTCAGCAGCCATTACGAAAATTTGCTCTGACCCCACTTTGCGCCACCCCGAAGACTACAAAACTCGAGGCGATCCAATTGGGTCGGCCAGCTTCCAGTGAAGACCTTGCACCATAAAAATCTCACACCAACGCGCGTTCAAACTGTGCTGCCGTCACCAGCCCCCTCTGCGCCTGCATAGTTGCCACCTCCATAGCAGCCCCCCCTTATTTGAGGGGTTGTCACTCATCACCCACCGCGGTAAGCTTAAATATTGCGTAACCTGGCTACCGCGTGTCAAAGCAAGGCAGGCAGCAAAATCAAACTCGTCAATTACCACCTACTATTTGGAGATTTTTATGGCTATTGAATTGACACCTGCGCGCACCCTGGCTCGCCTATCGTTGAGCGCGCTTTTTAGTGCCACCCTGGCAGCCTGCGGCGGCGGGGGTGGTGATGCGCCAGCGCCATCTGTAACCACCACTGCTAGTAACCCTGCTGCAGCTCCAGCCCCTGCTCCAGCTCGAGCAACGCCCACAGTCACGGGCCAGAGAATCGCCCTCACCTACTCGGCCGCCACCGCAGACTACAGTGGTTCGACCGCAGGCATTGACCTGCCGGAGGGCGCATCGAGCGCGTTTCCAGGGACGGTCAATGCAGTGACCCCAATGTACAACCAAACCACACCAGCCCGCACAGTGCAGTTCACCTTCGCGTCACCGGGAGGCGCTGGCACCGCAGTCATCGTGCCGGGTACTTACGCGGTAGGTGCCACCACTGGGCTGTGGGCAACGGTGTTTTACAACGAAGGTTCCGCCAATGGGTGGGAAGGCACTTCAGGCACTCTCGTGGTCGATACGGTAGTGGGCGACATCGTGCAATACCGCTTCATCGACGTTCGCATGGCGGCGGGACGACGTTTTGGCAGTACTACGTCGATCGGCGGCTTCACCTTCAATGGCGCAGGCAAAGCGCGAACGAGTTGCCTAAACGCTGCGCAGTGCCTGTGATCGCACAAACATGAGGCGGGGCATCGGGTCAAAGAGGCATCGGGTCCAAGTCTAGCAATGCAAGTATTTCGCTAGAATTCGAATTCGACTCAATTTATGCACAAACGTTAAACAGCTTAGCACGCAACGATGGCAGTCGCTCTGCCTGGCGCATTTCAATGGAGAAATGACATGACCAACCCAGCCAAAAACACAGTTTGCCTTTGGTACCATGGCGACGCCGAAGAAGCGGCGCGGTTTTATGCGCAGATCTTTCCCAATTCATCGATGGGCGCGGTGCACCGCGCGCCGACGGACTATCCGGCGGGCAAAAAAGGCGACGTGTTGACGGTTGAATTTACTGTGATGGGTGTGGCCTGCCTCGGCATCAACGGCGGGCCTGCGGTCAAGCATAGCTGGGCCTTCTCGTTCCAGGTGGCTACCGCAGACCAAGCCGAAACGGACCGCTACTGGAACGCGATTGTCGGCAACGGCGGCACCGAGAACGTGTGTGGCTGGTGCCAGGACAAATGGGGATTGTCTTGGCAGATCACGCCACTGGCCTTGACGAAAGCCATCACCGGTTCTGATACTGCCGCCGCCAAGCGCGCATTCGAGGCGATGTTGAAGATGAAAAAGATCGACATTGCCACGATTGAAGCGGCGGTGCGCGGTTGAGTGGGGTTGGCGTTAAAATCATCGCTATCCACCTCAACAGGATTCCCGCCATGAATACCCGGCTTCTGCAACAAGCCAGCGTGCTTGGTGTCAGCGAGCAGATCGAGCTGGTTGAGGCTATTTGGAACGGCATCGTCAGTCGTGGGAAGGTGCCACCGCTGACTGCGGCGCAAAGCATAGAACTGGATCGCAGAATGGCCAATGAGTTTGTCGATTGCGCTTCACAGCGCCGCACATGCTGAATTCATAGAAGCCACTGCGTGGCGCGACAGCAAGCGAGCCGAGCAACGCCGTGTCGTTGTCCTGGACGTATTTCATAGCAGTAGGGACCCCGCTGTTTGGCTGGGCAGAGAATAGCCGCAGGCATTATGCTTGCTGTCCATCAACAGATGTTTCACCAAGGAGTACGCAATGTCTGCCGATACCTGGACTCACAGTGAAAAGAAGATTGCCCGGCGAGTGTTTCTGGCAGCGCTAGAGCGCGAGCTGGCCGAGGTGATGGCGCAGTTCAAATCCCGGGCGGCGAGTGCGGTGGAGCCAGACGATATCTGGTCTATGGAGGAGTACATTGCGAAAACCCGGCGCGACATTGACGAAAAATACGATTATCGTTATTCGCAGTTGGAAATGGTGTTTGGGCGGCTTTTAGGCGAAAAGCGCATTGAAGAAACCGACCTGGAAGGTTTTTCCGAAGAGCGGCTTGCTTACATTCGCCGTTTTACGGCGCTGTAAGACGCTCTCACGTGCACCCGTTGCGTCTAGCCGAACAGCACGCTTACCCACACCTCAGGATTCACATGCTCCATCCGCACACTCCCCTGCCTGCACTCACCTTTGAGCGCGAGTTTGTGCACTCGCGGCTGATCGAAGCACCGCGCGAGCGCTTGTTCCGCGCGTTTGCGCAGCCTGAACATTTGGCCAAGTGGTGGGGCCGGATGGCTTTAGCAGCACGTTCGATACGTTTGATCTGCGGGAGGGTGGCCACTGGCGGTTTGAGATGCATGGGCCGGACGGCACCAACTACCCGAACGAGATGGTGTTCCACGAACTGGTGGTGCCTGAGCGGGTGGTGCCTGAGCATCTAGGCTCGGTGCACCACTTCTTTTTGACCATCACCTTTACCGATCAGGCGCGCAAAACCTTGGTCGGTTGGCGGCAGGTGTTTGACACGGCGCAGCATAAGGCCTCAGTAGCCCATTTTGTCGTGGAAGCGAATGAGCAAAACCTGAGTCGTTTGGCAAATGCGGTGCAAAACGTTGTGTAGGCTCGCAAAAACCTCTCCCGCTCTCCGCAAGATATCTGCACATGACACCCACCCTCTACTATTCCCCCGGGGCCTGCTCTTTGGCTCCCCACATAATTCTGGAAGAGATTGGCCTGCCCTTTCGCCTTGCCCATGTGTCCACCGCTGACGGATCGACGCGCGCGGCTGAACACTTCAAGCTCAATCC
>JANMTF010000217.1:0-5855 GCA_031390175.1 Polaromonas sp.
CTTTCTTGGCCGCGTTAGCTACCAACCCACCTACGAGGCGATGCAGGCTTTGACAGATGCACGTCAGCATCAAAATTTAAGCGAAATAGGCCTAAAGCACAATGGAATAATGCGGGATCAGCTATGGATATGCGAGCACCCTGCGGTGTTTACCCAAGGCCTGGCTGGCAAGGCAGACCATCTTTTGCTGCCTGGTGACATCCCGGTAGTGCAAACCAATCGCGGGGGGCAGGTCACCTACCACGGGCCTGGGCAGGTGGTGGCTTATCCGCTGATCGACCTCAAAGCGGCGGGCTATTACGTCAAGGAATATGTTTTTAAAATCGAAGAAGCGGTGATCAAAACCTTGGCTGTTTTCAATATTACCGGCCACCGCGTGCGCGGCGCACCGGGCATCTATGTGCGCACGGACCACCCGTTTGCCCATGCGGCTTTGAACTTGACGGAAGCGGATTTGCTGGGTGTGGCGGCTGACAATTCAGATGGTGATAAAGTTGATCTGACCCCCATTAAAACAACCGTTGCGAGGCGGGACAACATTGGCAAAATCGCTGCACTGGGTATCAAAGTGAGCCGCCATTTTGCCTACCACGGCGTGGCGTTGAATGTGACCATGGATTTGGAGCCGTTTTCGCGCATTAACCCCTGCGGCTATGCGGGGCTGCGCACGGTGGACATGGCCTCGCTCGGTGTGGATGCACCGTGGGACGAGGTGGCGCAGGTGTTTGCGCACAAACTGGTTTCTTACCTATCCCCATGAAAATGCCTTGTCCGCCAGCCTAAGCGACAATACAGGCTATGACCACCCAAGACGTCGTGCGCGAAGCGCAAACCCAAGAGAACTACAACCCGCTGGCCAAGCAGAAAGCGCAGGCTAAGCTCTCTCGCATCCCTATCAAGGTAGAGCGCGGAGAAGTGTTGAAGAAGCCCGAGTGGATCCGCGTGAAAGCCGGCTCGCCATCGACGCGCTTCTACGAGATCAAGCAGATTTTGCGTGAGAGCAATCTGCACACCGTGTGCGAAGAAGCCTCGTGCCCCAACATTGGCGAGTGCTTTGGCAAAGGCACAGCCACCTTCATGATCATGGGCGACAAATGCACCCGCCGCTGCCCGTTTTGTGATGTGGGACATGGGAGACCTGACCCCCTGGACGCCCTCGAACCCCACAACTTGGCCATGACGATTGCCAAGCTCAAGCTCAAATACGTCGTCATCACCAGCGTAGACCGCGATGATCTGCGCGACGGTGGCGCAGCGCATTTTGTCGAATGCATTCGCAAAACCCGCGAGCTCTCGCCCGGCACCACCATCGAAGTGCTGGTACCCGACTTTCGCGGTCGCGATGACCGCGCGCTGGAGATACTCAAAGCCGCCCCGCCCGACGTGATGAACCACAACCTGGAAACTATCCCCCGTCTCTACAAAGAAGCCCGCCCCGGCAGCGACTATGCCTTTAGCCTGAATCTATTGAAGAAGTTCAAAGCCCTGCACCCCAACGTGCCCACCAAAAGCGGCATCATGGTCGGCCTGGGCGAGACAGACGAAGAGATTTTGCAAACCATGCGCGACATGCGCGCGCACGACATCGACATGCTGACCATCGGCCAGTACCTCGCGCCATCCATGAGCCACCTGCCCGTGCGCCGTTACGTGCACCCCGACACCTTCAAAATGTTCGAAGCCGAGGCCTACAAAATGGGCTTTAGCCATGCGGCTGTGGGCGCGATGGTGCGTTCTAGTTACCATGCGGATGAACAGGCGCATGGTGTTTTACAACACAGCGAGCATTGATCTTGAGCGACAGTTTTCTACTGATTAACCCTAATTCACTCGCTCAGCAAGTCAGCGTCGCTGCTTTCCAAAAGGGCTTGGATCTTTACCGGACGCAAAAAGTCATTGACTCAGGTGCCACCCGGGGATCGCAAAGCGAATGGCTACTGGACGGTATGGTCTACGGCAGTGGCTATTCAACCCATAGTGTTGAAGTGACGCTGGAGACCGACGACACCGGAGAGGTGCTGTATTTTGATTCTGCGTGTACCTGTGGCTCCGCCTACGCCTGCAAGCACGCAGTCGCTGTGAGCCTGAGGGTCGCCTACAAATCGCGCTCGGGGCAGTCCAGCTTCATGCCAGCGCCTCCCCAGAAAACTGCGGCCCAGTTGCAAGCCGAAAAAGAGGCCAAGGAAGCCCAGGCGCTCGCTCAAGAACGCGAGCAAGCACAGCGCAAAGTGACCCAGTGGCTGGACTTGTTTGGCAAGCCCTTGTCTGCGGCGGATGAGTACTTTGACGACGACCTGGCCCCTTACCCCCAAGACCCGGACCAGGTGGTCTTCATGCTCAGCGCCAAAGAGGGGCACTTGCCACGCGTATTGTCACTGGCGGCGGGCACCACCCGGCTCCTGCGCAGCGGCGCATGGGCCAAGTTCAAGCACACCAAAAACTTCCTCTACGGCCTTAACGATAAACAGGGCAAAGAAGCGATCAATTTGATCAACTCGCTGTCAGCGCAGCACTACAGCTACGGCGGCAACTACAAAGAAACCCAGTGCATCCTGTCGGGCGCCTCAGGCTTGTTGGCGCTGGAGCTGGCCAGCGCCACAGGCTTCCTGTTCAGCACCACGGCGGATCGCGTGCTGGGCAACGTCATTCAAAAAGGCCCCCCTCGCACACTCCACTGGAAGTGGAACGAGGTCACAAATTTAAAAGCCACCGAACCATCATGGACGCTGGTACCGCACCGCACTGATGCGGACGGCGACAGCCAGTGGTTTTTTAACACTCCCCCACTGTATCTGGATGCCAAAGCCGGCGTGTACGGCGTGCTGGAGATGCCGGGTGTCTCCAGCGAGCATTTGGCGCTGCTGCTGAACGCGCCGCCTATCCCCCAGTCCGCCTTTGCGCAACATGAGACGACCTTGCTACGCCGTCTGGCGGGTCTGCCCTTGCCACCGGTTATGAAGGCCCCCGAGGTGCTGCAGGGCATTACCCCCACAGCCCGCCTGCACATCGCCCCCGTGCCCGCCACCGACACGCGCCGCCTGGGCCTGTTGCGCGCCACGCTGCGTTTTGACTACGGCGCCCTCGCCCATTACACGTCCAGCCTGGCCAACCCGGTGCTGATTGAGCAAGACCGCCCCCGTGTACCGCCCCCTGTGGACGCACTCGCCAGCGCCGATGCCGCGCAGGCTGCGCAGCAGGTGCAGGCCAGCGTCAAGCGCACATTGCTGCACCGCGACGTGCACCAGGAGCTGGTCGTGCAAACCGCGCTGCAAGCGCTAGGCTTGGCTGGCGATGCCCAAGGTTATTTTCATCTGCCGTTTCTGTCCGCCATCCACCAGCAGCGCTGGCTGCAATGGGCCGACGAAGACTTTGCCGCGCTGCGGGGCACTGGATGCGAATTGTCCGTAGACCCCAGTCTGAACGACTGGATTTCCCGTGCCGACGACCTGGAGGTGCAGCTCGCAGGCCAGGGGGCAGGAAGCAACGGCGCGGGTGACGACCTGGTGGGCGGTGACGACAGCCAGTCTCCCTGGTTTGACCTGTCCTTGGGCATGAGCATCAACGGCCAGCGGCACAACATTTTGCCCATGCTGCCCGAACTGTTGGCGCAGTTGCAAGCGGTGCAGTACGAAGCCGCGCCCTCAGCAGCCCACGACTCCAACGGCACCGACCCGTCGCAGGGCATCGCGCTGCAAATGCCACCCTATGTGTACCTGCAAACCGAGCACGGCAACTATCTGCGCCTGCCCACCGAGCCGCTACGGCCCTGGCTGCATGCGTTGCTAGAGCTGTTTGGCGAGCGCCCGCTTGCCAAAGGCGCGGAGAGTCTGCGCCTGTCGCGCCTGGAGGCCATGCGCTTGGGTGCGGCGCTGGGTGCAGGCGCGCAATGGGCCGGTGCCGACAGCCTGCGCAACATGGTGCGCCAGTTGAGTGGCGCAGAGGCCCTGCCAGAGATTGCTCTCCCACCTGGCGTATGTGCCCAGTTGCGCCCCTACCAGCAGCAAGGCCTCAACTGGCTGCAGTTTTTACGCACCCACCAGCTCGCTGGCATTTTGGCCGACGACATGGGCCTGGGCAAAACCCTGCAAACCCTGGTGCATATCGCCTGCGAGAAAGCTGGGGGTCGCCTAGACCGCCCTGTGCTCATCGTCGCGCCCGTCAGCTTGCTGGGCAACTGGCGCCGCGAAATCGATCGCTTCACGCCCGAGCTATCGTGCATGGTCTGGCATGGGTCAGAGCGCCATGGCGAAGCAGAGCGCATCGCCACGCACGACATCATCATCACGCCCTACTCGCTGCTGGCCCGCGACCGCGAGCGCTGGGCCCAGCAGCCCTGGCACCTGGTGGTGCTGGACGAAGCGCAAAACATCAAAAACGCCCTCACCCATGCGGCGCAAGCGGCGGCAGAGCTGAACACCCGCCACCGCCTGTGCCTGTCTGGCACGCCGATGGAAAACCACTTGGGCGAGCTCTGGAGCCTGTTCCATTTCTTAATGCCCGGTTTTTTGGGCAGCCAGCAGCGCTTTAAAGAGCTGTTTCGCACCCCCATTGAAAAGCGTGCCGACTCGGAGCGCCTGGACCATCTGCGCAAGCGCGTCACGCCCTTCATGCTGCGCCGCGCCAAGCGCGATGTCGCCACCGAACTGCCCGACAAGCAAACCAGCATCACCAGCGTGGAGCTGGGCGACAAGCAGGCCAACCTGTACGAAACCATCCGCCTGACCACCGAAAAAGCCGTGCGCGACGCGCTGGAAAACAAAGGCTTGGCGCGCTCTCACATCCAGGTGCTGGACGCCCTGCTCAAGCTGCGCCAGGTCTGCTGCGACCCGCGCCTGGTACCCTTGGCCTCAGCCAAAAAAGTCAAGCAATCGGCCAAGCTGGAGCTGCTGATGGAACTGCTGCCCGAGCTGCTGGCGCAGGGGCGCAAAGTGCTGCTGTTCTCGCAGTTCACCAGCATGCTCGAACTCATCGAAGAAGAGCTGCAAAAGCAAAGCATCCCCTGGGTCAAACTCACCGGCCAAAGCCAAAACAGAGATGCCTTGATCACCCGCTTTACCAGCGGCGAAGTGCCCTTGTTTTTAATCAGCCTCAAAGCCGGTGGCGTAGGCCTGAACCTGACCCAGGCCGACACCGTCATCCACTACGACCCGTGGTGGAACCCCGCCGTAGAAAACCAGGCCACCGACCGCGCCCACCGCATCGGCCAAACGCAGCAAGTGATGGTCTACAAGCTGGTGGCCCAAGGCACCATCGAAGAGCGCATGCTGCAACTGCAAGAGCGCAAGGCCCAGCTGGCCGACAGCCTGTACAGCGCCGCCGCCGCGCGCAAACAGCCGCTGTTTACTGAGAATGATTTGGCAGAATTGCTCAAACCGTTGAGTGCGGTAAATTGAAGTATCTATCAGACTAACTATCATTTTTTTGACGAAAACTGTTTATTGATAGATACTTACGAAAAATTATCTATCAATTATGCCCTCAGAAACTCCCCTGGCCGAGGCCTTGCGCGGCCTGCTGGCGCAAGCGCCCTCCATGTCTGCGGCGGCACTGCAAGCCGCCACAGGCATGAGCCAAGCCAGCGTGTCGATGGCTCTGGGCCAGCTGGGCGCGGCGGTGCACAAGCTGGGCGCGGCGCGCAGCACGCGCTATGCACTCACCCAACCCATCTTGGGTTTGCCAGCGCAACAAGCCTTGCATTGGTGTGACCCACTGGCAAACTCCACCCTGTTTGGCCAGCTCACTCTGCTGCACAGCGGCGATGTACATGTCCGTGGCCCCAGCGGCGGCCAGTGGCTGGCGCAGCGTGCGCTACCCTGGTTTTTAAGCAGTTTGCGCCCGCAGGGGTTTTTAGGGCG
>JANMTF010000231.1:0-16464 GCA_031390175.1 Polaromonas sp.
GTCGGGGATAAACTGGCGAAAATCGAGGAGCATGTGGTGATGCTGGCTAGCCAATAGCCGTAGCTATTGGCTAGCCAGTATCGCCGCATGATACCGATTTCTCGCCGGTTTAGACCGACATCCTTCTGCCGCCCAGACTCCTAGGGCAACCTGCTACAGCTTATCGCGCCAGACCTCTGGAACCTGCGCCAATACCTGCGGTGATTTGTTAGAGGCTGCATAGGCCTCGCGGAAAGCGGCCAGCGCCTTGGTCTCGTCTTTGAGGTAGTTCAGCTCGATACCTGCGATTTTGAGCAAGCCGTCTACCTTTTGGTCAGGGTGAGCTTTGTTGCGGGTCTCCAGCGCCAGCACGGCAAACTTGAAGTCGTTGGAGCGCACACCCAAAATATGCCCGGCGTTCATCATGTCGATGTCCAGGGTGTTTTCGGCAAACGCTTGCTTGGCCAGCACCAAGGCTTCGGCTTCGCGTGCGCTGCGGCTGAGCAAGATGACCTCCAGCGAACGCACGCTGACGGCTTTGGGTTGGATTTTTTTGGATTTTGCCAAAAACTTCAGTGC
Organism: Polaromonas sp.; assembly: GCA_031390175.1. Classification (GTDB taxonomy): domain Bacteria; phylum Pseudomonadota; class Gammaproteobacteria; order Burkholderiales; family Burkholderiaceae_C; genus JAAFIP01. The sequence continues at coordinate 559 of JANMTF010000231.1, forward strand.
CCCTTCGACATCACCAATCTGCGCCTTGCCCCGGGCGATATTGCTCATCATGGCCACCACGTAGGGACGTGAGCCGACCACGCTTTCCCATACCCACACTGCATTTTTCCAGTCGCCCCACTTGGCCAGCTCATCGCCTAGCATGGGCGTGATCTTGCGGTAATGCGGGTTAATGGCAATGCCCTCGCGCGCCAGCTTTAGCATCTCAGCCTTGGTTTTTTCGTTTTTAGGGCTGTTCGGGCTGCCAGACTGCGAGATGGTCAAGGCCATTTTGACAGCGGCGACAATTTTTTGCTCACACTCTGCCGCTTGCTGCGTAATGTAGGCGGCCAACGCCAAGCATGCCATAGTCACCACGGCGGCGGCCTGCGAAAACGCAGGCCGCCAAGGCAGGCGGGAGGTAGACAATATGCCCCGCACAGCCAAGCGCGCATCAGAGGCTGCAAGCACCCCTAAACACAGTGCAAACATGGCACCGGTAGCGGCCAGTCGCCAAGGAAAGCCAATGTTGCTGACAATCATCAGGGCCAACAAACTGATCAAAGCCACCGCTCGAATAGGCCCTTCATTCAGGCCTTCGGTGGTGTTATTGAAAAACGTGCGCCAGGCGGCTTTCAGGGTATAGGCGATAAGAAAGAACATGAACAACCAGCCTACGGCACCGTATTCACCCAAAACCTGCAAAATTTCGTTGTGCGCGTAATAGTCGGTTTCCAACTGGCTACCTTCAACCTGGTACAGCGGTAAATCTACCTCCCACGCGCCAGCTCCCACGCCCGTCAAGGGTCTTTGCTTGACCATGTTCCAAGTCGCTGCCCACATCACTTTACGCACGTTCAAAGTGGAGTCTTCCAACTGGATCTGCGCTGCCCGGGCAAATCCGCGCTGGAAGGCGTTGACATCTTTGAACTCGACTCCGGGATTACCCGATTTGATCAAACCCAAGCCGAGTATGGTGGCCAATAACAGCCCCATAAAAACAATAGTCTGATCACTTTTCCAGATGCTGAAACTAAAGCGTGAACGGTATTTCCAAGCCATCACCGCAATAAACAGAAAACTGACCGCGCTTCCAATATAGGCCGAGCGGGTACCGCACATAATCAGGTAGACCAAATGCAAGCCAGTAGTGACCGCCAAAAACGACAATACGGCAGTTTTACGTTCGTTAAAAATGAGGTAGGCCGAGAACACATAGGTACAGGCCATGAACTCGGCGGCAAAGTTACGGTTGACGAATGTGGCCGCTGGGTTAGGCCCTTGGGGAATAAACCGCACATCGAACCAAAACTGGGATGCGCCCAGCATCGCCACCGCTAAGGCACCTAAGTGCACACCCCAAGCCAGCATGTGAAAGCGCTCGCGATTGGCGCAGTTAAGCACCAACCATACGATCAAGGCAAAAATAAACCAGCGAATGGCCTCAACACCAGCCAGGTAGGTGTGCGACCAGGCCATACTGCCCAAGCTGTAGGCACACAGCATGAGGGGCAGCCACATGACCGCGTGCCAGCGAAATGCCTCGCGTCGGTTGCGCTGCGACCAAAACAGCAGCAAGGTAGCGCCCAGCGTCATGAAGCTCACGATGATGGATTTGAGCGTGTCTTGCAGCATCAGCTCATTGGGGACACCCAGGGCGGGTGTAAAGAAAAACATCATGGCCAAAATAATGGCTGTCCAGTCGCCAGCGCCTAGCTCGGCGGGCAAAGCCAGCAATTTGGCGGTGGATTGGCCTACGGCTTGGGCGGCACTTTGAAAAGTATTCTGCTGATCGGTGGACAGTTTTTGCTCGGCCCAAGACGTGGTTGCCCCAGTAGCGGAAGCGGAAGCCGAAGCGATCTTGGCAGGGGGGGTGCGTTTTTTCTTGGCCATACGTGGTGTATACAGCTACACCTATGGGCGCAGCACTTCAATGGAGATTAACCGCCTATTGTCGCTGCTTTAGCAGCCTTTTCAGAAACGGGCAATACCAAAGAATTACGCGGGTACCGTTACTTGCAAAGTTACACCGCCAACGGTTTGGCCATTTCAATATGCGGGATGCCCACCTCGTCAAAGGGCTCCCCGCGCTCTACAAACCCGGCTTTGGCATAGAACGCCGCGGCGCTGCGCTGGGCATGCAAGATCACCTCCCTGTCGCCACGCGCCTGCGCGCAATGTACCAACGCGTCCAGCACCGAGCGGCCCAGGCTGGCGCCGCGCAGCACGCGCTGGGTGGCCATGCGGCCTATTTTGGCCACCCGTGTGCCGTGCTCTGGCCCAGCCATTAGCAGCCTGCCGGTGGCAAGCGGCATGTTCAAGCGGTTGTACACCACCGCGTGCACGGCGGTGGCGTCTTGTGCGTCCCACTCCTCGCTCTCGGGTATGCCTTGCTCGTGCACAAACACCTCTTTGCGCACGCGGCCCGCGTCTTGGCCCAGAGTGTTCCAGTCACCCTGCTCCACCCGGGTCATGGCCTCGCCTGCTTCAAAGCTGGTAAACATATCGCGCAGGGCTTGTGGCACGGGGCGCGAGGTTTGGGTGGTGGGGTCGGCGTAGACGTAAATCAACTCGCAAGTCACCAAGAGTTTGTCGCCCTGAAAAATGCCGCCCGTAAAGGTAAGGGACGAATTGCCCAGGCGGGTGCATTTGAGCCCCACGTCCAGTGTGTCGTCATAGCGGGCCGAGGCGTGGTATTCCAGCGAGGCTTTCTTCACATACAAGTCGCCACCCAGTTGGTGCATGGCGGCTTCGTAAGGCAGTGCCAAGGCGCGCCAGTAGTCGGCCATGGCAGTGTCAAAGTACATCAAATAATGGCCGTTGAAGACAATTTTTTGCATGTCCACCTCGGCCCAGCGCACGCGCAGGCGGTGGATGAGGCGAAAGGCTTGGCGTGGTAGATCGGGCATCGGGGGGTCAGCTTGCAGGAGGTTAGGTTACAGGGTTTGAGGCCACAGGGCTTGGCGCAGGGCGGCGGCGGCATGCTGGTGGGCCAGCTTGGCCTCGGGGATAGTGCGGCCCATTTTAATAAACTCGTGCGTCACGCCCCGGTAGATATCCAGGTCTACCGCCACACCGGCTGCGCGCAGCAGGTCGCCATACAGAATGCCTTCGTCCACCAAGGGGTCGCATTCGGCCAAGCCTATCCAGGCCGGGGCCAGGCCGCTGTGGTCATGCGCGTTGAGCGGTGCAAAGCGCCAGTCGCTGCGCAGAGCCTTGTCGGGTATGTACTGGTTAAAAAAGAAATCGATGTTGGCTGCGTCCAGCACATAGCCATGGGCATAGGTTTGGTGTGAGGGTGCGTCGGCATAGGCCGCGCAGCCGGGGTAGAAGAGCAAGTGCAGCGCCAGAGCCAGGCCTGCATCGCGGGACATCAAAGCGCAGACGATGGCCAAGGTGCCGCCTGCACTGTCGCCACCCACCGCCAGGTGTGCCGTGTCCAGCCCCAGCGCAGCGCCTTGCCCGCGCAGCCACTGCATGCCGTCCCATGCGTCGTTCACCGCAGTGGGAAACTGGTGCTCGGGCGCCAGCCGGTAGTCCAGCGACACCACGGCCGCGCCAGACAGGCGGGCCAGCTCGCGGCATAAAGTATCGTGCGTGTCGATACTGCCAATGGTGAACCCGCCGCCGTGCAGGTACAGCAACACGGGCAGCCGCGCGTGCGAGGGTGCGTACAGGCGCGCTGCCAACATCGCACCATCGCGCATGGGCACGTGCAGCGCTTGCACACGCTCTAATGGGGCTTTGGGCACCTCCAGAATATTGCAGCCCTTGGCGTAGTTGGCCCGCGCCTCTTGCGCGCTCAACTGGTGCATCGGAGCATGGCCCGCCAGTTGCATACGGTCAATCAGCTCGCGCATGGGGCGGGTCAGGGGGGCGGGAGATGTGGGCATCGAGCTGGCTTGTGTGGTCGGTGTGGGTGGATTGTACGAATTCGTTGGGAGGGTCTCTTGTTTCGCTCTGCCACTGTGACGGGGGCTGCGTTTTAGCGCGTTTCTCTATCTACCCTCGCCTCATTCGTTGCAAACCACAGACACCTCCCAATCTCAGAGCGAACAGGGTCAATTGGGACGCTTTGGCTTGCACGATTAGCTAAAGGGGCTTCGTTACCAGTTTGTGTACGCTACATATACAGGAGCTGCTACCGCATTATTCTAAAGGGCTGCAGGCCTATTGATACCAATTGAGCTCTAGGTCAATGGAATATCGCGGGAGCAGCTATAAAAATATGAGTGCCGTTTGCCTAAAGCGGCTCGCGTTAACGCCGCCCACTTGATGGGCTAGGCCATACCAGCTCAAGCTTGCCTGCGCGCTGGCTCGCTGACATGGAGCAGCATCTCCTCCCGGGTCATGGTGCCATGGCCACCATTGGTGAAACGAAATGCAATCCTCTCGCCCAGTTGCACCACCGTAGCCATGGCAGCGCAGCTCACAAACCAGTCATTTGTTTCAGCTACCAAAAACTGCAGCTCACCCAGCTCAGGTGTTGCCTGCGTGTTCGCGGCCGTGTACCCGTGCTGCGCTTATTTAAATAGTAGCCACCAGGCTACAACTCACCATGATCGGAATTTGTAAAACCGACGTATTTGCGGCTTGGCTAGGCAGCTTGCGTGAAGTGCAAGCGTGCTTACGGGTGTTGGTACGTATCGAGCGCTTGGCCGCTGGCAACCCTGGAGATGTACAGCCTATTGGTGAAAGTCTGTCAGAGTTGCGCATTGATTACGGGCCGGGCTATCGCGTGTACTTCACGCAAAACACGGCTCTGAACTGGTGATTTTGGTGGCAGGTGGGTCTACAAGCTCACAGCCTAAGGATATTCAAACTGCGCTGGCTTTAGCGCGACTTTTGTAGGGCACGCCCCAATGGCTAAAACACTGACTTCCAAATTTGATGTGTCTGAGCCTCTGCGCACCCCACCGGAGATGGCCGCTTATTTAAAGATTTGCCTGGCAGAGGCGGATGGCGACGCGGCTTTTGTAGCCCAAGCTTTGACACGATTTTGAAAGTCGTCAGCGCTTTGGGGCTGACGCTGCATGCGCAGGCAAGCTGACAGCTGTGATGCGCTGCCCGTAGGGGTCAGTGATGCGACGTAGATTGAAGCCGATGAACTGATTACTTTGAATTCTTAATGTGGCTGCAGCCCCCTAGAATAGCGCGGGAGCAGCTCTTATATGTATAGCGTTCGTTTAGCCGCACATTCGCACGTCGCTGCCGTTTTCAGCCAGCCCGGCATGGGCTGACCCAGCTTGCGCTTTACGCCAACGCCTTCTTCACCCGATCCGGCGTGAGCGGCAAGTCGCGTAGCCTGCGCCCAGTCGCGTTGGCAAAGGCGTTGGCTATGGCTGCCACTGTGGGCCCTTGCGAGCCCTCGCCTACGCCCAGCGGTCGCTCGTCGGGGCGGTTGATGATCTCTACTTGCAGGGCGGGCACTTGGGGGAAGCGCAGGATGGGGTAGTCGGCCCAGTTGCGGGTGAGGGTCTGCTGGGCGTTGTGGGCTACCGACTCATACAGCGTCCAGCTGGCAGACTGGATGATGCCGCCTTCGATCTGGTTGCGCATTCCGTCAGGGTTGATCACCAGGCCCGCGTCGTTGGCGGACCAGGCGCGCTCTACCGTGACGATGCCGGAGCGGGTGTCTACCGCCACATCGACGATGACGGCGCAGTAGACGGCCTGGTTTTTGTACATGGAAAAAGCAATGCCCCGGCCTTTGAGTACGGCGTCTGTCGTTTTAGGCTGCGAGCCGGCGGGGCTCTGCTTCCAGCTGGCCATGGCGGCGGTGCGCTCGATGACGGCACGGGCGCGGGCGTTTGTCAGATGCTTGAGGCGGAACTCTACCGGGTCGGTGCCTGCCAGTGCGGCCAGCTCGTCCATGAAGGACTCTGCGGCAAACACGTTGGCATACGCCCCCAGGGTGCGTAGCGCCGAGGTGCGGATCGGCATGTCTTGTAGCAAATGGTTGGTGATTTTCTGCTGGGCAAAGACGTACAGTGGCACGGCGTTGCGGTCGCTGCTGCCGTTGGGCTGGGGGATGTTGCGGGCCGGGCCGATGGGCTGCGGGGTTTGCAGGTGGCGGGCGGAGAGCAGGTTCACGCCCGCTGCATCGCCGGGGCGGGTGTTGTGGGTGTAGCTCCACAACTCGTGTGTCCAGTCTTGCACCCTGCCCTGCGCGTCTAGCGATGCGCCCATGCTCATCACCATGGCGCAGCCTAGCGGCTCCCAGGCAAACTCGTCTTCGCGCGTCCATTGCAGCATGACGGGTTTGCCGGGCACAGCACGGGCTAGCAAGGCGGCGTCTAGCGCCACGTCGTCAGCGGCGTTGTGGCCGTAGCAGCCTGCGCCTTCGCGGTGCGATACGGTGATGTTGGCCGCCGGCATGCCCAGGGTTTTGGCCAGGTCAGCGCGCTGGGGGAATGGGCTTTGGGTATGGCTCCACACCTGCAGTTTGTCGCCGGTCCACTGCGCTACGGCGCACGATGGGCCGATGGAGGCGTGAGCCTGGTAGGGTTTGGTGTATTCGGCTTGCAGGGTTTTGGCGGGCGCTGTCGGTGTCGGGTTGGTTTTCTCGCTCACCACGGTGTCGATGCTGCGCTGCTTTTTCATGTGCGCGAAGATGGCTGCGCCTGCGGGTGGCAGGTCGCCGGGTGCGTCCCAGCGGGCGCTGGCTTTCAGGGCTGTTGCTGCGGCAATGGCTTGCTCTTCGCGTGCGGCGGCTACGGCTAAAAAGTTGCCGTCGCGCACCACGGCTACTACGCCGGGCATGGCTTTGACTGCGGCTTCGTCTACGGAGATAAGCTTGGCGCGCGGCGCGGTGGGCATCACCACGCGGCCAAACAGCATGCCTGGCAGGCGCATGTCTTGCACGTAGGCTTCGCCGCCCGTGACCTTGGCGGGGATGTCGCGGCGCGGCACGCTTTGGCCGATCACGCGGTGCTCTTTGCTGGGTTTGAGAGCGGTTTGCGCGGTGGCCTCGCGCTTGAAGGGCACGTCGCCCGCTACCTCCCAGTAGCTGGTGCTCGCGCCGCTGGCCGCGAGGATGCTACCGTCTCTGATGCGCAGCTCACCGGCCGCCGGGCCCAGTTTGGTGGCCGCCGCTTGCAGCAGCAGGCCACGCGCCTCGGCACACGCATAGCGCAGCGCGGTGCCGCTGTCTTGTACCGACAGGCTGCCTGCCGTGGTGCCTTCGTTGGGGGCCAGCGCGGTGTCGCCCGAGATGACTTGCAGGCGCTTGATGTCTACGTCCAGCTCATCGGCCACGATCTGCGTGAGCGCCGTCAAGATGCCCTGCCCCAGCTCCACCTTGCCGGTGAACATGGTGACCGTGCCATTGGGGTTGATGCGCAGCCAGCCGTCAAGCATGCGGTTGCCGTTCAGGCTGCCGGGCAGCACTGGCCTGGCGGGGGCGGGTGGCGTGGCTGCTGGCGCGGCCGCAGGGGTTTGGGCGGCGCTGGGCAACAAGCCCGACAGGCTGAAGGCGACAGTGAGCGAGCCTGCTTTGATAAAGCTGCGGCGGCTAGGGGTGAAAGTTGCGCCCATATCAGTGGCTGTAGCGTGAGGCGTAGCGGGCGATGCCATCAGGTTGGAGTGCTTCATGCCAGCTCCTTTGCAGCGCGCTGGATGGCACGCAAGATGCGGGTATGCGTGCCGCAACGGCACAGGTTGCCCGCCATCGCCTCACGTATCTGCGCCTCGCTGGGGCTGCGCACCCTGTCGAGCAGCGCCTTGGCCGACATGATCATGCCCGAGATGCAGTAGCCGCACTGCGCGGCCTGTTCGTCAATAAACGCCTTTTGCAGGGCATGCAGTTTGTCGGTGGTGCCCAAGCCTTCCAGCGTGGTGATTTTGCCTGCGGATGCAGCAGATGCAGGCAGCACGCACGAGCGCACGGCCTGGCCGTCCAGCAGCACCGTGCAGGTACCGCACTGCGCCACGCCGCAGCCGTATTTGGGGCTGTTCAGGCCAATGTCGTTGCGCAGCACATACAGCAAAGGGGTCTCGGGCGCAGCCGGGCAGGTGTGCGCCTTGCCGTTGACGGTGAGGGATACGGTCATCTTGTCTCCAAGGGTGTGATTAAAAAACTCAAACTGAGCGTAGAGAGATTCAAAACCAGCGTCAAGCGCGTAAACACAGCGCGTAAACACGGGCTGTGCGCTTTACTGGTGACGTACCGTGAGCTTTACTGTCGTGCCAGATCTTGGAGGCGTGTTGGATGTTTGACCGCACACCTGCCATGCCCGTTCGCTACCCGCTGCCAATCAAACAGACCCTTAAAATTTCACCTTGTCAGCCCCCTTGAGCTGCAAAATCTGCCGGGCTTCATCGGGCGTGGCAATCTCCAGCCCCAGGCCTTCGATGATGTGGCGTACATTGCGTACCTGCTCGGCATTGCTTTTGGCAAGTGTGCCTTTGCCCAGCCACAGGCTGTCTTCCAGGCCTACGCGCACATTGCCGCCCATGGAGGCGCTCATGGCGGCGATGCGCATTTGGTGCTTGCCTGCGCCCAGCACGGACCATTGGTAGTCTTTGCCAAACAAGCGGTCTGCGGTGCGCCGCATGTGCGCCACGTCCTCTGGGTGGGTACCAATGCCGCCCAAGATGCCGAACACCGACTGCACAAAAAACGGGGCCTTGACCAAGCCGCGCTCGGCAAAGTGCGCCAGGTTGTACAGGTGGCCTATGTCGTAGCACTCAAACTCAAAGCGCGTGTCGTTGGCCGCGCAGGATGCCAGGGCGTATTCAATGTCTTTGAAGGTGTTGCGAAAAATCAGATCTCGGCTGTTCTCCAGGTGCTGGCGCTCCCAGTCGTGTTTGAGGTTGGGAAAACGCTCCAGCATGGGGAACAGGGCGAAGTTGACCGAACCCATATTGAGTGAGGCCACCTCTGGGGCAAACTTCATCGAGGGTTGGATGCGCTCTTCAATCGTCATGAAGGGCGAGCCGCCGCTGGTGAGGTTGATCACCGCATTCGTGCGTGCCTTGATTTGCGGCAAAAACTTGGCGAAGGCCTCGGGGCTTTGGTCGGGCTTGCCGGTTATCGGGTCGCGCGCATGCAGGTGGATGATGGCCGCGCCCGCCTCGGCTGCGCCTACCGAGGCTTCGATGATTTCCTCGGGTGTCACTGGTAAATACGGTGACATCGACGGTGTGTGGATGGCACCAGTGACGGCGCAGGTGATGATGACTTTGCTCATAAGTGATGGTTCCTGTAAATTTTTCTTCCGATGCGATTGTGTGCACTCAGTGATTTTCTACGCTTCACGAAAATACCATGCAACCAGAGCGACAGCCGCTATGGCAACAGCCAAGGCGATACGCCATACAGCGCTGATGCCAGCGCGTTGCGCTTGCGTTTCACCGCCTTCAGATCGAGGCGACAACGCCTCAGTGGGCAGGTCCACTGCATGCTGTTTTTGCATCCGCATCTCAGACGATTTGAAAAAAATCGTCTGCCACTTTAGCCGCCACCGAAGCAATCAAACGAGAGCCCACCTGCGCCAACTTGCCACCCACATTAGCCTGCGCTGTGTAAGTCAAGCGGGTAACGCGCCATGGGCGTGCATTCTGGCGCGAGCACAGGGGTGCGCGAAGCGCTTGCCAGCGGCCAAAACCGCTCCTGCGATGCCAATCCAGGCCTTCGCCCTTTTCCATTGCAGTGGCTTGAATGCCCGGCTTTGTCAGCCCTCGGTCGCGAAGCACTCCCACCGACCAGCCCTCTTTCGCCAAGCCCTGTTTCGCCGACCTGCTTCGCTGGCCGTGCCCCCAGGTCAACGGCTGACCACAACGGGTACCCACTGGGCCTCGCGGGCGGGGTTGTGCCCGCTCGAATGCGCAGGGATGTGCAAGGATGCACTTGGTTGGGTATGGATGCACTTTGGTGGGCATGGATGCACCGCCATACGCCATGCAGTGCGCTACATATACAGTAGCTGCTCCCGCATCATTCTATTGGCCTGCAGACCGATTAGTATATTAAAAACGCCTCCAAACCGCCGATTTGGAGGCGTTTTCGGGCTGCAAACGCCGCCGACGGCCTTTTGAAAACCCTTAAATTATGCGAATTTGTGTACCTCATTAGATTTTCAGCAAAATTCGTGATGTATTTAACGAAAAACAGGCGGTTTTCATACGATTCCTTGATTTTTAAGGTTTTTTCAAAAATCCATAGCGTGAATCAAGTGATCGCTCCATTGCAGATTCACTGCGGGGGCGGGATGCTCGCTTCGTCGTCAGCCACGCTCTGATGCCGCAGTTTGTTAAGAAAGCCACGCCGTTTTGCCATTAACGCCTGCTCGCGTCGGATGATGTTGTCCCACAGGGTGTCGGCACCGGGGTGCGTCCAGCCCAGAGCGCGTTGCGCTTTGGCCGAGCTGTAGCACAGGTGGCCACGAGACGCATCCACCGTATCGCGCGACAAAAATGCCGGTAGGCCCAACGCGCGCTGCAAGGGCTCCGTCAGCCACAGTTGCGGGCGCATGAACCAGCGCGGCAACCACAGGCGCACCTTCATACCACCGGGGTAGCGCGCCAATTGATCGAACATGCTCTTTAGCGTCATGCTGTGGCCAACGAAGATGTAGTCTTGCCCGATGGGTGCGTTTTGCGCCGCAAGGCAAAGGCCTTCGGCCAGCGCCTGTACATCCACAAAGCCTAGCGTACAGTGGCCCCCAAAAGCCATCGGCGGCATGGCACCCAACAGGTGCATGCGCATGAAGTAGCCAAATGCCGAATGGTCGTTAGCGCCCACCACGGCACCAGGCATGGCAATCACCAGTGGCAAGCCCTTGGCACGCCAGGCCAGCGCCACTTGATGCGCATCCGCTTTGGTGCGGGCGTAGGGTGTGACGTTGCGACCGTCGTGGCGGTGCGTTTCATCTCTGAGCACAGCCGGATCAGGCGCATAGCCACTGCTCCCCAGCCCCACCACAGAAGAGACATACACGGTGCGCGGCACGCCAGCTTGCAGTGCAGCGCCCAGCACCAGATCAGTACCCACCACGTTGACCTGCTGCATGCGCGCTTGAACAGCAGCATTGCCGCCAAACTCGTAAACCCCTGCGTTGTGCATCACCAGATCCATGCCGGCCATGGCTTGGGCCAGGCCTTGTGCTTGCGTCACATCGCCAGGCACTAGGGTGCAGCCTTGCTCGGCCAGCCAGCGAGCCGGTGCGCTCGCCCCATCACGCACCAGCGCATGCACCTGCCAGCCGCGCTGGCGCATCTTGCGCACGATGTTTTGGCCAATGAAGCCCGTGGCGCCGGTTAAAAATACTTTCATTGTGGATCCCTCGCGTGCTTGTTTGGGTCTTGCAAATCGGTGCTGGCCCCTTGGCGGTGACCTTGCGCCGAACCTTGGTGCCGCTTGACTTTCGATACTTTTCTAAAGTTTGATCAGCAATGATCTGCCGCCCTGAGGTTAGCGTAAGAATTGCGCCTCAGAAATAGTCTATTTGTATTAGACGTGCTTTTGGAGATGGGTGCACGCTATTGAAAAAATAGCTTCTCCCGCAATATTCTATGGGGCTAGATGGCTAAATGCCCTAAAACTCAAGACGTCAGGGTGCCTCAAGGCGTATTACGCCTCAGGCTCTCGGTGCGCAAGGCGCTTCCCCATAAAAACACTCAGTGGATGGTCCGGATACGCTCCAAACGGCCCGCGCCTTGTGTACCCCTGCTTGCTGTAGAAAGCCAGCGCCTCTGGTTGGTAGGGCCCCGTTTCCAAAAGCAACTCCTCGCACCCAGCCCCGAGCGACGACGCCTCAAGCGCAACCAGCAAGCTACGCGCAACGCCGTGGCCACGGTTCTGTGGGCGCACGTACATGCGTTTCAGCTCACCCACACTGGCGGTGATGACGACCGCACCGCAACCCACAGCGGTGCCTTCCCCATCCCGCGCGACCATAAATATCACGTTCGATTTCTTGAGCGACGCCAGATCCAGCGCATACCGCGCCTCGGCCGGATACAGCGTGTCTTGGTACGCATCTAGGTCAGCAATGAGTGCAATGACTTCCGGCTGGTCGGGAGATTCTTTTGATACTTGCATGCGAAGGGTTCTGCGGTTCAACGTGCTAAATGAGGGACGCCGCGCTTTTGCGGCGTCCCATTCTCGAATGGCAAGTTAGGACTCGCCCAGCGCATACTCTTCTTTGGGTTTTCCAGCTTTGTCAAGCAAACCTACTAAAACTTTCACTGACTTCAGTATTGGACTGAGGTCTTGCTCACCTTCGTAGATTTGGGCCAGCAGATCCTTCAGGAAGGGATGCAATGACGGGTCGGAAACCATCGTAAACATCACCGTTTCGCAATTGGAACCGCGGCTTTTCTTCCAGTTTACGAGTGCTTCTTTGACATGCCTGAACTCTTGAAGCATATGCTCCTGTGACTCTGGAGCCACAGTGATCGTTAAGCCATACAGTTTCTTTAAGAATCCAGCCTTGCGGACCATTTCCATTGCTTGCATATTGACTCCTCCCTTTTTTGTGAGTGCTAACGTAAAAATGACCGGCGCTGCGCAGCAGTTGGCGCAGTGTCTGTGTCGAGTGACATGTTAAGCTGATTACCCGCCGCGCACATGTCAATTCTTCCTCTCGACGTCATTGGCGGACGGGCAGCGTTCCGAATTTCGAGAGGCTATGATATCCAGAACACCTTGTGAATAGCTGCAGTCATACGCGGGGCCGTCGGGTTCCCGGCCAGTGAGCCGAGTGACACGGCCCGATTGGTAGTGCGTCGTCATCAGCACTTGCATATTCTTTGGGTCGCCATAATCGCCGTACCAAGTACGTTGGCATCCCGAATATGTCGAAGAAATCGCGGCGGGAAAAGTCGCCAGGTCCACGCCATGCGTTGCACGAATTTGAGCTACAGCCGGGGGATGCTCAACGTCGCAGGTAGCGCTCGGTACGGACGAGCAACCACCGATCAAGAAAAAGAGCGCGATGACTGCGAGCTTCATTCGCAACTTAAACGTAAAGCTGACCGGCGCGAAGCGTCGGTGTCGAGCGGCAAGTTAAATGACACTTTCATGAACTTCATAGGCCAGCTTCTTTCCATGACTTGAACTCAAGCTGCTTTAACAGCCGGCCCGATAGTCCGCAACTCCACGTACACATTTGAATTTGTCTATGAAGCCGAGGATTTTCACGCCATAGTCCCAGGCAGTAATTCAAAATTTGAATATAGAACTCCGACTGCCCGGCTTGATTTGGAAGTCGGGTTAAAAGACCCAGAGTTGGTGAGACCTTTCCATTCGTGGCAATTGCGACTTGAATTAGTTTTGTTAAAACTGATGGGTTGATAGTGGTGCAAGCTTGCGAGAACCGATCACACCAAGATTCGTCTCGGGCTTTCCACGCATTTAGAAGAGATGAAACCTCCTCCTCTGACATGGTCTCAATCAGCTCTTCCGCATGCAAAAACTCATCGTTGTAGTAATAATCTTCCTCGTCCGAAGAAAGCAATGCGTCAAGTTCATCAAACTTTCCCATGTCATTTAAAACGAATAGCGTTTATCTGTCGCGAGACCAAGCTGAAAGAAATCAAGAGCGCCTCCTGCGACAGATAAACCTTGTTGGACTGAACCACGCGAGGTGGCGGCGGTAAGGGGGATGAAATCTTCAGCCCGAACCATGGGTTAAATTATGACCCACATTGGCACGTTTTAGGGCAAGCAAAGTGCGCTCAGTGCGATTGCCGCAGTGCCAGATACGCCGATGCGGGGCGAGAACCCTGTCAAATACGAGCTGCTTGCACGTACGCGCGCGCAGCGCACGCACCGCTCCCTGCGCTGCTATCAGCAGCACATTCCCAGCCATCCACAAGCTCACGTCATGCATGGCGGCCCCCGGCAACCACTGGCCTGCACCTGAGCACCCGGCGCAGGCAGCCGCGCAGTCTGAGCGGGTCGGGCCGCTCTCTGCCGCGAGCAGACAGGGGGTTTGCAGGTTCCTGTGACATGCTGGGCGGGCTGGTGGGCTGGTGGGCTGGTGGGCTGGTGGGCTGGTGGGCGGGCGGTTCTGACCGCCTGTATGTGTCCGCAACCGCCCGGATGCCCCTGCAGGCACCTGTGTACCTATTTCAACGTGCTACACATACAGGAGCTGCTACCGCATCATTCTATTGGGCTGCAGAGCGATTAGTATCTTAAAAAGGCCTCAAAATCGTGTTTTTTGGCGCTTTTTCGTGACGCGAAAGCCGTTGGCGAGCCTGCGAGGTACACTAAATTATGCGAATTTGTGTACCTGACCATAACTTGGACAATTAACGTCCATTTTTGATTGTTTTACAGTGAAATATCACGCAAATCATCAATTTTTTGGTGAAACAATCGGGCTTTTTGAGTTTTATAGATTTATGAAATTATGCGTACTTCTCAAAAATCACCACAACGCAGCAGCGGCCGTTGCAGCGACTTGCCGCCCTGCAAAACATGGCGCGAGCCGCGAGGTATATGCGAGGGACTCTTCGCGGGCAGGAGGGGGAGAGAACGACCCGACGCGCCGGAGGCTACGCAAAAGGGGTCAGAGCAAAATTTCGTTACGGCGTTGCGCGCTCCGGGCAGAGGATCTTCCTGAATTTTGATCTGACCCCATTTGCTACGTTTGATGCAACGGAGCGAACTATTAAAAACATAGCTGCTCCCGCAATATTCTATTGGACTAGAGGGCTAAAAAGCTTCAAACTTGACACCTCAGCGCGCCAATGAGTGACACCACGCCAGTTCAGCGGTAGTTCGGCGTGTTTGTGATAAAAAATCTGGAGAAAGGCGCGGGGATAGTCTTCTGGGCGCTACTGAACGGGTCGCGTGATTTCGCAAGGTTTTTGCAGCACAAATTCCCGAGCTGCCGCCAGCCAACCCACTTTGAGCGGCATCTTCAAGAGACATCATCAAACCGCGGCCAGAGGCTGCGCCTCAGAGACGTCTACAACGCAAGGTTCAAACGCGCACTAGTCCAGCGGCCGTTGGCGCGGCTGGACTCCACCACGGCTTCAATAAACTTCATGCCGCGCGCGCCGTCTTCGGGGTGCTTGATGCAGCACGCCCACTCCAGCACCGCCCAGCCCGCAAAGTCATAGCCCGCCATCTTGGAGACGATGGCCGCAAAGTCCACCTGTCCATCGCACAGTGACCGGAAGCGCCCTGCCCTTTTCAGCCACGGCTGGTAGCCGCCGTACACACTCTGCTTGCCAGTGGGGTTGAACTCGGCGTCTTTCACATGGAAGATTTTGATGCGCTGGTGGTAGTAGTCGATGTAGTCCAGGTAGTTAAGCTGCTGCAATACAAAGTGGCTGGGGTCGTACAGCTGGCCTGTAGCCCAATAAATGATTGCGGAAAAAGCTATATTAATAGTAGCGACCTGAACGGCATTAAGCGCTGGGCCAACGCGTATCCGACGGCGTTATAGTGGCGGGCGCAGGCTGGTTTCAGTCAGTGATGGTGCAAGGGGTGAATCCAAACCGGGCAAAGTGGTGGTGGGTGCCGCTAGCACTTGCGCTACACGCTCGCGCAGCGCAGGCAGCAGCTCCAGTTCAAACCACGGATTGCGCTTTAGCCACAGATTATTGCGTGGGCTGGGGTGCGGCAGCGGCACGGTGCGGGGCCAGTGGGTACGCCAGGCCAGCACGGCGTCGGTCAGCGTGGCACCCGCATGGGGCAGGTGGTAGGCCTGCGCGTACTGGCCCATCACCAAAGTCAGTTGCAAGTCTTTCAGACCTGCAAGCAGCGGCTCGCGCCATGCAGGCGCGCACTCTGGCCGTGGTGGCAAGTCGCCAGACTTACCAGTGCCCGGAAAACAAAAACCCATCGGCAAAATCGCCACTTGGCGTTCGTTGTAAAACACCTCACGCGAGACACCCAGCCAGGCGCGCAGCCGCTCGCCACTGGCGTCGTTAAACGGTATCCCCGTCTCATGCACCTTGCGTCCCGGT
>JANMTF010000233.1:0-3448 GCA_031390175.1 Polaromonas sp.
TATCTCAGTGTTTATTGGTATTTACCCCAAGCCCATGAGAGCATAAATTCTCAGGACGGTACACTTGTGTGGAGGCACATACAAGGCCTGTATGACACAATCTTTCTTCCTATGCGCCTACTCTTCGTGCTCATCTCCGCCGTTCGGGTCGGGCTGGTTGTTGCTAGTTTTTTAGCGCTGCAAGCGTCCTTGGTTCAAGCAGGCTCGCTCACGCGCGAGCAACTGCAGCAGCGCATGGGCGAGTCTTTGACGGTGGGTGAGCAGCTCACGGCGCTGCCGGTGTGGCCGGTGTTTCACCGCAACATGACAGCGCCGGGCAGCATGAAGCTGTATGCCTATATGTTTGAAACCATCGACATCGAACCCGTAGCAGGCTATGGCGGCAAGCCGATCAATATTTTGGTGGTGATGACCCCGGCTGGCAAGTTCATGGACGTGCGCCTGCTCTCCCACAACGAGCCCATCTTCCAGGCCCCAGCGACCAACGCGCTATTGGCCGGATTTGCCGAGCAGTACATTGACTTGACGATGCACCACAGCATCCAGGTGCTGGGCTACAAAGCGCAGCGCGTGTTTGACGACCAAAAAGCCACCTTGCATGGGGTGTCCGCTGGCACGGTGTCGGTCACGGCGATGGACCGCGCCATCATGGAGGCAGCGTCGCAGGTGGCCTACGCCAAGCTGGACGATCCCAAGGCCAAGCGCGAGGCTGGCCAGACGCGCGGCACGGACGATAAGTTTGAGCGCATGGGCTGGGCCCAGCTGGTGGCGGCCAAGCTGGTGCAGCCCATCTCTTGGACCAACAAGCAAGTCGAGCAGCGCTTTGCCGGCACCCCTATGGCGGGCAAAGATGCCGAGGGCATGATTCGCCCCACCGGGGTGGCAGTGGACATGTGGGTCAGTCTGGTGGGGCTGCCCCAGGTGGGCCGCAATCTGCTGGATGCCTCTGGCTGGCGCGAGGTGCGGGCCTTGCGCGAGAGCGGTGTGCAGGTGCTGGCGGTGATGGACAGCGGCCGCTACCCCGCAACTGCCAGTCTGAATACACCCTCGGGCCGAGCCACCCGCCTGGTGGCAAAACAAGGCGCACAACAGTTCAACTTGAAAGAATTACCTTACGCCCACGGCGTACGCATGAGCGGCCAACACTCGGGTGTAGGCAGCAGTGCTGTGCTGCGCATGTTTGCCACCGAGCCCCAGGCCGGGCTGGATTTGGCCCAACCGGTCACTCTGGACTTGAACGTCTCGCGTGGCCCCGCTGAAGTAGAGCAAGCACAAACCGAGATCCAGTGGCAGCACAACATAGCCATCCCCAACATTGCCCAGTGGCAGCCCGTGCGTGAGACGCCCGCTTGGCTGCGCGTGTGGGAGCAGCGACAAGTGGATTTGGCCATACTGGTGTTGGGCCTCGTGGTTTTGACTGCCGCCTTGGGTTACCAAAAATGGCTCTCGGCCACGCAGAAAAGATTGACCACCTATCGCACCATCTACCTGGTCTTTACGCTGGTGTTTATTGGCTGGGCCGCACAGGGCCAGCTCACCATTGTCAACATCACCTCGCTGGCCAGTAGTTTGCTGGAAGGGCGCAGTGGCGAGTTTTTGCTGTCTGACCCGATGGCCATTGTGCTGTGGGCCTTTGTCGGCGTCAGCTTGCTGGTGTGGGGGCGCGGCACGTTTTGCGGCTGGTTGTGCCCGTTTGGGGCGTTTCAAGAGCTGCTCAGCATGCTGGCCAAGGCCCTGCGCATCAAGCCGCAGCAATTTCACCGCAAGGTAGATGCCGCGCTGAAGAATGTCAAATACGTTGTGCTGGCCGCCATTGCCGTGGCCGTGGTGATGGGTGGCCCGTGGGCAGACAACATAGTAGAGATTGAGCCGTTTAAAACCTCGATCAGCATGGGCTTTCAGCGCGACTGGCCCTATGTGGCCTGGGCCGTGGCCTGCCTGGCCTTGAGCGTGCTGGTGTTTCGCGGCTACTGCCGCTACATCTGCCCGCTGGGCGCGGCGTTGGCGGTGATGGGAAAGCTGCGGCTCCTTAAATGGATTCCAAGGCGTGCTGAGTGCGGCACCCCCTGCCAAACCTGCCGCCACGGCTGCGGCTACCAAGCGATCACCGTGGTAGGCAAGGTGGACTACGACGAGTGCTTCCAGTGCCTCGACTGCGTGGCCGATTACCAGGACGACCAGCGCTGCCTGCCGCTGATTCGCGATCGCAAAGCGTTGATGAGCACGCCGTCTAAAGTGATTCCGATTCAACCCGTGGGTTTGCATGTCTGATCTTGCGCTTGGTCTTGGTACCACCACCCGTCGGGATTGCCTGCGCGTGTCCATGGGTTGGGGCGCTGCGTTAGTGCTGCCTGGTGTGAGCGCCAAGCCGTTGGCTCTGCAATGGCGCGAACGGGTGATGCTGGGCTTGGGCACCACGCTGTCACTCAAGGCAGGGCATATGGACGGTGGACGAGCCGATGCCGCGCTAGATGCCGCCGTGGCCGCTATTCGCCATGTCGAGCGGCACATGAGCCTGTTCATCCCAGACAGCGCCTTGTGCCGTTTGAACCGCGACGGTGTGCTGCACCATCCCCATCCTGATCTGGTGCAGGTGCTCCAACTTGCGCAGCAGGTCTCCCAACAAAGTCAGGGCGCGTTTGACGTGACGGTGCAACCCCTCTGGGACGTGTGGCAAAAGGCCAAGCAGGCAGGCCGTTTGCCCAGCGCTGGCGAGGTTCAAAGCGCAGTAGCACGGGTGGGTTGGCAGCACTTGCAGGTTACTCCCGAGCGTATCGGTTTCGCCAAGCCTCAAATGGCAGCCACGCTCAACGGTATTGCCCAAGGCTTCGCGAGTGACTTGGCACGCGCTGCGCTGGAAGCCTCGGGTATTGAACATGCGTTGATTGACACGGGTGAATGGTCCGCCTTGGGCACTGGCCCCCAGCAAAGCCCATGGACTTTAGCCATAGCCAATCCGCGCCAACCCAATGCGCTGATTGCCAAATTGGCCTTAGGCGGCGGTGCCATGGCCACATCCAGTGATGTGCATTACCGCTTTGGCAGCGACGACAAGCACCACCACATTTTCAATCCCCAAACGGGCTACTCCCCCAGCCAAATTGCATCTGTCACCGTGCTGGCCCACAGTTGCGCACTGGCCGATGCATTGACCAAAGTGATGTTTATGGCTAGCCCGGCGCGGGCGATGGAGCTTGCAAAAATGTGGAAGGTAGATGTGCTGGTGGTAGACAAGACGGGCAAGTGGCAGGCCACGGATGCGCTGCGGGCAAGGCTGCGGGCTTAAAAGTTTGGGTTAACACCTGCCCAATGAACGGTTGGTGTACCTTTTAATAGCTACATATTCAATAGCTGCTTCCGCAATATTCTAAAGGGCTACAGCCTGATTTGTTCTTAAAAATATCGCTTGCTTGGCGTGTCAGGGGGTCTTCGTGAGCCCCAGCCGCTC
>JANMTF010000094.1:0-3593 GCA_031390175.1 Polaromonas sp.
CAGCGCTTCTTGAGCCAGCCTTTCCACGTGGCAGAAGTGTTTACCGGTTCCCCCGGCAAGTACGTCACCTTGGCCGAGACCATTCGCGGCTTCAAGATGATTGTCAACGGCGAATGCGACCACATGCCAGAGCAAGCGTTCTACATGGTAGGGACCATCGACGAAGCCATCGAAAAGGCCAAAAAAGTGGCGTAAAGCGCATATTCGGGCGCCCCGCGTTGTTGCCGTGCTCACTGTGCTTTTCGCACAGTTCCGCGCGGCGCCTAGCGGGCCATCCCGACTATGCACTTTCCATCCACTTTTTAAACTGGAGTATCTATGAGCACTATTCACGTTGATGTTGTAAGCGCTGAAGAGTCCATCTTCTCGGGCGAAGCCAAGTTTGTGGCTTTGCCAGGCGAGGCGGGCGAGCTGGGTATTTACCCACGCCACACACCGCTGATCACCCGCATCAAAGCCGGTTCTGTGCGCATCGAAAAGGCTGATGGCACCGAAGAGTTCGTCTTTGTTGCTGGCGGTATTTTGGAAGTGCAGCCCAATTGCGTGACCGTGTTGACCGACACGGCCGTGCGCGGTAAAGACCTGGACGACGAGAAGGCCAATGCAGCGATGGCGGCAGCCAAAGAAGCCCTGGATAACGCCAAAGGCGAAATCGATGTGGCCAAAGCCCAGTCGGAACTGTTTGTGATGGCGGCGCAGATTGCCGCACTGCGCAAGTTCCGTCAAAAGAAGTAAGCCAACGCCTTGGCGTACATAAAAAAACCACCTTCGGGTGGTTTTTTTACGCCTGCGCCAAACGCATAGGTGTGTGCGCGTTGCGCATGGCACCGAGCATCGACCCCCTGATAATCCGTGATGTTGTTAATTCTAAGGAAAACGATGGTGCACATTACCCGAAACTTCCGCCTGATTACTGCGCTGGCGGCATGCTGGCTTGCCGTAGGTGCTCCCGCGTGGGCTCAGGCCGACTTTCCCAACAAACCCATCACCGTGGTGGTGGGCTATCCTCCCGGCGGCAGCACTGACCTGACGGGCCGGGTGGTGGCCGAGATATTGGCCAAGCAACTCAAGGTGACCACTTTGGTCGATAACGTGGGTGGTGCAGGCGGCACGGTCGGTGCGCAAAAAGTGGTGAACGCACAACCTGACGGCTACACCCTGCTCTTAGGGGCCAATAACGAAGTGGCGATCAGTCGCCTGATCAACCCCAATTTGCGCTATGACGGCACCCAAGACTTCAGCCCTGTGGGCTTGGTAGCCTCGCAGCCCATGGTGTTGGTGGCCTCTGCCAAAACAGGCGTGAAAACGACGGATGAGTTTTTAAAACTGGTCAAAACCAAGCCAGGCCAGTTCAGCTACGGCTCTTCCGGTGTGGGTACCGCGCTGCACCTGACGGGGGAGATGCTCAAAGACAAAGCAGGGCTGTTCATGGTGCATATTCCCTACCGTGGCGTAGCCCCGCTGGCCAACGATTTGCTGGGCAATACCTTGGACTTTGGCGTGTTTGTGCTCAGCTCTGGACTGCCCCATATCCGCAGTGGCAAAGTGGTGGCTTTGGGTACCTCGGAGGCTAAGCGCAGCGCGGTGACAGCGCAGATACCTGCGCTGTCAGAGCATCCGCAGTTGCAGGGCTTGGACATCAGCTCTTGGTTTATGCTGGTAGGCCCGAAGGGCATGCCGCCCGCCGTGGTGGCGAAGCTGCAAAAAGCCCTGCAAGATGGGCTGCAAGACCCGGCTATGCGGAAAAAACTGGAAGACTCTGGTTCGACGGTGTTTACCGGCAAAGAAGACGCCGCTGCGTACCTTACATCCGAGACGGTGAAGTTCAAAAAGATTGTCGATTTTGCCAAAATCAAAGAATAAAGCAGGCCCGTGACTATGCAGTTCGTATTGGAAAAACCAGAGTTAGGTCAGTGGCGCGCGGGCAATACCGGAGTGGAAGGTGTCTGGCAGTTTGACAGTGGCAAGCCAGGCCGCAGCGTGATGGTGACAGCTCTCGTGCATGGTAACGAGCTGTGCGGCGCATGGGCCCTTAAAACGCTGCTGGAGGCCCACATTCGCCCTGTCGCTGGCAAGCTGACCTTGGCATTTTGCAACCTTGCAGCCTTTGACCGCTTTGACGCTGCCCACCATGACGCTTCGCGCTTTGTAGACGAAGATATGAACCGCGTTTGGTCGGACGACAAATTGACCCATCCCAGCACGCAGGAGCGCCGCCGGGCGGTGCAGTTGCGTCCCTATGTCGCGCAGGCGGATTGGTTGCTGGATTTGCACTCTATGCACGAACCTGGCGAGCCATTGTTGTTGACCGGGCTACAAGCACGCAATCTCGCGTTAGCGAAACAGATAGGTGCGCCCAAGCATATTGTGGTGGATGCAGGGCATCAAGAAGGCGTGCGCATGCGCGACTATGGCCATTTTGGCTCGGACAACGCTATGCATGCCTGCGCCTTGCTGGTGGAGTGTGGATTCCACGGGGATGTCTCCAGCCGGGACGTCGCGATAGACATGGCAGCGCGCTTTTTGGCGGTATCGGGATGCGTGGAGCTGAGGTGTATTCCTGAGGATTGGCGGCAACCCTTGCCGCACAATCAAATCGCAGTCAAAGTCACAGACGCGGTCGTGGCCCAGAGTGAGGGTTTACGTTTCGAGCAAAACTGGCAAGGTCTGCAACACATACCGCTAGCGGGTACGGTGCTGGCAAGGGATGGCCAGGCGGTCTACCGGACACCTTATGCGACTGCACGCTGGTCATGCCCAGCTTGCGGCAGCTGCGCGCAGGCGTTACCGTCGTGCGTTTGGCGCAACGCTTGGAATAATATTATTTATTAAAACTATTAAATTAATAGCTGCCACCGCAATATTCTATAGGGCTGGAGCCAGATTTGATGCTGATTTACCGATGGTAAGCGTGGATGGCTAGGTGCAATGGGTAAGCAATAGTCCCAACAGTGTTATATAATCCGAGGTTCGCCGTGGAGAGATGGCCGAGTGGTTAATGGCAGCAGACTGTAAATCTGCCCTCTTACGAGTACGCTGGTTCGAATCCAGCTCTCTCCACCAGGCATTGTGAGTTTGTATTTTGATTTGTAGAGCGAATTTGAGGACAATTTGGGTTGTCGCGCTTTGGATGTTTTGACGAAATTTCTGTCAACCTGTCCGATGCGGGAGTAGTTCAATGGTAGAACCCTAGCCTTCCAAGCTAATGACGCGGGTTCGATTCCCGTCTCCCGCTCCACAAATTGATGGATGGTTTTTGAGAATAGTTAGTTGTAAGAAGAATTAAGAGCGCCCATTTGGCTCAGTGGTAGAGCACTCCCTTGGTAAGGGAGAGGTCCCGGGTCCGATTCCCGGAATGGGCACCAGTTTTAATCTGGGCGTTGGAGTGTGACTTCAACGCCCAGATTAAATTGATTTAGAAAATTTGTTCATCGTTTAAATTTCGGAGCGATAAAAATGGGTAAAGAAAAATTCACGCGTACCAAGCCCCACGTCAACGTAGGCACGATTGGCCACGTCGACCACGGCAAGACCACGCTCACCGCCGCCATCACCACCGTCTTGGCCTCCAAGTTTGGCGGCACCGCCAAAGC
>JANMTF010000095.1:0-2132 GCA_031390175.1 Polaromonas sp.
CTGGAAGGCCCCACCGGCGTGCGCCTGAAAATCAAAGACCTGCACCAAGCCCGCGAGGCCGGCCAGGCTTTGACCGTGCAGCTCAGCGATGGCCTGCTGGTACGCGACTGGACGCGGCAAAACCGCACCTGGTTTGCCGCAGTGCAGCTGGAAAAACGCATGATGTTTATTATTTTGACCCTCATCGTTGCAGTAGCCGCCTTCAACCTGGTCAGCACCTTGGTGATGACGGTGCAAGACAAGCGCGCCGACATCGCCATTCTGCGCACTCTGGGCGCCAGCCCGCGCAGCATCATGGGCATCTTCGTCGTCCAGGGCGCGATGGTGGGCGTGATTGGCACCTTCATGGGTCTCGCGCTCGGCCTGCTGGTTGCATTCAATATCGACGTGATCGTGCCGTGGATAGAAAGCGTGCTGCGCACCAGCTTTTTGCCACGCGATATTTACCTCATCAGCCGCATGCCCAGCGAGCCGCAAAGTGCCGACATCACGCCCATCATTGTGTTGTCGCTGATATTGTCCTTCGCCGCCACCCTGTACCCCAGCTGGCGCGCCAGCCGCGTGAACCCTGCGGAGGCGCTGCGTTATGAGTGAAAATGAATTGACCCCCACGCTTGTCGCTGCGCGTACTGCGCTGCCCCCCGAGGGGGCCGTCATTGGCTTGGCGCGGCCCGGCGGCGATGTGATCCTCTCGGCACAAGGTCTCACCAAACGCTTCCACGACGGCACGCTAGACGTGACCGTGCTGCAAGGCATCGACCTGCAAGTGCACGCAGGCGAAACCGTCGCCATCGTCGGCGCATCCGGCTCCGGTAAAAGCACGCTCTTGCATTTGCTCGGCGGCCTGGACGCACCCACCGCCGGCAGCGTGCAACTCATGCAGCGCGACATCACCGCTATGAGCCCCGCAGAGCAGGGCAAATGGCGCAACCAGCACCTGGGCTTTGTCTACCAGTTTCACCATCTGCTACCCGAGTTCACCGCGCTGGACAACGTCGCCATGCCGCTCAAGATTCGCCGCCTAGCCCACGCAGACTATGCGCAAACAGCTAGCAAAATGTTAGCAAGCGTAGGCCTGGAGCACCGCCTGCACCACCGCCCCAGCGAGCTCTCTGGCGGCGAACGCCAACGCGTAGCCATCGCCCGCGCCCTGGTCACCCGCCCGGCGTGTGTGCTGGCTGATGAACCCACTGGAAACTTAGACCGCACTACCGCCGACGGTGTGTACGTGCAAATGCTGCAACTAGCCAAAGACCACGGCACCGCGTTTGTGATGGTGACGCATGATGAAGAGTTGGCAGGGCGCTGTGATCGGGTGTTGCGCTTGGTGAGCGGCAAGCTGTAGGTTCTACGGATGTTTCGCCACATGTCGGGCTTGTCTTGGTTTTGCACAGGAGAGCTGGTCGATGGTGTACTCAGCTCCGCGGCTGTCCCCCGTTGCGGCCCTGGGGCCGCTGCCTCCTCCTTTATGCCGCTGCGCTGTGCAC
This sequence comes from Polaromonas sp., assembly GCA_031390175.1. GTDB lineage: Bacteria > Pseudomonadota > Gammaproteobacteria > Burkholderiales > Burkholderiaceae_C > JAAFIP01. Next base: position 1,488 of record JANMTF010000095.1, read on the forward strand.
ACCAAGCGCCAGAGCTGCGTACTGGGACGGTTTGGAACCACGCGGTGGATCGCCCACTACTTCGCGAGAGCTGGTCGATGGTGTACTCAGCGCAGCGGCATAAAGGAGGAGGCCGCAGGCCGGGGGACAGCCGCGGAGCTGTGCACGCCAAGTGCCAGAGCGAGCGCAGCACTGAGCAAGCGCTAAAAGGATTCAGACGCTGTGCTTCAACCGCAATTCCCGCTTCAATAATTTCCCACTCGGATTCTTCGGCAAGCTATCGGTAAACACCACTCGCTTAGGCGCTTTAAAACTGGCCATATGCGTAGAGCAATGCGCCATCACCGCCTCTGCACTTAAAAACTGCCCCGCCTTCAGCACGATGACCGCAGTCACCGCTTCCACCCAACGCGGGTCGGGCAGGCCGATGACGGCTACTTCACTCACTTCTGTCAAGCGGTAAATCATCTCTTCCACCTCGCGGCTGGCCACGTTTTCGCCGCCGGTTTTGATCATGTCTTTTTTGCGGTCTACCACGGTGATGTAGCCTTCATCGTCAATGGTGGCCAGGTCGCCGCTGTGGAACCAGTCGCCTTCAAACGAGGCGCGGGTTTTCTCGGGGTCGTTGAAGTAGCCCAGCATCAGGTGCGGCGAGCGGTGGACGAT
>JANMTF010000269.1:0-13518 GCA_031390175.1 Polaromonas sp.
TACTGCTGGCTATGGACGCAGCGAGTCTGCTGACGGAGGCGTGTTCAAGTGGAACTTCCCTCTGTCAGGCACTTACTGGGTAGCGGCTGACACATTGATTCAGCACATCGCCAAAAAAGAAGGTGGTTTTGACAAGCTCAAGGGTAAAAAAATCACCTTGATTTACCACGATTCACCATTTGGTAAAGAGCCTATTCCTTTGCTGCAAGAGCGCGCCAAGATGCATGGCTTTGAACTGAGCCTGCTGCCCGTGACGCACCCCGGTGTTGAGCAAAAAGCCACTTGGCTGCAGATTCGCCAGAACAAGCCTGACTATGTGCTCAACTGGGGCTGGGGCGTGATGAACTCCACCGCACTCAAAGAAGCGCAAGCCACTGGCTACCCACGCGACAAAATGTACGGCGTGTGGTGGGCAGGTGCCGAGCCAGACGTGAAAGACGTGGCCGAGGGTGCCAAAGGCTACAACGCCATCATGATGCAGCACGGTGCAGAACCCAATGCAGCGGTGGTCAAAGACATCTTGAGCATGGTGCACGGCAAAGGCCAGGGCACGGGCCCGAAAGAAGAAGTCGGCCAAGTGCTGTACATGCGCGGCCTGCAAGCAGGCATGTTGGCTGTGGAAGGCGTGCGCTCGGCGCAGGAGCGCTTTGGCAAAGGCAAGGTCATGACCGGCGAGCAAGCACGCTGGGGCTATGAGAACCTGAACCTGACCCAGGCCAAACTCGATGCGCTGGGCTTCAAAGGCGTGATGCGCCCACTGTCTACCAGCTGCAAAGACCACATGGGTGCTTCGTGGGCGCGCGTACACACATGGGACGGTGCCAAGTTCAACTGGACCTCTGACTGGCTGCAAGGCGACGAGCAGATCATCAACCCGATGGTCAAGGCCGCTGCTGACAAGTACGCTGCCGAGAAGAAGCTGACCCGCCGCGATGGCGCGGACTGCCAGTCTTGATTTGCCCGCAAGTTAAGTAACGCCTCTAGCGACTCGCAAGAGTCGCTAGTTCACAAAGCAGCGCTGCACACACAGCGTGCTGCTTTGTGAACTAGCCAGAGAACCCAAGATGGAAAACAAAACCCCTGCTCCTGCCGCCGCTGCTGCGCCGCCCAACATCGTCCTCAATGTCAACGGCATTGAGGTGATCTACAACCATGTGATCCTGGTGTTGAAAGGGGTGTCCCTGCAAGTTCCCGAGCGCGGTATTGTCGCCATCTTGGGCGGCAACGGCGCAGGCAAAACCACCACGCTGCGGGCGATCAGCAACCTGCTGTCTGGCGAGCGCGGTGCGGTCACCAAGGGCAGCATCGAGCTGCGTGGTGAGCGCATAGAGAACTTAAGCCCTGCCGACTTGGTGCAGCGCGGCGTGGTGCAGGTGATGGAAGGGCGCCACTGCTTTGCCCACCTGACGATTGAAGAAAACCTGATGACCGGAGCCTACACCGTCAAAAGCAAAGCGCAAATTGCCGCCAACCTAGAGAAGGTGTACAACTACTTCCCGCGCCTCAAAACCCGCCGCACTTCACAAGCGGCCTATACCTCGGGTGGCGAGCAGCAAATGTGCGCCATTGGCCGCGCGCTGATGGCCAACCCCACCATGATGCTGCTGGACGAGCCGTCGATGGGCCTGGCACCGCAAATCGTGGAAGAGGTGTTTGAGATTGTGAAAGACTTGAACAGCAAAGAAGGCGTGACCTTCTTGGTGGCCGAGCAAAACACCAATATGGCGCTGCGCTACGCCGACTACGGCTACATCATGGAGAGCGGCCGCATCGTGATGGACGGCCCTGCCAAAGAGCTGGCCACCAACGAAGACGTGAAAGAGTTTTACCTCGGCACCGGCGGCGGTGATGGCGAGAAGAAGAGCTTTAAAGACGTGAAGAGCTACAAGCGCAGGAAGCGTTGGTTGGCTTAAGGTTGCTGGTCTGGTGCAAGCCAGCGCTGCACTTTAGTTTTGTACGATTTTCAAGGGTTTCAGCCCAATAGCCCAATAGAATATTGCGGGAGACGCTATGAAATATATAGTAATAAATCTGGCATGAAGGATGTAATGATGGGGCAGTTTTACGACAATTTAGAAACCCGCGAACCCTCTGCACGCGAGGCCGCCCACATGGCCGCGCTGCCTGCGCAGATAGCCCATGCACAGCAGCACGCAGCCGCCATGCGCGATGCGCTGCAAGGTGTGAGCGCACAGAGCATCACCACCCGCGCCGCCCTGGCCAAGCTGCCCGTGACCCGCAAAGGCGAGCTGCACGACAGGCAAAAGGCTGGCCGCGAAGCGGGCAAAGACGTGTTTGGCGGCTTCAGCGCCGTAGGCTTCGGCGCGCAGATGCCGCGCGTGTTTGCCAGCCCTGGCCCGATCTACGAACCAGAAGGCACCAGCCGCGACTACTGGCGCATGGCGCGCGCCATCTACGCGGCAGGTTTTCGCAGTGGCGAGCTAGTGCACAACTGCTTTAGCTACCACTTTGTACCCGCCGGCTCCTTGATGGAAACCGGAGCGCATGCCTTAGGTTGCACCGTTTTCCCCGGTGGTACCGGTCAAACCGAGCAGCAGGTGCAAGCCATGGCTGATCTCCAGCCAGCAGGTTATATCGGCACCCCCAGCTTCTTAAAACTGATTGTTGAAAAAGCCTTGGGCATGGGCATCCAACTGCCCAGCGTGAAAAAAGGCATGGTCGGCGGCGAGGCGTTCCCGCCCAGCCTGCGCGACTGGTTTACCGAGCGCGGCATCGACGTGTACCAGAGCTTTGCCACGGCAGATTTAGGCTTGATTGCCTATGAGACCAGCGCCCGCCAAGGCTTGGTGCTGGACGAAGGCGTGATTGTCGAGATCGTGCGCCCCGGCACAGGCGACCCCGTGCCCGAAGGCGAAGTAGGCGAGCTGGTGGTGACCACCCTGAACTCCACCTACCCGCTGATCCGCTTTGGCACAGGTGACCTCACCGCCGTGCTGCCCGGCCACTGCCCTACAGGCCGCACCAACACGCGCATCAAAGGCTGGATGGGCCGCGCCGACCAAACCACCAAAATTCGCGGCATGTTTGTGCACCCCGGCCAAGTGGCCGAGATCGCCAAACGCTTCCCCGAGGTGGCCAAAGCGCGCCTGGTGGTGAGTGGCGAGATGGCCAACGACGCGATGCTACTCAAGGTAGAAACCACCATGCAGAGCGAAGGCCTCAAAGCCAAGCTGGCCGAGGCGATACGCGACATCACCAAACTGCGCGGCGACGTAGAGCTGGTGGGTGCGGGAACTTTGCCCAATGACGGCAAGGTGATTGAGGACGCGCGCAGCTACAAGTAATGTTGAAGTACCGCCTTTTGGTCAGTCAAAGCCCCTGAATTGCGATTTTTAAGGCCCCACATCTGGCTGCGCATCGCTGAGTCACTAGAATCTTCGGGTCTAACCACCTAAAGAGCTCCAATATGACGCAGGGAACCATCCGCATTCGCGGAGCACGCCAACACAACCTTAAAAATCTGGATCTGGACATCCGCACAGGTGAGCTCACGGTAGTCACAGGCCCCAGCGGCTCGGGCAAGTCCAGCTTGGTGTTTGACACCCTGTTTGCCGAAGGCCAGCGCCGCTATGTAGAGACCTTCTCGGCCTATGCGCGCCAGTTTATGGACCGCATGGACAAACCAGCAGTGGACAGGGTGGACGGCGTGCCACCAGCGATTGCCATTGACCAAACCAACCCGGTACGCTCGTCGCGCTCTACCGTCGGCACAATGACCGAGATCAACGATCACCTGAAGTTGCTCTTTGCGCGTTTGGCTGATTTGTATGACACCCAAACTGCACTGCCGGTGCAGCACGATACGGCTGAGACGATTTATGCGCAGATGCTGGCGCGCTGCCCATCTGCTGACACCCGCGTGGTGCTGACATTTCCTGTCGAACTACCCAGCCATACCACCGCCGATGAGGTGGCCCAATGGCTGTCTGCCAGCGGCTTTATCCGTGTGCAGGCCGAGCGCGAGATCGCCACACCCGCCGGGCCACGCAAGGTGCTGGACGTGGTGGCGGATCGGTTCAAGCTGCTGGGCGCGGAGAAGGTGCGGGTGATGGAGGCGATTGAATTGGCACTGAAGCGGGGCAGTGGGAGATTGATGGTATATGTGCTGCAAGCTGACTCCCCATCAGCAAAAGTATCCTCCGGCACGGATGAAGTGGGGTCAGAGCCCAATTTCGTAAACGCATTTGCTGCGTCGGAAATGTTGCGTCCTGAATTGGGATCTGACCCCATTTCATCCTCAGACCTCGCTATGCTGGTTGAAGCAAGCCTCCCCGCCGCCGGGCCGCCCCAAGGCGGGGAAGCCCCCGTGGGGGGCAGCGCAGCACACGCAGTGGCAAGCGTGGGGGCAGGTAGCGTTTGGCGCTTTTCTACCGGCCTGCACTGCCCCGAGAGTGATATCCGCTACACGCAACCCACACCCAGCCTGTTTTCGTTCAACTCCGCCAACGGCGCATGCGCCAAATGCAAAGGCTTTGGCCGCGTGATTGGGGTCGACTACGGTCTGGTGATCCCCAATGAAAAACTCACCCTGCGCGCGGGTGCCATCAAGGTGATCCAAACCCCCGCTTGGCAAGAATGCCAAGACGATTTGATGCGCCACGCTGAAGCTGCAGGCATACCGCGCGATACGCCTTGGAACAAGCTCACGCCCGAGCAAAAGCACTGGGTGATCGATGGCAACCCCAGCTACAAAGAAGGCCAGTGGGGCAAGATGTGGTACGGCGTAAAGCGCTTTTTTGCCTACCTGGAAACCAAGTCGTACAAGATGCACATCCGCGTGCTGCTGTCCAAGTACCGCAGCTACACCACTTGCCCCGTGTGCAACGGCGCGCGGCTCACGACCACGGCGCTCATCTGGCGCGTAGGCACCAAAGTGCAAGCCGACAGCGTGATGCTGCCGCCTAAGCGCCTGATGCCTATGGGCGTGCAATGGACGCGCGAGCAGCTCGAAGCCTTGCCAGGCTTGTGCTTGTTTGACTTGATGCAACTGTCCATCGACAAGCTGCGCGCATTTTTCGACACCCTGCAAGCAGAGACAAAACTAGACCGTGCCAGTGGAGACGCCCAGGCGCTCAAGCTATTGTTGGACGAGATTTGCACACGGCTGAAATACCTGTGCGATGTCGGCATAGGCTACCTCACGCTAGACCGCCAAAGCCGCACGCTCAGCGGCGGCGAGGTGCAGCGCATCAACCTCACCACGGCCTTGGGCACCTCCTTGGTCAACACTTTGTTTGTGCTGGACGAACCCAGCATTGGCCTGCACCCGCGTGATATGGACCGCATCACCCAGGCCATGCTGCGCCTGCGTGACGCGGGCAACACCCTGGTGGTGGTGGAGCACGACCCAGCGGTGATGCTGGCCGCAGACCGGGTGATCGACATGGGCCCAGGCCCGGGCGAGCGCGGTGGCGACATGGTGTTTGATGGCACACCCGATCAGTTGCGTGATGCCCCTACCCTCACTGGCGACTATCTGGGCGGGCGCAAGCAAATTGGCATGGGCTTTAAACGCTTGGTAAGCGACAACACGCCCCGCTTGATCCTGGAAGGCGCGAGCGAGCACAACCTGAAAAATGTGTCGATTGAAATTCCCTTGCAGCGCCTGGTGTGCGTGACGGGTGTCAGCGGCTCAGGCAAATCGTCGCTGATTCAAGACGTGTTGGCTCCGGCCCTGATGCGCCATTTTGGCAAGGCCACAGAGTCACCAGGTGCGTTTGACCGTTTGATGGGCGCCGAGCAACTCAGCGATGTGGTGTTTGTAGACCAGTCGCCGATCGGTAAAACCGCGCGCTCCAACCCGGCCAGCTATGTGGGCGCATGGGATGCCGTGCGCGAGATTTTTGCCAATGCGCCTTTGAGTAAGCAGCGCAGCTACACCGCCAGCAAGTTCAGTTTTAACAGCGGCGATGGCCGCTGCCCCACCTGCGGTGGCTCCGGCTTTGAGCATGTCGAGATGCAATTCTTGAGCGATGTGTATTTGCGTTGCCAGGACTGCGATGGCAAACGCTACCGACCTGAGATTTTAGAAATCAAAGTCGAGCGGCGCGGCCAGCATGTGAACGTGGCCGATGTGCTGAACCTGACGGTGAGCGAGGCGGCTGCCTTGTTCGCCAGCGACCGCGACGTGATCCGCGCACTGCAACCCATCGTAGACGTAGGGCTGGAATACGTAAAACTAGGCCAACCCGTGCCCACCCTGTCGGGCGGCGAGGCGCAGCGCCTCAAGCTGGCAGGCTTTCTAGCCGATGCCGCCAAGAGCGCCAGCTCTAGCCGCCAAGCTTTAGCTACCAAAGGCACACTGTTTTTGTTTGACGAGCCTACCACTGGCCTGCATTTTGAAGACATCAGCAAGCTCATGCGTGCGCTGCGCAAGCTAATGGACGTGGGGCATTCGCTGCTCATCATCGAACATAACCTGGACGTGATCCGCGCCAGCGACTGGCTGATTGACCTGGGCCCCGAGGGCGGCGACGCAGGCGGTGAAGTGTGCGCGGTGGGTACACCGGAGGATGTCAAACAACATGCCACCTCACACACCGGGCGCGCCTTGCGTGAATACGATGCCGCCATGGGCTTGGGCGCGAACGAAGTGCGCGAAAAAGGCAAGCTGCTATGGAAAACCGCACAGCACGCCCAAGCACCGCGCCGCATAGGCGCGGTTAACGCCATCGAAATCGTGAACGCCAAAGAGCACAACCTCAAGTCTCTGAGCGTCAACATTCCGCGCGGCAAATTCAGCGTGGTCACGGGCGTGTCGGGTTCGGGTAAATCGACCTTGGCATTCGACATTCTGTTCAACGAAGGCCAGCGCCGCTACCTGGAAAGCCTGAACGCCTACGCCCGTAGCATCGTGCAGCCCGCAGGCCGCCCAGAGGTAGACGCCGTGTATGGCATACCGCCCACCGTGGCGATTGAGCAGCGGCTCAGTCGCGGGGGCCGTAAATCAACGGTGGGCACGACCACCGAGGTATGGCATTTTCTGCGCTTGCTGTATGTCAAGCTGGGCACCCAGCACTGCGTCAACGACGATGCCGCCGTGCAGCCCCAAACGCCAGAGAGCATTGCCGCGCAGATTTTAAAAACCTATCGCGGCCAACACATCGGCCTGCTCGCGCCCTTGGTGATCAACCGCAAGGGCGTGTACACCGAGCTGGCCGACTGGGCACGCCCGCGCGGCTACACCCACCTGCGGGTGGATGGTAACTTTCTGCCCACCACCAATTTCCCGCGCATTGACCGCTTCAAAGAGCACACCATTGAGCTGCCGATTGCCGACCTGCTGGTGCTCCCAGAGCACGAGGCATTGCTGCGCAGCCACCTGGCCCGCGCGCTGGAGCACGGCAAAGGCGTGGTGCATATCCTGGGCCCACTGGACGGCCTGCGCACGGCGATGGATCTGCACAGCCCTACGGCGCACATTGGCAAGCTGCAAGTGTTCTCCACCAAACGCGCCTGCCCCGTATGCAGCATCTCGTATGCCGAACTAGACCCCCGCCTGTTCAGCTACAACAGCAAACACGGCTGGTGCAAAGACTGCGTAGGCACGGGTGTCAAGCTGACCAAAGAGCAGCGCAAAGCTTTTGACGACAGCGTGCAAGACGACGACAACCGGGGCCGCGAGCAAAGCTTTGCAGAGCCTGAAGTAGAAGATGTGACGGATGCCAGCTGCGCCACCTGCAGCGGCACGCGGCTGAACGCGATCGCACGCGCGGTGAAATTCCACAACGTAGGTATCACCGACATCGCCCAACTGTCGGTGCGCGATGTGCGCGAATGGGTGCAGGGCCTCAAGCTCACGGGCCGTGATGCAGACATTGCCCGCGACCTGGTGCCTGAGATTCAAAGCCGCCTGGAGTTTTTGGAAGAGGTGGGCTTGAACTACCTCACCCTAGACCGTGGCGCGCCCACCTTGAGTGGCGGTGAGGCGCAGCGCATTCGCCTGGCCGCGCAACTGGGCAGCAACCTGCAAGGCGTGTGCTACGTGCTGGACGAACCCACCATTGGCCTGCACCCGCGCGACAACCAAGTGTTGCTCAAAGCCTTGAAGTCGTTAAGCGATAAAGGCAATACGCTGGTAGTGGTAGAGCACGATGAAGACACCATCCGCCGCGCCGACCACATCATCGATATAGGCCCCGGTGCAGGCAAGCGCGGTGGCCATCTGGTAGCCCAGGGCACAGTAGCGCAGATCTCCGCAGCACCCGACTCCGCCACCGGCCGCTACCTGCTGCACGCCATCAAACACCCACTGAGTCTGCGCAGAAATGTGGACAGCGCCGCATCAGTTCTGCCGGAATACAAATCCAGCTTCGTCCCCAAACCCGAAAAGGTCAAAAAGACCAAGCCAAAATTGGAAGCCAAATTGGGGTCAGATCCCAATTCAGGACACGGTCTTCCCGGCGATGCAGCGGCTCATACGAAATTGGGCTCTGACCCCAATTTGGCTTCCAATTCAGTACAAGACCCAGGACAACAACACCTGCGCGTAACCGCAGCGAACCTACACAACCTGCAAAACGTCACAGTAGATGTCCCCCTGCACCGCCTGGTAGCCATCACAGGCGTAAGTGGCTCCGGAAAATCCACCCTTGCAAGAGACGTCCTCTTAAGCAACGTCTACGCCGCAGTCACCGCCAAAGGCATTGGCAAGGAGGCAGGCAACCGCGCAGCAGCCTTCACCACCTGGACAGGCTGCGAAAAAATCGATGGCTGGCAGCAAATCGACCGCGTACTAGAGGTAGATCAAACCCCGATTGGCAAAACCCCGCGCAGTTGCCCCGCCACCTACATCGGCTTTTGGGACGTGATCCGCAAACTTTTCGCCGAAACTTTAGAAGCCAAGGCCAGAGGCTACCAGCCCGCCCGCTTTAGCTTTAACACCGGCGAGGGCCGCTGCCCCGGCTGCGAAGGCCAAGGCATGCGCACCATCGAAATGAGCTTTTTACCCGACGTGAAAGTGCCCTGCGAGATCTGCCACGGTGCGCGCTTTAACCCCGAGACGCTGGCAGTCAGCTGGCGCGGCAAAAGCATTGGCGATGTGCTGCAAATGGAAGTAGACGAAGCGGTAGATTTCTTTGCCAGCATGCCCCACATCAGCCACCCGCTGCAACTGCTGAAAGACGTAGGCTTGGGTTACCTCACCCTGGGCCAGCCATCCCCCACGCTGAGCGGTGGCGAGGCGCAGCGCATCAAACTGGTGACTGAACTGAGTAAAGTGCGGGACGACATTACGCGGCGCGGCCAAAAAGCCCCGCACACCTTGTACGTGCTGGACGAGCCCACCGTCGGCCTGCACATGGCCGATGTAGAAAAGCTCATCCACGTACTGCACCGCCTGGTCAACGGCGGCCACAGTGTGGTGGTGATCGAGCACGATCTGGACGTGATAGCCGAAGCCGATTGGGTCATAGACCTCGGCCCCGAAGGCGGCAAAGAAGGTGGCAAGGTGGTGGCGCAGTGCACGCCGGAGCAGTTGGTCAAGCTGAAAACTCACACTGGCAACGCGCTCAAACCGGTGCTGGCACGCAGTTGAGAATTTCAAACGGGTCTATGTGATTTGTAGTGGGCAGATCCGGCGTAGAAGCAGATGGACCAAGCAAATGGGGTCAGATAGCAAATAGCAAATGGGGTCAGATCAAAATTCAGGAAGACCCTCGGTTCGGAGCGTACAACGCCATCACGAAATTTTGCTCTGACCCCATTTGCGTAGTGTCCGGCGCGTCATACTGACCGCCTGTATGCGTCCGCAAACGCCCAGAGGCCTCTGCAGGGACCTGCACGCCCATTTCAAAGCGCTACACATACAGGAGCTGCTCCCGCATCATTCTATTGGCCTGCAGAGCGATTAGTATTCCAAAAAGACCTCAAAATCGGGGTTTTCAGCACTTTTTCGTGGCGCGAATGCGGTTAGCGAACCTGCGAAGTACACTAAATTATGCGAATTTGTGTACCTTGTAGCCTACGGCTCCCTCACCGTAACGTGCCAAAACTAAAGGAACCCGCCTTCGAAGTCTCATGGTGTGATCAAGTGAGCCACCCAATGCTACATTTACGCAATGACCGCGCGCACACCCAGCCTCATCACACTTCGCAAGCCGACACTCGCCGATCAAGGCGAATTTTTGGCTTTGGCGCGTGCCAGCCGCGCATTGCACCAGCCTTGGGTGACTGCACCGCTTACGCCCCAGCAGTTCACCAACTATCTCTCCAGCATGGAAGGTGCAGCGCACTGCGCATTGTGCGTCTGCGAGCGCAAAAGCAGCAGCGTGGTTGGCGTGGTCAACATTACCCATATCGTTTTAGGCAAATTTTGCAGCGCTTATCTGGGCTATTACGTGTTCGCTGGTTTCGAGCGCCAAGGCTATATGCGTGAGGGTCTGCAAGCGGCTGCGCAGTACGCCTTTACAAAGCTCAAACTGCACCGCCTGGAAGCCAACATCCAGCCGGACAACCTGGCATCCATCGCCTTGGTAAAGGCTTGTGGTTTCGCCAAGGAGGGTTACTCGCCACGCTACCTCAAAATAGGTAGCCAATGGCAAGACCACGAGCGTTGGGCGGTAGTGGCGTAAATAATTTTTTAGTTTCAAAAGAGTATTCTCATGAGCACCATCATGGACAGCCGGTACGATCATCTGGCAGCGCAATTTCAATACCAACAGATTGCCATGCTTAGAGCAGCATTGACCAAGCACGGCGTTGCGCCAGCACTCGCGCTGGAGATTTGCGGCGACTTTACTTTCGATTTGTCAATGCTGCTGGACCAAGGAGAAATCGAGCTAGAAGGGCAAGGCTACCGGCCTACGATTGCCTTTACTGCTGATGAGGAAAACTTTCTGGTACAGCCCGACGATGTGGAATACCACCAGCATGCGTTTAGCTCAACGCAGGAAGTGTTTGACAATCCGGGCGAGCCGCCAGCCGCGGGCGCGGCCTAGCTTTTTTTCACCACCACCAGGCCCTTGAGGTACTCGCCTTCTGGGAAATTGATCGTCATCGGATGGTCGGGCGCGCCACCTAAGCGCTCGCTGATGTAGCCGTCCACCCCTGCGTCAATGCCGGCACCGGCGACTATTTTGTGGAACAAGTCGGCGCTGATGCCACCGGAGCAGCTGTAGGTGAACAGCACGCCTCCGGGCTGCAAAATTTTCAAAGCCAGGCGGTTGATGTCTTTGTAGGCGCGGGCGGCGCGCTCGGCATGGGCGGCAGTAGGGGCGAACTTGGGTGGATCGAGCACGATGGCATCGAAGCTTTGGCCTGCGGCATCGAACTGGCGCAGGCTGGCGTTGACATCTGCATCCATGAAAGTGGTGTGTGCGGCATCAAACCCGTTGAGCGCCACGTTGGCTTTGGCGCGCTCGATGGCGGGGCCGCTGGAGTCGATGCTGGTGATGTGGTGACTGGCCACGCCGTTGGCGTTTGCGTCTAGTACCCCTGCAGCGCGCAGGCCTGAGAGCGCGGCGACGGTAAAGCCCCCGGTGTAGCAATAGCAGTTAAGCACCCGCTTGAATTGCAGGCGCTTGGCGTACTCTGCAAACTTCTTGCGGCTGTCGCGCTGGTCGAGGTAAAAGCCGGTCTTGTGGCCCTCGGCGATGTTGACACTGAGCTTGTAGTCGTGCTCTGCGATGGTGATTTCAACCGGGTTTGTGTTGCCCGAGCTAGCGTTGCCATCCCCGCCGCGCAGCCACCCGGTGGCAGGCTGCAGGCCCTCCAGCGCGCGGCTGCTGGCGTCAGAGCGCTCGTACAGCTTGGTCAGCCCCGTGGCTTGCAAGAGGGCGTCAGCAATCGGCTGCTTCCAGCGCTCTACCCCGGCGGACAAAAACTGCGCTACCAAGGTATCGCCATAGCGGTCCACAATCAAACCGGGCAAACCATCGGACTCGCCATGCACCAGGCGCATGCTGTCGCTTTGGATATCAAATCTGGCTCTGGCCTTGACAGATGATGCGCAAGCCGCTGCAAAATATGCAGCACTTATGCGGTCAGTCTCAACAAAGCTCCAAGCCCGCGCACGGATTTTGCTGCTCGGGCTGAAGGCCGCCCAAGCCAGAAATTTGCCATCATGCGAGTCCACCCGCACCGTCTCGCCGATGTCACCACCGCCTTTGGCAATAGCGTTGTCGAATATCCAGGGGTGGCGGCGTTGTAGCGCGCGCTCTTTGCCTTCGCGCAAGGTGATGGTTTTCATAAGCCCTATTGTCGGGCATTGCCCCATGCGGCTGTGCACTATGCATGCGACTGCCAGTCAGCGACAGCTTACATCGGGCTCTACTTGATTTGTAGTGGGCAGATCCTGCGTAGAAGCAGATAGGGGGCGTGGAAGCAAATGGGGGGCGTAGAAGCAAATTGGGGTCAGAAGCAAATGGGGTCAGATCAAAATTCAGGACGACCCTCTGTTCGGAGCGCGCAACGCCATAACGAAATTTTGCTCTGACCCCTTTTGCGTAGTTTCCGGCGCTTCGGGTCGTTCTCTCTCCCTCCTGCCGCACGAAGAGTCCCTTCCCGAGACCTCGCGGCTCGCGCCAAAGCGTGTGCAGGTAGGGGGTTTGCAGGCTACTGCGACGTGCTGGGCTGGTGGGCGGACTGTTCTGACCGCCTGTATGTACCCGCAAACGCCCGGATGCCCCTGCAGGCACCTACAGTGGCATTTCAGAGCGCTACATATACAGGAGCTGCTCCCGCATCATTCTATTGGTCTACAGCCCGACTAGTATCATAAAAAGGCCTCAAAATCGTGTTTTTCAGCACTTTTTCGTGACGCAAAGGCCGTTGGCGAGCCTGCGAGGTACACTAAATTATGCGAATTTTTGTACCTAGCCATCACGTGGACAATTCGCTTCTTGGTTAGATTGTTCGGTAGTGAAATATCCCGTCAGTTGTCAATCGAATGGTGAAACGATCGGTATTTTCACTTTTTATGAAGTGACGCAATGATGCGTACCTGTCAAAAGTCACCACAACGAAGAAACCTCCGTTGCAGCGACTTGCCGCCCTGCGAAACCCCTGTGCTCGCGTCAGAGCGTGTGCCATGTGTATGCGCCCCAATCAGGACGCCTCAGCTGGAAGCACGGAAAAATTGGGTACAAAACTTCGATCATAAACTCAGGCATCAGACCCCAATTTTGAGTACTGCACAGGCTCCCCCGAAGGGGCCGACGTCCGGGGCGCATGCCCATGGCACACGCTCTGGCGCGAGCCGCGAGGTCTCGGTAAGGGACTCTTCGCGCGGCAGAAGGCGGGAGAGAACGACCCAACGCACCGGAAACGACGCAAAAGGGGTCAGAGCAAAATTTCGTTAGAGTGTTGAACGCGCCGACCAGAGGGTCGTCCTGAATTTTGATCTGACCCCATTTGCTTCTATAGATTCGGCCCAATAAAGTTTGAACTTTTGCTATCTTTTTTGATCCAAAGGTTATGGAAAAAGAAAACGCAACCAAACAAACACTCGATCAACTTCATGAGCGGCGCAAGCAAGTCGTGAGGTTGCATAAAAAGGGG
>JANMTF010000278.1:0-11549 GCA_031390175.1 Polaromonas sp.
GAGCTGGGCGGCTTTGGCATGGTGTTTGTATTGGCCGGATGCTTTGGCCTGGGCATGCTGCTGGCCGACACCTGCAACGGCCTGCTGATGCATTGGCTGGTGCGCCGCAGCGAGCGTATGGCGCAGCACGCCGGACGAGTAATGAGCGCGGTGATTGCTTGTCTGGCCTTGGCAGTCGTAGCAGTCAGCCACGGCAAATCCCATGTGGCGGTGCTGGAGGCGGTCTGGGATGCCTACAGTGTGTGGATAAGTTTAGGCATGACGGCCATAGCGCTGCTAATATTGGCGACATGCACTTGGTATTTTCAAAGCAAGGCCGGTAAAACTGAGTTTTCTAAGGTAAATAGCCCTGTAGCCAAATAGAATAATGCGGGAGCAGCTATTTATTTAATAGTAGAAAACGGGTTATCTCACCTCAAAAATAATGCCGTTCCACGGTCGCCAGCGCACCAAGGTAGGTGCGTCAGCTTCAAGCGGATCAACTGGCTGGCTGCAGATGCACATGGTGGGTGCCGTCGCCATGCGTGTGGCTTTTGCCGCCGCTGTCCATCGTCACCGGCACGATGTGTACCGAGCCATGGCGCACACCAGTGAGGGCCACCACCCGGTTGGCATACCGCTGCACTTCCTGCGTGCGGCCACGCAAAAACGCCACTTCCAAACAGTTTTCATGGTCCAGATGCAGGTGCATGCTCGATACCGTCAAATGGTGGTGCTCGTGCGCGGTGGTGGCGATGCGCTCGGCCATGCTGCGGTCGTGGTGGTTGTACACATAGCCAATGTGGGCAATGCAGTGCTCGCTTTGGTCTTGCTGCAAGGCATCTTGCGACTGCCAGCCGCGAATCAGGTCGCGCAGCGCCTCCGAGCGCGAGCTGTAGCCGTTTTTTTGCGCCAGCGCGTCCAGCACCGTGGCCAACTCGGGTTCTAGTGATATCGTGATACGTTCCATGAACTTGCTCCTTGCTTTTCAGGCTATCCACCGCGTATGAACCCCACTGATCCGCCCGCCGCTAGTAACCATCGCATCCCAGTGTATCTGCTGACCGGCTACCTGGGCAGTGGCAAAACCAGCCTGCTCAAAGCCTGGCTCGGGCAGAGCGCGCTGGCGGATGCGGCGCTGGTGATCAACGAGCTGGGCGAGGTGGGGCTGGATAACCAGATACTCAGCGCCGCCAGCGAGTCGGCCGCCCTGGTGGCCAACGCCTGCGTGTGTTGTACCGGCCTGCCGGGCCTGGCCGAGGCGCTGGAAGACCTGTTCTGGGCCCGGCTGGAGCGGCGCATACCGCGCTTTCCGCACCTGGTGATCGAGACCACCGGATTGGCCGAGCCGGGGCCGGTGGTGCAAGCCTTGAACGCCAGCGACTTGCTGCGCGAGCGCTACCGCATCGCCGGCGTCATCACCTGCCTGAGCGCCGCCACCGCCGACGCAGTGCTAGGCCAACATGCCGAGGCGCGCGCGCAACTGGCGGGGGCAGACTTGCTGGTGATCACCAAGACGGATTTGGTGCAGGCCGATGCCCTGGAGCGATTGCAACACCGTCTACAGCATCACCTAGAGCATGAATTGGAGCAACATCAGGAACACCGACCGGATCAGCATATCAGAGGGCTCGCCAAGGTGCGGGTGCTCACATCTGCCCACGCCAGCTTGACGGCGCAGCAGATGCTGCAAGCCTTGCCAGCAGCTACAAGCCAAGTGCCCACCGTGAGTGTGGCTAGCCGCGTTGCGACTAGCGCACACACCCCCGAGCATGCACACGCCCACTCCGCACAAGCCTACTGGTGGGCCCTGCCGGGCACGGTGCCAAGTGCGCAGTTGATGGCGCAAATTGGTGACCTACAAGCAAGCTTGGGCACCGCGCTACTACGCCTGAAGGGACGTGTACGCACCGAGCAGGGCGCATGCCTGCTGCAAATGGCCCCGTTTGAGTCTGCCCCTACAGTGCAAGTGGACACGCTGGCGCAAGACGCCGAGCAGCGGATCGGTTTAACGCTGATCGTCGCGCAGCCGCTACATCCAGCGCAGCGCCAGTTACTGGGTGCCGTTTTGGGCAATGCTTGAGAACTGTATGAGGCGTTTTACGTGCAACGGTAGGGTGTTTTCTAGGAGTGTGAGCGCTGCAAAAATAATAGCTTCTTCCGCAATGGATTAGAGGGCTATCGCATTAAATCGTTTGAAGAAGTGACCACTCAGCACGCAAAAGAGCGCGACCAAGCCAATTAAGCAGCAGTTCGGCGTGGTTTTGATGAGAAATCTGGAGAAAGGCGCGGGGATAACCTCAGTACAGCTACCAAGGTGCCCGCGTGTTTTCGCAAGGTTTTTGCAGCAAAACTTGCCCGATGATGCCAACCAACCGAGGTCGAACGACATCTTCAAACCCGACCGCCGCAGCCCTTCAACCCATTGCGTGCCGTTTCTTCCAAACGAGCTATCGCCAGTCCACCACATTGAGCGGCATCCTCAAATCAGCGGTTACCTGCCCATCACTTCCAAGGATCAATCGTCATGTGAATCGCGTTCTCCGCGCCTTCACCGACCAAAGTACGCAGAGCATATTCCGTCTGCGCCAAACCAAAGGTGTGCGTGCCCATATCTTTCACGTTGTGGCGATTACCTGCAATCAGTTGCAAAGCCAGCTCGACCGACTCGTAGCTGTGGCCACGCATGCCTTTGACGGTGAGAAAGCGGGCGATGATCATGTCGCTGTCAAACTGCGGGATTTTTTGGCGCTTGATGCCGCCCAAAATCACGCGGCCGCGCTTGCGGGCCAACTGCATCGCGCTGATGACCGAACCGGGCCCGCCGGAGGCGCAGTCAATCACCAAGTCAGCCATCAACCCGCCGGTGATGTCCGCCACGGTTTCTAGCAAATCTTGCTCGCCAATGGCTACCGTGTGGTGCGCACCCAAATGCTCGGCCATGTCGAGGCGAATTTTGTCTGACGGCGTAGACAAACCCGTGACGATAATTTTTTCTACACCGGCCTCTTTGGCCGCCACCACACAGGCCAAGCCTTGCTGCCCCGGGCCTTGGATCAACACAGTTTGGCCGGGGCCTGCGCCGCCTTGCAGGTACACCCACTCGATGCCGTTGGACATCGGCAGGGCCAGCGCGGCGTATTTGGGTTCTACGCCGTTGGGCACTTTGTGGAACACGGTGTTCAGATGCAACTCTTGGTATTGGCTGTAGCCGCCCCACAAGCCGTTGCCGACGTTCAGGCCCGTGGCACCGTAGCGCAAGCCACCCAAACGCCAGTCCGTGGCGTTGCACAGCCGGAAGTCGCCGCTGCGGCAAAAGTCGCAGTGGCTGCAGGGCAGGTATTCTTCCAGCGCCACCAGGTCGCCTTCTTTCACGCCCCATTTGGGGCCTGCGATTGCGCCCACTTCTTGCACATAGCCCACAGTCTCGTGCCCCAAAATGGCCGGGCCACGCAGCCTGGGAATGTCTTGGAAAAACATCCAGTCACTGCCGCACACGCCGGTGATGGCGACCTTGAGCAATCCGGTCGTCGGGCTGGGCGCGGGGGTCTCAAAGTTTTGAATCTCGACCACCCCGGTGGGCATGGCGACGGCGGCTTTAAAAGGTATTCCCATGGTGGTTCTCAATAAAAACAAACGAAAAAAATCGAAATGACCCTGACCCTGGCACTGGGCTTGAACGGCTACGCGGCTGTCCCCCGGCCTTTGGCCTCCTCCTTTATGCCGCTACGCCGTCCAAACCCAGCGCCGGTGAGGTAAACCCACAACGCCAGCAAGATATGGTCAGTGGTGTACTCAGCGCAGCGGCATAAAGGAGGAGTAGGCGGCCCTAGGTCGCCACGGGGGACAGCCGCGTAGCTGACCATATCCCGTACAAAAAGCAACCAAGGGACTCTCTGTATTAAACAGTCGAATGCGGCTTCCCCGGCGCACTTTGAAACGCATCCTTGGCAGCCTCTTTAAACACCTGATCGCGCTTAAGCAAAATAGCCACCGAGCGGATCTTCTGGTGCTCCGGGTCCATGCCCGGCACCTTGAAGTCGGGGTCTGCGGCTAAGGCGCGCACGGCCTTGAGCAGGCGATTGCGCATCATGATGATGCCGTTGTCGGTGGAGACCAGGTTTTCTTTGGTACGGTCTTGCAGCGCGCCCATGCTCTCTTGCAACGATGCGTCTTGCATGCCAATGCCTTCAATGCCGCTGTACAGGCTGCCTTCGCGCTGGGCCTTGCGGTTCATCATGTAGTCGTTGTCTTTGCGCGGCAAGGGTACGTAGTTGGCGTCCACTTTCACATGGATGCTGGCACCGCCGTCCATCGCCGTGCGCTCGGCTTGGGTCAACTCGCGCGTGGGGTGGTAGTCAAAGCTCCAGGTCCAGCAGGTGGTGTCGTTGATGGGCACCCAAAAGTGGCCGTGCACCGGGTGGTCGCCACGCGGGGGCACCATGGTAAAGCAGGGCATGATCCACGGGGTGATGCGCCAGTAATACTGGTCGTCTTCGGCATTGCGGCGCGCGCCTACCAGCAGGCCACCGTCGGCCTCGACCACTTCAAACACCGGGCTTAAATCGCTCAGGTTGTACTGGTTGCCTTTGGCCCCTTTGAACAGCGGGTCGCGGCTCAGGCTGGCGCTGTGCAAGAAGGAAACGTGGCTGGAATCAATGCCGCCTTCCAGGGCCTGCAGCCAGTTGGTCTCCTGGATGCGCTTGGACATGTAGGAGTGCGCGTCGGGCAGGGTGGCAAACTCCCAGGCGGGCAGCGCGGGCTTGCGCTCGGGCTCGCCCATGTAGACCCAGATCACGCCGCCGCGCTCGACCATGGGGTAGGACTTGAGCTTGATGCGGTTGCAGTAGCCGCTGGTAGGCTCGGACGGTACTTCGATGCACTGGCCGTTCACGTCATACTTCCAGCCGTGGTAGGGGCAACGGATGCCGCCTTCTTCGTTGCGGCCAAACCAGAGCGACACGCCCCGGTGCGCGCAAAATTCGTCCACTAGGCCCAGCTTGCCGCTGGTGTCTTTGAAGGCCAGCATTTTTTCACTCAGAAGCTCCAGACGCACTGGGTCGCAGTCAGGGCCGGGCAGTTGCGATGCCAGCAAGGCAGGCAGCCAAAAGCGGCGGAACATAGTGCCCATGGGGGTGCCGGGGCCGGTTTGGCAGAGCAGGTCGTTGTGTTCTTTTTTCAGCATGGTGGGGTGTGAATAAGCGGTAAATCTAAGGGGGATTTAGGTGTTCTTCATGAAGGAACAATGTTCTTTCATTAGAAACGAGGTTATCATTGGAACCCTGTCATTGTCAACTGGAGAAGCCCCTATGTCAGGTCCGTGCAAATACCTCTCTTTGTGCCAAGCTTCGGCCGTTGCGCCGGGTAAAGTCATCAAGATCGAGAAAGAGGGCTTGACGTTGGCGGTGTTTAACGTGGACGGCGAATACTTCGTCACCAACGATGCCTGTACCCACGGGCCGGGCTCTTTGTCCGAGGGCGAAGTAGATGGCGACGTGGTGGAGTGCGATTTTCACAACGGCTCGTTCAACATTCGCACCGGTGAGCCTGTGGCCTCGCCTTGTATTGTGCCGTTAAAGACGTACAAAGCTCGGTTGGAAGCGGGCGAGATTGCTATTGAGACCTCTTGAAGGTTCCGAAATTCACTATGCTGATCGGCGTGAATCTGTCTGCTCTCTGAGGCGTGTGAACTGACTTTAGTTCTGTGCTAGCTTTGGCGCTTGGCGCGGAGGGCTACGTGGCTGCCCCCGCCCTGCGGGCCCGTCCTTCATGCCGCATAGCCGTCCACGCCAAGCGCCCGGGCCTACAACCACCCGCAGCCCTATGCTGGTTTTCCAATCCAATCCAATCCAATCCAATCCAAAAAGAGGAGAGGAGAGGCTAAATCACCAGCCTCTGCGCGAAACGATGGATGTTGTCAAACGCACTGCCAAAGTAGGCTTCGTAGTTGTCTTTTTCTACAAAACCGATGTGCGGGGTACACAGGCAGTTGGGCAAGTCTTGCAGCGGGTGCCGCGTGTCAAACAGGGGCTCGTCTTCATACACATCTACAGCGGCAAAGCCGGGCCTGCCTTGCTTGAGCGCGTGATACAAAGCGCCCGCCTCCACCAGCTCGGCGCGGCTGGTATTGACGAAAATGGCGTCCTTCTTCATCAGGGCCAGGTCGGCGGCCGTTACATAGTGCTTGGTATCTTTGGTCAGGCGCAGTTGCAGGCTGATGATGTCGCTGCTTTGGAAAAAGTGTTCGCGCGATGTGGCAACGGAAAAACCGTTGGCCGCGGCCTTTTGCAAGCTAGTGTCCCGGCCCCACACCAAGGGCTTGGCACCAAACGCGCTACCCAGGCGACAGATCTGTTCGCCAATGCGGCCAAAGCCTAATACCCCCAGTGTTTTGCCTTGCAGTTGGCGGCCCACCGTGCCTTGCCATTGGCCGCTCTGCATGCGTTGCACCTCGGCTGGCAGCTGGCGCAGGCTGGCCAATATCAGCAGCATGGCTAGCTCGGCCGTTGCAGCGCCTGAGCCGTGGCCTTCCAGCACCGTCACGCCATGCTTTTTGCACGCTTCCAGGTCAATGTGGTTGGCTACTTTGCCGGTTTGCGCGATGAGCTTGAGCCGTGGCAGGCGTGCTAACAGCGCCTCGGTGATCTGGGTGCGCTCGCGTATCAGCACGATGGCATCGGCTTGGGCAAAGCGGGCCACCAAATCGTCGATGCTTTTCACCGTGTCCTTATAAACCGTGACTTGGTGGTGTTGAAGTTTGCTGAAGCAGGCCAGGCCTGTCACGCAGTTTTGGTAGTCGTCAGGAATTACGATGTGCATGGGCTATAGTGTATCGCCATGGACTTTAATTTATCACCTGATCAAATCGCGCTGCAAGATAGCGTGGACAAGCTTGGCCGCAAAGAGCTGGCCAGCGGCGCGCTGGCGCGTGCGCACAGCAACGAATACCCTTGGGACGTATCCCGCCTGCTGGCAGACAACGGCTTGCTGGGCATCACCATGCCAGAGGCCGAGGGAGGCCAGGGCGGTACGCTGATGGACGCGGTGATTGCCATCCAAACCATTGCCCAGCACTGCCCCAAAAGTGCCGACGTGGTGCAGGCAGGCAACTTTGGCCCGATTCGCACCTTTGCCCAGTACGCCAGCCCTGGGCTCAAAGACAAGTATTTGAAAGACCTGTTAGCAGGCCGCACTTTGATCGGCCTGGGCATGAGCGAGCCGGGCGCGGGATCTGCCGTGACCGAGCTGGCGACCACCGCCACCAAGGTAGAGGGCGGCTACCGCATCAACGGCACCAAGGTTTTCTCAACGCACAGCCCGACGGCCACGGCATTTTTGGTGTACGTGCGCTTTGCGGCGGGTTTGAACGGCATCGGCTCGCTGGTGGTAGACCGGGACGCACCGGGCCTTACCATTGGCCAGCCGTCGAGCTTTATGAGCGGGGAAGAGTGGTCGCAGCTGTACTTTGACAACTGTTTTGTACCGGATGAAAACTTGCTCTTGGGCGAAGGCGGCTTTAAAAAACAAATTGCCGGGTTTAACGTGGAGCGCTTGGGCAACTCGTCGCGGGCGCTGGCGCTGGGGCGCTATGCCTTTACCCGCGCCAAAACCTACGCCCTGGAGCGCGTGCAGTTTGGCAAACGCATTGCAGATTTTCAAGGCATTCAGTGGAAGTTTGCCGAGATGGCCGCCAGGCTGGATGCGGCGCAGCTCTTGCTGTACCGCGCCGCCAGCAACGCCGATGCCTCTAGCGATGGACTGCCCTCGGCCTACGAGACGGCCATTGCCAAATACATGTGCAACACCGCAGGATTTGAGGTGGCCAACGAGGCGCTGCAGGTGATGGGCGCATCGGGCTACAGCCAAATGGAGTTGGTGGAGTATTGCCTGCGCCGCACACGGGGCTGGATGATTGCAGGCGGATCGCTGGAGATCCTGAAAAACAAAATTGCCGAAGAAGTGTTTGAAACCAAATTTGACCAAAGAGCATAAGACCATGAAACTCAAAAAACTATCTACATCGCTTGCCAAAAAACTCGCAAATTCTGCGCTGACCAGCCTTGTGCTGCTGGGTGTCTTGGCGGCCTCTGCCCATGCGCAGACGGCAGACAAATACCCCGAAAAGCCGATTAAATTTATCGTCTCTTTCACTGCCGGTGGCACCACCGATATTTTGGCGCGCGAGGTAGCAGCCCAGCTCACCACGCGCTGGAACGCCACGGTGGTGGTAGAAAACAAGCCGGGTGCGGCGGGCAACTTGGGCACCGAGTTTGTAGGCCGTTCTGCGCCCGATGGTTACACGATTTTGGTCAACTCTTTTGGGCCCATTGCCATCAACCCCACACTGTTCAAGACCTTGGCAGTCAACCCGCAAAAAGAACTGCAACCGATTGCCTTGATCGCTGAAGTACCCACCGTTTTAGTGGTGCCTACCATTGCAGGTGCTCCTGTCATTAATTCTCTCGCAGACCTCACCAGGTTCGCCAAGGCCAACCCCGACAAGGTGAGCTACGGCTCCACCGGCATTGGTACCGCCGCCCACATGACAGGCTATTTGTACAGCGCCAAGACGGGCCTCAACGCCCTGCACATCCCCTACAAAGGGGCCGAGGCCACGCGAGATTTGGTTGCAGGGCGCTTGCAGTACATGTTTGCTACCGTGCCCTCGGTCACGCAGCTCATCAAAGGCGGGCAGCTCAAGCCGCTGGCCGTGTCCACCAAAATCCGCTCGCGCGGTTTGCCTGAGGTGCCCACGCTCAAAGAGCTGGGCGTAGACATGGCGACGGGCTCGTGGTTCGGCTTTTTTGCCCCCAAGGGCACGCCGGCAGCGATTGTGCAAAAGCTCAACACCGCTGTGAACGAGATTTTGCAAAGCCCCGAGGTCAACGCCCGCTTGGTGGCGCAAGGCGCGGAGCCAATTGCCATGAACGTGGATGAATTCTCAAAATTTGTGCGCACCGAGTACGAAACCTGGGCTCCGATTGTCAAAGCCTCGGGAGCCAAGGCCGAATGACGAGCCTGCTGCAAAGCTACGGGCAGTACATTGCCAAGCAAGGACACGCAGCGCTACCCGTTGACGTGCAACACCACGCCAAGCGTGCGCTGCTCGATTGGACAGGTGCACTGATTGCGGGGGGTGATCTGCCCACGGCGGTGTTGCTGCGCCAAGCTTATGCCGACGAGTTAGTCACCGCCGATGGCGCGGGTGGTGTGCTGTGCACGATTGCGGGCACAGCGCCCAAAGCCAAGCTGCGCGCAGCAGCATTTCTAAATGGCACGCTGTCGCATTTGGCAGAGTACGACGACATATTCAGAGACGGTGCCTACCACCCTGCAAGTCCCACCATTTCCCCAGTCGTGGCGCTGGCCGAGTCGCGCGGCATGGGCCGTGACGCACTGCTCAAAGCCATCGTGGCGGGCTATGAAGTCTCCACCCGCATTGCCACCGCTGTGCAGCCCAGCCATTACCGCTACTTTCACACCACGGGCACGGCAGGCGTGTTTGGCGCGGCTGCTGCCTGCGCCAGTTTGTTGCAGCTGAGTGCCAATGCTGCCTGCCACGCCATGGCCACCGCAGGCACTTTTGCCAGCGGCTTGCAGCAAGCCTTTCGGTCGGACGCCATGACCAAGCCGATGCATGGCGGCCATGCGGCCGAGGTGGGCCTAAGTGCCGCGCTCGCTGCCGCTGCAGGTATGACGGGCACGCCCGACTTGCTGGAAGGCGAAGCCGGATTTGGCGCAGCCATGAGCGATGGCGCGCGTTGGCACGAAGCCCTGGCGGGGCTGGGCTTGGACTTCAACATCAACCGCATGACGTTCAAGAACCACGGCTGCTGCGGCCACACCTTTCCCGCTATCGATGGCGCAGCGGCGCTGCAAACGGCGCACGGCTTTGCTGCCGCATCTATCCAAGCCATTCGCATTGCAGGCTACCAGGCCAGCGCCGAGGTGTGCCACTACCGGCACCCGCAAAGCGCGTTTGAAGCCAAGTTCAGTCTGAGCTACACCGTGGCGGCGCGCCTGGTGCTGGAGCGGGTGCGCGAGCAAGCCTTTTTGCCTGCGGCATTAACTAACCCCACCATCGCAGCACTAGAGGACAAAATCACAGTGAGCGTAGACGCCGCATGCACCCAAGCCTTCCCTAAACAGCGCAGTGCGCATGTGGAGGTGGAGTTGCTGACGGGCGAAGTGTTTTCCATCCACCAGGCCACGCGCCATGGAGACCCGGACGATCCTTTGACGGACGAAGAGTTGTTGGACAAGTTCTATGAATTGACCGAGCCGCGCATCGGCAAAACCAATGCGCAGGCGCTAGCAAATGCGATCTTGGGTGATGCCGATGTGCCAGTGCGATCCCTTACACAGTATTGGATGCACGCATGAGCCAAGCTAACTTAAACATCCTCATGTCGCAGGAGGCCATCGACAGCTATGGCCCGCAGATAGAAGCCATTGCAGGCATCGGCAAAATTCATTGGCTCACATTGGAGTCCCCACCAGATCAGAATGGCAACTACCCCACCTACATCGGCTTCGTCACGCGCGACATCACCGGGGCCTCCACTAAAACCAACGTGCTGCCCACACTGGCACGCTATTACGAGATGCTGCGCGCGTCCCCGCGTTTGCGCTGGGTACATGCGCATTCAGCGGGCTTAGACCGGCCGATTTATGCTGAGCTGCTGGCGCGCGGCGTGCGCGTCACCAGCTCCTCAGGTGCTAACGCAGCGCCCGTGGCGCACACTGCGGTGGCGGCGGTACTGGCCCTGGGGCGGCAGTTTCCGGTGCAAATCGCCGCGCAGCACCAGCGGCAGTATCTGCCCATGACCACGCACCCCTTGCTACACGACATCACCGGGCAAACCGCCATGGTGGTGGGCTTGGGGTCGATTGGTTTGCTGATAGCCCAGTATTTGCAAGCGCTGGGCTTAAAGGTGATCGGCGTGACGCATGATCCAGCCAAACACGCCGCAGCGAATGCTGGCGGTAGTGGAGGCGCACCAGCGGCCAGCTGCGAAAGTATTTGTAGCTATGCGCAGATGGACGCGCATTTATCCAGCGCCGATTTTTTGGTCTTGGCCTGTCCGCTGACACCTGTCACCTCACGCCTTCTTCATGCCAGGCGCTTGGCGCAATTGCGCCGTGGCTGCTATCTGGTCAACGTGGCACGCGGCGAGGTGTGCGTAGAGCAGGACATGATCGTCGCACTGCAAACCGGACAGCTCGGCGGGGCCTTTTTAGACGGTTTTGAAGTCGAGCCCCTAAGCACCGAGTCCCCCCTGTGGGACTTACCCAATGTGATGCTCTCAGCGCACACCGCAGGACATTTCACGGGCCACGCCGATAATGTGGCGAAGATTTTTATAGACAACCTGGCACTGTATCTGCAGGGCCACCGATTGCGCAACGAAGTCGTAGCGAACGCTTAGCGAGCTTGCAACAAGCGCATCACGAACCAAGGATACCCACATGACTACAACGATCAACGGCAGACTGCAACTGCCCTCATTGCAAAACCAGGTTACTCCAGAGGAATGGCAAGCCCGCATCGATCTGGCGGCCTGCTACCG
>JANMTF010000111.1:0-5834 GCA_031390175.1 Polaromonas sp.
CGGACGGAACCAGCCAGCGCCCAGCCGCTGTGGCAACAGGCAGACCAGCACCTGGCATCCGCTGCCCCTGCACCGCCCAGCGCTTTGGTGGCCGACCCCGATGGTGCAAATGGGCCCTGGGTGCTGGCGGTGGACGACAACGCCACCAACCGCTTGCTGATAGCGCGGCAACTGTCCGCACTGGGCATGCAGGTGCAAACGGCCTCGCATGGGCAAGAGGCGCTGTACATGTGGCGTGCCAGTAAATTTGTCTTGGTCATTACCGACTGCAATATGCCCGAGATGGACGGCTATGCGCTGACCCGCGCCATCCGCGATGCAGAGGCAAAGCAAGGTCGCGCACGCACCCCCGTGCTGGGCTGGACGGCCAATGCGCTGCCCAATACCTTGAGCGATTGCCAAGCGGCGGGCATGGACGACGTGCTGACCAAGCCGTCTGAGTTGCGGCAACTGCGCGCCATGCTTGCCAAGTGCCTGCCAGATATGGCCGCCGCGCCCGCTGGTGTCGCCTCTGTGGCCGGCGATGCTGCGGTGCTCGATATGCAACTGGTGCAAGAAGTGTGTGGCAACAGCCCCGAGCTGCTGCGCGAGTTTATGCAAACCGTCAGCGAGTCGTTTCTGGCGCAAATCCCCGAGCTGAATCGGGCGTTCGAGAGTGGGGACAGGCAAGCTATTGGGCAGGCAGGCCACAAAATGAAAGGTTCGGCCAGCGTCGTTGGAGCGCAGTCGTTGCTGGCAGTGTGCACGCGCATTGAGGCAGCAGCCAGTAGCGGCGATGCGGCTGAACTACCCGCATTGCACCAGCTGTTTAACCAAGAAGCTCAGCGCGCGGTGGACGCGCTAGCGGCTTTGGATGCTGCATAATTACCCATGAACACTTTACGTCAGGTGCTGCCATGCCGATGATCGTCGTCATCGAAGACGACAGCGCGATGCGCCTGCTGATCAAGCAAATGCTGCGCAACCAAGGGCACGACGTGATGCTGGCAGAAGACGGCTTGCAGGGCCTGGAACTGATTCGCCAATACAAACCCATGCTGATCATCAGCGATGTGCAAATGCCGCTGATGGACGGCTTTGCCGTGCTGGCAGCCGTGCGCAAGGATGCCAGCTTGGCTACCACGCCGTTTATTTTGCTCACCGCTTTGCAAGAGCGCCACCATGTGCGCCAAGGCATGGTGGCTGGGGCCGATGACTATCTAAGCAAGCCTTTTTCTACGCAAGAGCTGCGCTTGGCCGTAGACGCGCAGATCAACAAGCTGATCCGCAACGATGTGCAACGTGTGGCCGGCATGAAAACCGCCGTGAACATGGAAATGCAACGCCAGCGGCATGAAATCAGCAAGCTGTATGAAATGCGCCTGGCCAGAGCCTTGAGCGAGCAATGGCCTGTGAGTGGTGGCAAGCAAGACGGCGGTAAGTTCCACCATGCCACCGTGCTGTATGCCGACATACAGCACTATGACCGCTGGAATGCAGACCTCTCCAGCCATGAGCTGAGCGAGGTGATTAACTTTCTCTACAGCAGCGTAGGCGACACCGTGCATCTGTTTGGTGCCCGCCATATGCAGTTTGTGGGTGAAGGCATGCTGTGCGTTTTTGTGGATGAGGCCGACACTGTGTCGGTCAACCATGCCTTGCGCGCCGTGCGTGCCGCGCTGGGCTTGGGGAGCGCCACGCGCAATGTAGATGGGTTTGTGCGCAAGCGTTTTCCAGACAGACACTTACCTCCGTTTGCCGTGACGGTGGCGCTAGACAGTGGCCCCGTAGCCTTCACCCATCTCAGTGGCCTGTTTGGCGGCGCGGTGCACAACACCCCACTGGGCGGTACCGTCACAGCGGCGTTGCGGCTGTTTCAATGCACACCCGGACTGAACTGGGCAGTAGCATGCAGCGCCAGTACTGCGGGTTTGGTGGCGGCTACAGTCAAGCTGGGCCAACGGGCCGTCGTAGAAGTGCCGGGCCACGCTATGGCGTTTGAGGCGGTGGAAGTTTTGGGCTTGGTTGAACAACCGCAACCTCATCAATACTAAAGACTACATGCAGTGTACGGGTTCGCACGTAGTCGAATGTTGAGCGCACGGCTTGATAGACGGGATAATCTGCTTGAGAGTTCAGGCATCTGTCTGGCCCAGAAAAACTCAACACGCTGATGTTCATCAAAGCTGCCCGATTTTTATTTTTAGGCCTCACCGGGCCAGGTATCAGCGTTTCGTCAAGCGGCGTGGAGCAAGATGCATTGCCGACCAAGTCGGCAGAGGCTAAACACACTTTTGTATTGCGCGATGCGCAGGCCAGTCAGCAGGCCAAGTCCCAGCGCGCCTACCGGCTCAATGTGCTGCATATCCCGCTGCTGCGTGTGTTGGGATTTGCCGCTGTGTGTGTGGTGGCCATGGTGTTTGACCTGCTGTACCTGCCGATTTTTCCCGCCGCCAGTTTTGCCATTGTGGTAGCCGTCAATCTGGGCTACGCCCTGCTGGCCATGCTGGCCATGCGCCTCTTGTATGAGCGGCTAAAAACATTCGACTTGACCTTGCTGTTTTTGCATCTGGATGTGCTGGTGATGATGGCCACGGTGCACCACGTGCAGGGCTCGCAATTGTTGTTTGCGTTTATTTTGCTGGTGCGGGTGGGCGACCAGATGGGCTACGGGCTTAGGCGGGCTTTTTACTTCACTAACATGGTCACTGCGGTGTACCTTGCCTATATGTACTGGCTGTCTATGCAGACTGTGGCAGTGGACTGGACGAAGCACCTGATTTTGGTGGCGACACTCTATTGCATTGGCACTTACATTGCCGTGTCGGCCATGGCGATTGAAGGCCTGCGCAAGCGCATGGGCGCTGCGGTGCGCCATTCCCGCGAACTGGTGGCGCAGCTGGAAAGCAACGCCAAGGTGTTGCAGGCGCAGACCGAAGAGCTCAAACTGGCGCGTGACCAGGCCGAGAGCGCCAGCCTGACCAAGTCGGCATTTTTGGCCACCATGAGCCATGAAATCCGCACGCCGATGAACGGGGTGATTGGCATGGCCAGCTTGCTGCAGAACACCACGCTGGATGCGCAGCAGCATGAATACGCCAACATCATCCGCGACAGTGGCGAAAGTTTGCTGGTGATCATCAACGACATCTTGGACTACTCAAAGATAGAGGCTGGCATGATGAAGCTGGAATGGCGGCCATTTGACCTGGCCGCCCAGGTCAAAAGCAGCGTCGATCTGCTGGCCCCCAAGGCCGGGGAGAAGAACCTGGAGCTGGAGTATTTGCTGGACATTGATGTCCCCACCATGGTCTATGGCGACATGTCCCGGCTGCGCCAGGTGTTGGTCAACCTGATCTCCAATGCGGTCAAATTTACCGATCAAGGCTATGTCATGGTGTCGGTACGCAACGTCACTCGCCGCGAGCCCTGCGATGGGCTGCTGCACCCCGCTGCAACAGGTGTAGATGCCTTGTGCCTGGAGTTTTGCGTCAACGATAGTGGCATTGGTATCGCTGCAGACAAGCAGGCCAGCCTGTTCCAGTCGTTCTCCCAAGTCGACTCCAGCATGACGCGCAAGTATGGTGGCACAGGCTTGGGTTTGGTGATCTCCAAAAG
Source organism: Polaromonas sp. (assembly GCA_031390175.1). Taxonomy (GTDB): domain Bacteria; phylum Pseudomonadota; class Gammaproteobacteria; order Burkholderiales; family Burkholderiaceae_C; genus JAAFIP01. The sequence goes on from JANMTF010000111.1 coordinate 3,598, forward strand.
GTTGGTGCAGGCCATGGGCGGGCGCATGTGGGTAGACAGCGCATTGGGTGAAGGTTCGCGCTTTCGTTTTACCCTGCCAACCCAGGCCGTGCCTGCGCTAGCCCATCAGCCGCAGAGTGTGGCCAACGATGCTGCGCCTACGTCGAAATTTGATGGACAGCTTGCGCAGCAACGGCCCCTGCGCATCTTGCTGGCCGAGGACAACGAGGTCAACCAAAAGGTGGCGCTGATGATGTTCAGGGCCTATGGCTACCAGGCCGATGTAGCTGTCAATGGCCTGGAGGCCGTAGCGGCGCTACACCGCCAGACCTATGACCTCGTTTTTATGGATGTGCAGATGCCGCAGATGGACGGCTTGGAAGCCACCCGCACCATTGTGCGCACCTGGCCCGTGGGCCAGCGCCCCCGCATCGTGGGCGTGAGCGCCAACGCCCTGCGCGAGGACGTCGATGCCGCAATGCAGGCCGGCATGGACGCTTACATGACGAAGCCCTTAAGTGCTTCAAAGCTCTTGGCTGAACTGGAAAAATCGGGCAGAGCCTAGTAGGCTTCAAGCATCTACTAACGCTGGCGTAGCGGCGTTTTCATCCTCACTCAAATCCTCCGCCAAAAACCCACCCGATTGGCGCTGCCACAGCTTGGCATACTGACCACCCAGCGCCAGCAGTTCATGGTGCGTGCCAAATTCGACTATGCGGCCTGCGTCCATCACCACCAGGCGGTCCATGCGGGCGATGGTGCTGAGGCGGTGGGCAATCGCAATCACCGTTTTGCCTTGCATGAGGGTGACCAGTTGCTCCTGGATAGCGGCTTCGATCTCGCTGTCTAGCGCGGAGGTGGCTTCGTCCAGTATCAAGATGGGTGCGTTCTTTAGCACCACACGGGCCAAGGCTACGCGCTGGCGCTGGCCACCGGAGAGCTTTACGCCGCGCTCGCCTGCATGCGCATCGTACGCGGTGCGGCCTGTCCAGTCGCGCAGCTCGGTGATGAACTCGTGGGCGTGTGCTTGCTTTGCCGCCAGCTCTACCTCGGCATCCGTCGCGCCGGGGTGGCCGTAGCGGATGTTGGCCGCTATCGAGCGGTGCAAGAGGGAGGTGTCTTGCGTCACCATGCCAATGGCTGCGCGCAGGCTTTCTTGTGTGACGTCTTTAAGGTCTTGCCCGTCGATGGTGATGCGGCCGGCCTCTGCGTCATAAAAGCGCAGCAGCAGGTTGACCAGGGTGGATTTACCTGCACCGGATCGGCCCACCAACCCCACGCGCTCGCCGGGTTTGATATGCAGGTTCAAGTTCTGTAGCACGCTACGCCCACCGGTGGCGGCCTGGCCGTAGCTGAAGTTCACGTTGTCAAACTTGATATCGCCGTGCGGCACTTGCAGCTCAGTCGCATTCGCAGAGTCCACCAACGTGTGCGGCACGGCAATGGTTTGTATGCCTTCTTGCACCACGCCCACGTTTTCAAAAATGCCCGACACCTCCCAGCTCACCCAGCCCGCCATATTGGCGATCTGCCACACCAGGGGCAGGCTGGTGGCCACCACGGCGGGGCTGATGTGCTGGCCACTCCACAGCCACACGCTGATGCCCGCTGTGCCCACCAGCAGCAACGCGTTGAGCATGGTGAGCGTGGCCATAAAGCGCGTGGTCATGCGCATGTGCGCGGCGATCTTGTCTCTGTGCCCGTCAATCGCCTCGCGCACATACGCGTCTTCGTCTTGCGCGCGCGAGAAGAGCTTGACGGTCATGATATTGGTATAGCTGTCCACCACGCGGCCCATCACCAGCGAACGCGCCTCGCTGCTCACGCGTGACAGGTCGCGCATGCGCGGCACAAAATAGCGCAAGAAAAACCCGTAGCCCACCAGCCAGCACAGCATGGGCACGGCCAAGCGCCAGTCAAACACCAGCATCAAGGAGAGCGCGCTGATGCCATACACCACGATGTACCACACCGCGCGAATAGTGGCCACCACACTCTCGCGCAGCGAATTGGCCGTGTTCATCACCCGGTTGGCAATGCGCCCGGCAAAGTCATTTTGAAAGAACGGCCCACTCTGGCGCACCACATGCCAGTGGCTCTGCCAGCGGATCAGCGTGGTCGCCCCCGGAATCACCGCGTTATTGCGCACCAGGCTGTCCATCAGCACCATCGCAGGCCGCCCTAGCAGCAGCGCCAGCGCCATGGCCAAAAGGAGTGGCGTTTGCTCTTGCAAAGCCAGCGCCGGGTTGGCAGAGGTC
>JANMTF010000369.1:0-2449 GCA_031390175.1 Polaromonas sp.
CTTAGGTTTTTTTGAAGAGTCCGCAGCCCTGTATTTTGCCGCCCAGTTCCGTACAGCCGACTCCGAAGCACGCCGCAATGCGGTGATGACCGGCATCAAGGTGCTATTGGCCAGCGGCCAGCCCCTGCTGGCCTACCAAGCCGCGTTGCGCGAGATCGGGCGTGTGCCCGAGCAAGACCCGGTACTGTGGACTTTGGTCGATCTGGCCTTGGCCGCCGGACAGCCGCAAGCGGCGCTGGAGCACTTGCGCGCACTGGTGCCCGCCACCTGGGACACAGCCACGCTGGCCCGCAAACTCGAACCAATGCAATTGCAAAAAGCGCTGGATGTCGCGCTGGCGGGTGGCGATTTACCGTTGGCGCTGCGCTTTGCGCAAACTGCTTTGTTGCGCAATCCGGGCGATGCAGCCAGCTTGCAAAAGACCATTGACATCGCGTTGGCCAGCGGTAACTTGCCGTTGGCCTTGCAACTGCTGCAACAGAGTTTAGCCGCCCATCCGCAGCCCGCTGCGTTGAAGCAAGCCATTGACATCGCGGTGGCCAGCGGCAATTTGTCGCTCGCGTTGCAACTTGTGCAACAAAGTTTGGCTGCCAACCCCCAGCCTGCGGTGTTCAAGCAAGCCATCGACATTGCGCTGGCCAGCAGCAACATGCCCATGGCCTTGAAGCTGATACAGCAAAGTTTAGCAGCCCATCCAGAGCAAAGCGCCCTGCGTGAGCAATACGCGCAGTTGCTGGAGTGGTCTGGGCAAAGCGCCGCTGCGCTGGCCGCATGGCTGGCCTTGATGCGCCAAAGCGCTACTGACAGCGCCAAAGACAACGCCATTGCCAACGTGCTGCGCTTATCCCCCATGCTGTATGACCAGGATGCCTTGCTGTCGGCCTGGTTGGCCACCCAAAGCCGAAGAGCCTTGAGCTTTGAGGAAGTCGAGCGGGTGGTGGGGATTTATGAAGAGCTGGGACTGCCGCACCACGCTATATCGTTTTTAGAGCGGCTTGCGCAGAATCCACAAGGGTTGGCCGGGGATAAGCTGCAAAAAAATGCCGATGAACGCAAGCTGCAGTCGCTGCGCGCGCGCCTGTATGACCGCAGCGGTGCCAGCGCCCAGGCCATCGCCGTACTGGAGGCAATGCGCAAAAATTACCCCGCATTGGAGCGCGATGACGCCTTTCGACTGGCCTATCTGCAACTCAAAGCAGGGCAGCAAGAAAGCGCATTGGTCGCGCTCCTGGCTTACAAGCCACCGCGTGTGGGCGAGGTGGATGTACCCTACTGGGATCTGGTGGCGGACTTGGCCTATGAGACGGGGCGCAACGACACCAAGATTGCGGCTATGCGTCAACTGCTGGCGGCCAGCCCCACGCGTTTGCAGTTGCGCGACTACCAGGTCGATCGCCTGCTGCGCTACTACATCGACAGTGAAGATCCCAAAGAGGCCCAGAGCCTGGCCCAGCAGATATACCCCCTGACGACGGACGATGCCCTGCGCGAAAACGTGGCCCTGATTTGGCTGGACGCCTTGGTGCAAGCGCCAGAGCGCGTCGGCCTGGATGCCTGGATGGCTGGCATGGGGGCTATCCCATTGGCCCGTCTGTTGAAAAATCCCGAGATACTTGCGCGCCGCGCCAGTATTTATACTGCGTTGGGCGACAAAAGCTTGGCTGCTACCGACTACCGCAGCGCGCTGGCGATTCGTCCACACACGCCCACGCGGGTGAGCTATTGGTGGCTGCTGATTGACACGGCTGACACGCAGACCCTGCGCACCGAGCTGGCCGCTGCGGGCGCGGGCGCGCGCAAAGACCCGGCCTACCTTGAGGTGCAGGGGGCCGCCTGGCAGGTGCTGGGCGAGCCGCGCAAGGCAGCAGGTTTTTACCAGCAGCAAACCGCTCAGGCGGGTAAGGCCAATGACTTTTTGTGGTTGACCAATTACGCCGATGTGCTGGAGCAAGCCGGGGATGCCCCTTTGGCGCTGCGCCTGCGCCGCCATGCCTTTGGTTTGTTGACCAAAGCGCTCGCCAAGATGGACGGGATGAAGAAAAAAGACGCTGCGCAGGCCCTGATCGTGCGGGTGCGTTTGAGTGAAAATTTCTCCTCTGGTGTAGAAAAGCAGCGCCTGTCGCGCCTCTTGGGCCAATGGCTCAGTGGCGAGAATTTACCCCCCGAGTTGCGCAAACAGGCCGATGACCTGGTGATCTCCTGGGCGCTGGGCAGTGGCCGCGAGGAAGCCGCCCGCCGCTGGCTGTGGCAGCAACATGCCAAGCAGGTGGGCAGTACCGACTATGGCGAGCTGGCCCTGGCCTTGGCCCAGGGCGATGTGCAGGCGCTGGACCGCTTGATGGAAAAATCGGCCCATAAATTCCAGAAAATAGACCAGCTCAATGCCCTGCGCCAACTGGCCCCGGTGCAGGCGCAGCGCCGGGCGCAGGCCGCCACCTTGGGCAGTGAG
>JANMTF010000117.1:0-1802 GCA_031390175.1 Polaromonas sp.
CTGGAGCAGCGCACCGTGCCCGTGCCATCGCCCGGCGCCTACCAGGTGCTGCTGCGCCTGCACGCCGCCAGCCTGAACCGTGGCGAATTCATTGCAGGCCACGGCCTGCACGGCAAACCCGGTGCCAAGGCCATTGGCATGGAGGGTGCGGGCGAAGTGGTGGCGCTGGGGGCAGGCGTGAGTACCGTGCAGTTGGGTGACAAAGTCATGGGCCGCTGCCCTGGCGCATTTTCTGAATACGCGGTGATGGACTTGCGCGAGGTGATGGCCATGCCTGCCAACCTGTCGTGGGAGGAGGCCGCCAGCATTCCACTCACGTCCCTCGTGGTGTACGACATGCTGGTGCAGCAAGGTCGCTTGGTCAAAGACGAATGGCTGCTGATCAATGGCGTATCTTCTGGCGTGGGCGTGGCGGCCTTGCAGATGGCCAAAGCTTTGGGTGCCAAGGTGATGGGCACCTCAGGCTCTGCTGAGAAACTGGCACGCTTAAAGCCCTTGGGCCTGGACATTGGCTTGCACACCCGCCGCCCCGATTTTTGCGACGCGGTGATGCAGGCCACCGGCGGCAAGGGAGTGAGCATGGTGGTCAACACCGTGGGCGGTTCGGTATTTGCCGAGAGCATCCGCTGCATGGCCTTTCAGGGGCGGCACGCCACCGTGGGCTATGTGGATGGCTCGCTCAAAGCCGAGATCGACATTGAGGCCCTGCACGCCAAACGCCTGAACTTGTTTGGCGTGTCCAACAAGCAGCGCAGCCCCGAGCAGCGGGCCCAGCCCATCCCCGGTTTTGTCGCCGACATCATGCCCCATATCGCCGCTGGGCGCATCAAACCCATGGTGGACAAAGTGTTCCCGTTTGCGCAGATGGGCGAGGCCAAGGCCTATATGGAAAGCAACCAGCAGGTGGGCAAAATTGTGCTGTCCACGAAGGTCACCGTCTAGTCTTCTCTCCCTCTCCCGCCAGGCGGGAGAGGGCCGGGGCGAGTGCCTCCGCGCAAGTTCAACCCATTGAATGAAAGAAAGTAGATCATGAAAAAAATTGCAATTCTCACGGCCTTGCTCCTTGGCAGCCTGGGCCTGAGCGCCAGCGCCCAAGACTACCCCGTCAAACCGATCAGACTGCTGGTCGGTTTTGCCCCCGGTGGCGCAGCCGACTACGTGGCCCGCGCCATGAGCGACTCTCTGGGCAAAGCCCTGGGCCAAACCATCGTGGTAGAAAACCGCGCGGGTGCAGGCTCCAGCATCGCGGCTGAGGCGGCGGCCAAGGCCGCTCCTGACGGCTACACCATCCTGATAGCCAGCCCCAGCAGCATCTCGGTGAACCCCGCGCTCAACCCCAAGCTGGGCTACAGCGCCCGCGACTTGATGCCCATCACCAAAATCACCACATCACCGCTGGTCATCGCGGTCAACCCTGCCACGGGCATCAACAGCATTCAAGAGCTGATTGCCAAAGCCAAAAAAGACCCCAACGCGCTGAACTACGCCACCTCCGGCAACGGCTCGGCCCCGCACCTGGGCGCAGCGCTGTTTGTGCAGCTCACAGGCGCAAACATGACGCACATCCCCTTTCGCGGCGGCGGCCCAGCCATCCAGTCAGTGATAGCGGGTGACACCCAACTCACCTTCGGCACGCCGCCCTCGGTGCTGCCCATGGTGCAAGCCGGTCGCCTGCGTGGCCTGGCTGTGAGCACCCGGGATCGCACTGCCTTGGTACCCGGCGTGCCGGGCATGGCCGAGGCCGGTTTGCCCGAGTACAGCATCGAGTTTTGGTACGGCCTGTTCGTGCCCGCAGGCACGCC
>JANMTF010000402.1:0-3597 GCA_031390175.1 Polaromonas sp.
CCAAGGCAAACCTGATGCCGAGATTGCCGCCCACTTGGGTGAGGTGTATTGGGTCAGCGGCCTGCGCGACAAAGCCATTGCCATCTGGAAAGAAGGCATGCTGCTGAACAACGAGAACGAGACCTTGCTGCAAACCCTCAAGCGCCTGCGCGTGAAGCTGTGAGGGCACTGCACGGGCCTGACTCGCTGCGTCAGCAGCGGCCCAAGTGGTGGCTGTATTGCGCCATGCTGCTCACTATTTGTTTTGCGACTGGTTGCGCCACTCCCCAGAGGGCTGCCGGTGTCAATTCCATAGAGAGCAACAGCTATGCGGGCCGCATCAGCCTCACCGTGCAAAGCGAGCCGGTGCAAACGTTTGCCGGTGGTTTTGAGCTGCTAGGCACAGTGGCCGCCGGCGAGCTGTCTCTGTTTACTCCGCTGGGCAGCACCGCCGCCGTCATGCGCTGGAGTCCCGGCAGGGCCGATCTGCAAAACGGCGGTCAAACCCAGCAATACCCTTCCGTACAGGCCATGCTGGAGCGCACCACGGGCGCTGCCATTCCACTAGAAGCCCTGTTTGCCTGGCTGCGTGGCGAGGCGGCGGCTGCGCCCGGCTGGCAGGCCGATGTATCACGCCACGCCGAGGGCCGCATAAGCGCACTGCGCAGCGACCCCGCGCCGCCAGCGCAACTACGTATCGTGCTAGAGAAATAGGCCGCCATGCAAGCCCTGTACGACCTGAGCGCGCCCGCCAAGCTCAATTTGTTTTTGCATATCACTGGCCGCCGTGCAGACGGCTACCACCTGCTCCAGTCGGCGTTTGTGCTGATCGACTGGGCAGACACCATCCACCTCGAGCTGCGCAGCGATGGCGTTATCAGCCGGGAAGATATCTCCGCTAGCGCTGACATTGGCTTGCCCAGTCCACAAGCTCTTGAGCAAACCTCAGCGCAAGCCATGGCCACCAATACACCACCCCTGGAGCCACTTCCCGCTGACGACCTGTGTGTGCGTGCCGCCCGCGCGCTGCAAGCGGCCAGCGGCACCAAGCTGGGCGTGCATATCACGCTGCACAAACGCATTCCCACCCAGGCCGGTCTGGGCGGCGGTTCGTCTGACGCAGCCACATGTCTTCTAGGCCTTAAACGATTGTGGAATTTGCGGGAGCAGCTACCAGTTTTAGAGCAACTAGGTTTGACATTAGGTGCCGACGTGCCATTTTTTCTGCGTGGGCGCAATGCCTGGGTCGAAGGCGTGGGTGAGCAAATTACGCCGTTAGAGCTGCCCGTAGCGCATTTTGCCGTCGTCAAGCCAGTGCTTGGCTTATCCACTCCCACAATTTTTGCGCACCCGCTCTTAAAACGCGATAGTGAGCATGCTATAATTTATGGCTTTACTGCTCATCCTTATGGCTTTGGCCACAATGATTTACAGCCGGTAGCCGAACTGCTAAACCCGCAGGTCACCCAAGCGCTTGATGCGTTGCGGTGCCAAGGGCTCACACCTCGGATGACGGGCTCAGGCAGCGCGGTGTTTGCTAAGGTTTCTGGCGACGAAACTCTAGCCGCTGTGCCGCCAGGATGGCAGCAAAAGTTGTGTTGTGGTTTGTCTGAACATCCTTTGATGGGGTGGGCAGATTAGCTAAATCACAGCAGGTTGATAAAACAACCAGAGTTTTCGGCTAGCGCAAGCTGGCCAGTGTAGGGGAGTCGCCAAGCTGGTTAAGGCACTGGATTTTGATTCCAGCATGCGAAGGTTCGAACCCTTCTTCCCCTGCCAAAATTTTTAGTAATTGTCTTTCGTAATTACTTTTGAAATCATCAACTCATCACCCATTATGAGCGTACTGCACCCCGATTTCATGGTTTTTACCGGCAACGCCAACCCCGTGATGGCGCAAGAAATTGCCGCCCACCTGGACATCAGCTTAGGCGCCGCCAGCGTAGGCCGCTTTTCTGACGGCGAAGTTACCGTAGAAATCAACCAAAACGTCCGCGCCCGCGATGTGTTTGTAGTGCAGTCCACCTGCGCACCTACCAACGACAATTTGATGGAGCTGTTGGTCATGGTCGACGCGTTGCGCCGCTCGTCAGCCGAGCGCATCAGCGCCGTCATCCCCTACTTTGGCTACGCCCGCCAAGACCGCCGCCCGCGCTCCAGCCGCGTGCCCATCTCGGCCAAAGTGGTGGCCAACCTGCTGCAAACCGTGGGCGTGTCGCACATCCTCACCATGGACTTGCATGCCGACCAAATTCAAGGCTTTTTTGACATTCCGGTGGACAACATTTACGCCTCCCCCGTCTTGCTCAACGACCTGCGCAAACAAAAATACGAAGACCTTATCGTCGTGTCACCCGACGTCGGCGGCGTAGTACGCGCCCGCGCCCTGGCCAAGCAACTCGGTTGTGATTTAGCCATCATCGACAAGCGCCGCCCCAAGGCCAATGTGTCTGAAGTGATGCACGTCATTGGCGAGATCGATGGGCGAAACTGCGTCATCATGGACGACATGATCGACACCGCAGGCACCCTGGTCAAAGCCGCCGAAGTGCTCAAAGAGCGCGGCGCTAAAAAAGTCTACGCCTACTGCACCCACGCCGTGTTCAGCGGACCGGCCATCGAGCGCATTGCCAAAGGCAGCGCATTGGACGAGGTGGTCATTACCAACACCATTCCGTTATCGGAGTCGGCCAAGGCCTGCAACAAAATTCGCCAACTGTCAGTGGCCCCGCTCATCGCCGAGACAATGGCGCGCATTGCCAAGGGCGAGTCGGTTATGAGTTTATTTTCAGAGCAAGAAGATCTTTTTTAAAGCCCACTTGCCCTGATAAAAACGGCCCGCTGGTGCCGCAAACCAGCACAGCGCTACCCGATGATGTCCACCGTATGGTTAGCCACATTGGCAACCATGTGGTCAACATCAACGGGTAGTTTTTTAAATCGAAGCAGCACTGGTCGCGGTGCGCTTCTCTAGGAGTTTGTTATGAAATTTGTCGCTTTTGAGCGCGCCAAGCATGGTACGGGTGCGAGCCGCCGTCTACGCGTTACGGGTAAAACCCCGGCTATCGTTTACGGTGGTACCACCCCTCCCCAGCAGGTCGAGCTCGACCACAACGCCCTGTGGCACGCCTTGAAGAAGGAAGCCTTCCACGCCACCATCCTGGACATGGAAGTGGCCGGCGTTGAGAGCAAAGTGCTGCTGCGCAACGTGCAGTACCACCCGTACAAGCAACTCGTGTTGCACCTTGACTTCCAGCGTGTTGACGCCAACACCAAGCTGTCCATGAAGGTGCCATTGCACTTCAAGGGCGAGGCAGAATCACAAGCCGTCAAGACCGACAACTGCGTGCTCAACCACGTGGCCAATGAACTGAGCGTCGTCTGCCTGCCAGCCGATCTGCCAGAGTTCATTGAAGTTGATTTGTCTGGCCTGAAAAAGGGCACCTCCCTCCATGTGAACGACATCGTGCTGCCAAAAGGCGTCAAAGTCGTCACCAAAGGCAAGGTCAACCCCGTCATCGTCTCTGTGGTGGCCGTAGCCGGTGCCGAAGAAGCCCCAGCCGCAGGAGCAGCTGACGCCAAAGGCAAAGCAGCGCCAAAAGGCGCTCCTAAGGCTGA
>JANMTF010000047.1:0-7268 GCA_031390175.1 Polaromonas sp.
ATTTGAATTGGGTTTTCATGTCAATGTCTCCTGATAAAAAGTGAAAAGAAAAGTGAAAAGAAAAATGAAACGCGGGGAAAACTAAACAGCCTTTTGTGGCAACGAAGAATAATTTGGTACGTGGTTTTTCGCATCCTCACATCTGATGAGCAAACGCAAATAAATTCGCGGGCGGCATGGCAGACGGCATCACCGCCGCCATCAACGGTGGGAGCACAGCCAGGCGCTTGACCACCTCCCGAATGCCATGGCTGTGGGTTTTGGTGCAGATGTTGCGCACATGGGTGCGTACGGTGGCTTCGGCTACTTTGAGCTGCACGGCCATCTCGGGGGCGGTGAGGCCTGCGCACATCAGGCCGAGGATGGTTTCTTCGCTGGCGGTGAGCTGGTGGGCGCGGCTAAAGAAGCTGAGCATGAGGGATTCGCACACGCCCGCGCGGGAGAACATGAGGGCGAAGCGGGCATCGCTGGGCTGGCTCTTGGGTGGGCTGGAGGGCAGGCTGGGGAGCAATCCTTGAGCCGTCCCTGTACCCAAGCGCTGCAAGGGCACCACAGCCACGGTGGTGCGCGACAGGGCGCCCAGGGCGATCATGCTGCGCTTGCCTTGGGCGGCTTTGGCCAGCGCGTCGGCCAGTTGGCGGGCATCGGGCTCATGGCTGGCGGTGATGATGCCGCCCTCTACGGCCACGCAGTCGCCGCGCGCCAGCACGGTGTGGGCGGCGAGGTTGTGGTGCAGTATGCGGCCCTCTGCGTCGATGATGATGACCCCGCAGGCCAGCTCGTCCAGCGCGCTGGCTATCAGTTCGTTAGCGGGTGGGCCACCCGCTGGCAGGCCAGCAGAGGGAATCCCGCCAAAGGGCAGGGGGCTGGCGGTGCTTTTGTCTCCCACATACCCGCGTTGTGCGCTGGGCAGGTGGCTAATACCCTGAACAGGGGCGCTGGAGGATGTTGGGTTCGGGATGTGGCTGTGTGACATGGCATGCTCGCTAGTTCTGATGAGATGCCTGTAGCGTAAAAAAATGTTGCTTTTGTATGCGGGTAGTAATTGCCTTGGTTTGGTGAATTAGTTGCCAAATGGGGAGTACCCGTGGGTGGTGTATTTTTTCAAATTTCATATTATTTCCAGATAAAAATGGAACACTTGGGGCGAGTAATCTGCCTCTCACCCTGAGTGACTAGCTAACCCGCGAAGCCAGTTTGTCTTGCTGGACCTGCAAAGTCACCCCATGAACATGGGGTGCGAAGGTATTGCTAGCAGTGCAATTTGCCTCTAAGCTGTAGCGACTCTTACATTTGTATGCAACCAAATATGAAAATAATCTTCGCCTCCTGTACGGACGCAGTACGCGTACCAGTGCAACCTGTCTGGGCAGCAATTGCAAACGAAAATCCCGATGTGATGATGCTGATCGGGGATCAGATTTACATGGACTGGGGTGACCTTGGTGCATCCAATTGGCGAAAATTGATAAATGACGAGCCGGTGAAGGGTCTTGAAGCATTCGCTACCGAAATGCACCACCGCTACGCACAGCAATGGGAGGTGCCCGAGTTTCAAAGGTTGGTCTGCGGTTTTGCAGGCCGCGGTGACGCAGCGCGCCTGCTTTTGACATGGGATGACCACGACTTTGCGTGGAATAACGCGCTGGGTGTTGATAGCGACACAGATGGGCACAAAAAGCATGGCGTACCGCCTGTAGTCAAGACGGTGTCCTACAGGTTGTTTAAGCAGTTTGAAGCGCAATTGCGCAACGCTGCTCTCGGAGCGGCATACCCAGATTTGCCTGATGATTGGAGCAACCCCCTACCTGCTGGGGCAGACCAAGGACTGTTTTGGCACGGCGCACTTGCAGGCGACGGCGTAGAGTGTTTGCTGCTGGATACGCGCTGGTGCCGTGAAGCAAGAGCAGCTAATGCGGCAGGCAGTGCCAGCATTTTGGGCGCAGTGCAGGCCAACGCGCTGATGGCGGCTGCCGTGCAGGAGGGTGCGGGTTTGCTGCTGGTGGTAGCGGGCACGCCGATGGCACACAACTATCTGGCCTCCAAGCAGGCATGGGCCAACGGGCCAACCTCGTTTGCGGAATACGACCAGCTTCTTACCACTGCAAAGCGCCCAGTTTTGTTTTTGGGTGGCGATATCCATCGCAATGCCTGGAGCGGGCGTTTGTCCACCACCCACAGCAACCCCAGCCGCGTGGTGCAGGTGCTGTCATCTGGTGCAGCAATTGGCAAGCTAGCGTTTAAACGGTTTGCGCCATCGTATGGGGTCATTGATGTGCCCGGTAGTTTTAAGACAGGTGGCAATGTCAATGTGCGCCTATGTTCGTTGGACACGGGAAACCAAATGTTTGAGAACCCCCGTGTTGGCGATCTCGGCTTTACCCGGCACGACTGGCTTGAGCCGCTGCACGGCGAGGTGCAAGCAGACGTGGAAGCCTGTGCAGATGACCAGCCCTTAACCGTGCTGTGCGCGCGTGCCCGCTCGGGCGGGACACGAGCTAGTGTTAATTCTCATGACTTAGATGGCTTTGATGTGCTCTACAAAAACGCTACCAACCAGTATCCAGAGCCATTGCTGTTGACGGCTGAGACAGGTGATCTTGCACGTTTGGAGTTCAAGGAGGACGTTAACTATGGTCATAACCGTTCACAGGAAATCTACAATGCAACTCGCGCAGCTTTTGTTCGGGCCAAGGATTCTGGCAAAAAGTCTGTGGTGCTGTTCATTCACGGTATTGGTAAAACATTCTCGGCAAGTCTCGCGCAGGCCTACCAGCTGCGTAGCACCTTCCCTATGTGCGAGCCTATCTTGTACAGCTGGCATGCAGGCGGTGGTGGCAGTGCATTGGCCGCCCTGCAAAGTGTGTCGACAGCTGAGCAGTCGGCTGCGCACGGTGCAGAGGGTCTGGCAGCGGTACTCACCGCTTTTGGTATGGCGGCTGCGGACGTCGAGTTTGACAATTTGACCAAAGTTATTGTTGCCCGCAGTGCCGGTAGCATCGCATTGCATCAGGCGCTGTATAAAGTCGCTTTCCCGAACTTTAACAATCAACTTGACAGCATCAATCGCATAGTGCTGTCATCACCATTGGTCAACCGTTCTGACTTCAAAAACAATTCAAGCTATGGCGGGCTGACATTTCCTGTGGCTGTCACCCGCAATAGCAATGATCAAACCCTGAAGTTTGCAAATTGGATCAACCGTGTTGGCCCTATTCTTGGTTTAAATGACAACTGGACACCTAGTGCAAATCGTCTCTGTATCGACTTTACCAATAGCGCTCGCGTAGGTCGTTTGCATGACTACCTTCTTCTTCAACTGAATGAACAGCAAATCCATCTGAATGCAAGCCTGCTCACCGATACCCATTTTGATCCTGCGATTGCAATGGCGAATGGTCTGTTGTCGCCGGGAATCAATGGCGTATTCAATGCCAAGTAAGTACAGTCATGTTGCCAGCTAAAGCGCCTCGAATCTCAGTCGCCTTGGTAGAGGATGAGGAGGGCACGCGCCATCGTTTGAGCGCAGCCTTGCACCAAGCAGGCGCATTGCAGCTAGTCTATGCGGCATCGACTGCCTCGCAAATCATGGACTGGTTGCAAAGCAACAGCGTAGATGTGTTGCTGGTAGATTTGGGTTTGCCTGATCACCCGGGCTTGGATGTGATTCGCTGTTGCAGAAAGCTCTCACCTGCTACAGACGTGATGGTGATCACCATGTTTGGCGACGAGGCTAATATGCTGCGTGCATTTGAGGCAGGAGCGCGCGGCTACTTGCTCAAGGACGGCAACGAGGATGATTTGGCCCAGCATGTGCTCAGCCTGCATGCGGGTGGCTCGCCTATGTCACCGATTATTGCTAGGCAGTTGCTTGAAAGGTTCAACCCCACCCCCAACAAATTGACAGCGAGCGAGTCAACGCCTGCAAAGTTTCCCAAAGATGCCCTGTCGGCACGGGAACACGATATCCTTGTCAAATTATCCAGGGGATACACCTATTCAGAAACGGCCCAGCTTATTGGCATTGCACCCTCTACAGTTCAATCGTATGTCAAGAACATCTATAGCAAACTGGCCGTTCACTCTAAAACTGAGGCTATATTTGAAGCGCAACAGCTGGGAATCATTTAGGCAGTTGGTTCGCATTGCGTTATGCGCGTTGCTTGTGGTCACCAGCATTGCGCAGGCACAGGTCGTAGTTATTACAGAGGCGCAGGCCCGCTTTACGCCCACTGGCCAGCCTAGCTCAGAGCGCACGGTCAAACTCCCGCACCGGTGGGACAGTGATTTTTCAGGGAAAAACGGCCTTGCTGAGTACCGCATGCTGTGTAAGCGTCCGGCCAACCCCATCTTGAAAGTCGCCGACGGAGCGTGCAGACTTGAAGTTTTTCAAGGAACCAAGCCATGGCAGGCAAGACACTCGATGACCAGCAGATACGCGCCAAGCTAGAGATTCTGGATGCGTTAGCCCAAAGCGGTTTAGGCACCCAAGCCTTTGCCCAGTCCCAAGGCCTGAACTACCTACGCCTGCGCGCCTGGCAATCGCACGCACCGCGCTGGCGCTCTCGGCTAGCCGATCAGCCCCACAGCCCAGTCCAGCATGGCGCGCAAAAGTTTGTGCAACTTCAAGTGCAACCCCCGCAGCCAGCCCCGTACCCGTCCGCTAGCGCGTCAACGCAGACCGCGCCCCACATCCGCATCGAATGCACGCACGCCAGCCGCAGCGCCACCCTGCACTGGCCAGTCAACGCCCCCGTGCAATGCGCCCAGTGGCTGTTGGCGTACCTGGCATGATCCGCATCGATGCCGTCTGGCTGGCCCTGGGAGCGTGCGACCTGCGCCGCGGCATGGACAGCCTGCTGGCCCATGTTGTGCACCACTTTGCAGGCGGAGCGGCCCAGCACACCGCCTACGTCTTTGCCAACAAGGGCGCTAACCGCCTCAAGGTACTGGTCTACGATGGTGCAGGCCTGTGGTTATGCACCCGCAGGCTGCAAACGGGCCGCTTCGTGTGGCCGCGTGACGCGGCAGGCGCGCTGCACATCAGCCAAGCGCAGTGGGACTGGCTCAGCCGCGGCGCGCCCTGGCAGCATGTCGCCGCGCCCCAGTCGATTACGCGGGTGTAATAAAGCGGGTGTCATGAAACGGGTGTCATGCGTACCTTCACAGAGCCCGCGCAGCACTACTAAAAGTAGAGCAAATAAAGTACCTCTTGTCCATTGGAGAAAGCACCCTTTTGCAGGAGCGCTGTGCGCAGCACAATACCTGCATGCTCACTCCAGACGACGTACAACAACTTGACACCTTAAGTGGTGCGCAGGCCCTGCTGCACGCGCGCCAGCTTATCGAGCGCTTGAGTGCCCAGATTCAGGCCGAGCAAGCCCAGCGCCACATCGAGCAAGCCCAGCTCAAGTTCGAGCAAACCAAAAACGCCGCCCTGAACTTTGAGCTGGCCCGTTTAAAGCAGTGGCGCTTTGGCACTTCCAGCGAGAGCATGGATGCAGCGCAAAGCCAACTGTTTGAGGCCAAAGACCTAGCGCTCTTGGTCGCCGAGTCCAGCGCCGAAGACCGCTCCGCCGATGCCGCCAAAGTGCCAACGCCCCAGCGCACCCAGCGTGCCCAAGCCAAACGCCAGGCGCTGCCCAGCGGCCTGGAGCGCATCGAGCACCACTATGAGATCACCCCTGCTGTGTGCAGCCAAGGCCATAGCCTGACACGCATCGGCCAAGACATCAGCGAGCAGCTGGACTGCGTGCCAGCCCAGTTCTTTGTGCACCGCCACATTCGCGGTAAATACTGCTGCGCCGTTTGCCAGAGCATTACGGCGGCCAGCATGCCCGCCCAGATCATCGACAAAGGCATCCCCGCCCCTGGCCTCTTGGCCCAGGTCATCATCGCCAAACATGACGACCACTTGCCCCTGTACCGCCAGGAAGAGATTTACCGCAGGTCGGGTGCCTTTATCGCCCGCTCCAGCATGGCCGACTGGATTGGCCAGTGTGGGGTGCGGCTCGAACCGCTGGCTCAAGCACTCAGGCAATATGTGCTGGGATGCGGCGTGATCCACGGGGACGAAACCCCCGTCAAGCTCTTAAGCCCGGGCGCGGGTAAAACGCACCAAGCCTATGCCTGGGTCTGGCGGACCAGTGATTTGGAGACGCAAAGCGCAACAGCAAACGCAAGCCCAAGCGCAGCGGTGCCAGCGGGCAGGACAACGGATACCGAACAGGAACACGAACACGAGCACGAACAGCGTGGGCGGGCGGTGATCTACGATTTCTGTCTCAGTCGGGCCGGCGAGCATGCCCGCCGCATGCTGCAAGACTACGCTGGAGTCTTGGTCACCGATGATTACTCGGGCTACAAGGCACTGTACGCCACTGGCAAAGTGACCGAGGCGGGCTGCTGGGCCCATGCGCGGCGCAAGTTCTTTGAGGCACACAAACTTAACAAGAGCCAGATTGCCCAAGAAGCGCTGGTGCGCATTGCGCAGCTGTACGTGATCGAGCAGGAGGTGCAAACGCTGGGCATGGCCCAGCGCCTGGCCGTGCGCCAAGAGCGCAGTGGCCCCTTGCTGGAGGCGTTCAAAGTGTGGCTGCTGGAGCAGCGCGTGTTGCTGGTCAAAGCCGACGTGACGGCCAAGGCGATGGACTACACGCTGCGCCGCTGGGCGGCGTTGACGGTGCACGTGGATGATGCGCGCATCCCGGTGGACAACAATGCGGTGGAGAATGCGATTCGCCCGATTGCGCTGGGGCGCAAGAACTGGTTGTTTGTGGGCAGCCAGCAAGCCGGCGAGCGGGCCGCCACCTTGATGAGTTTGATCGAGTCGGCCAAACTCAATGGCCACGATGCCTGGGCCTACCTCAAGGACATCCTGACCAAGCTGCCAACCTGGCCGAACTCGCGCCTGCAGGAGCTGCTACCCCACCGCTGGACACCTGGGATTGATGCCGTATAGCGCAAACGTGTGCTGGATTTCAAGATGGGGTTGGCCGGACGCTTACAGTTTTCGGTTGCATGAGAACTATCAAATAAATAGCTGCTCCCGCAATATTCTATTGGGCTAGAAGCCAAAACACCTTAAAAATGAAGCTTCCCAGCGAACGCTAGACCGCAAACGGTTGGCGCGCCAGGCGTTTGCCCATAAAGACACTCAGCGGATGGTCTGGATACGCCCCAAACGGCCCGCACCGTGTGTACCCTTGCCTGCTGTACAAAGCCAATGCTTCCGGTTGGTATGGCCCGGTTTCCAGCAACAACTCCTC
>JANMTF010000128.1:0-6527 GCA_031390175.1 Polaromonas sp.
CAACAAGCCCAGCTTGGCCTGCAGATCGAAGTGACTGGCCGACACCGTCAATGTGCCGTTCAGGCCGCTGCGGGTGAACTCCATGGTGTCGCTGAGCTTTCCCTCCAACACGGTGCATTCCATGCCGAACCTGTGTTCGACATCCTCGGCCCATTGCTGCGCCACTTCGCGCACCTTTTTCAGTCCGAGCTTGTGTTCACGGTGGATGCGGATTTCGGGCATTGTGCTGTTCCGTGGCGTGGGTTGGTCGGTGCGTGGCTTGCAGTGCGGCGCGACGCATGTCCTTGGGCAGGGCGGCCAGCCGCTTGACTTCGGCGTAGAAGCGCTCGAAGTCGCGCCCCTGGGACGCGAACAGCCGCTCGAATTCGGGCACCAGGCCGTCGTAGGCCGCCTGGACCGCCAATGAGGCGTTGTTGGCCTCTGCCATCCAGCCGTCGTATCCGGCAAAACCGCCCCAGGGCCCGGCCTTGAGCACGGCCTGTTCGGCGCGCATCGCCGCCATCAGCGCGACCTTTCGCTGGCGCTTGTCGGCGTCGCCCAAGTCGCTGCGGTACACGCCGTCCAGCGCTTCGCGGGTGCGCAGCGTCAGCGCCTTGAATTCGGCTTGCCGCTGCAGCGCGGCCTCGTCCTGCCCGGAACGGCCCGTGGCGGCGCGCCAACGCTGAGCGCCAAGCCGCTCCACCGCCGTGGCAAAACTCTCATTGAACATTGTGTCGTCGATGGCATAGGCCACCTGGTGCGCCATCTCATGGAAGATGAGCCGCGCCAGCTGGTCTTCAGGCCATTGGATGAAGGTGCTCAGCAGCGGGTCGCCGCCCAGCCAGTTGGTCCAGCCCAGGGTGGAGTAGGCCGGCACACCGTAGACCTTGACCTCCAATCCTTGCTCACGCAGCTGTTCTCCCAAGGCCTGCGCCTGGCTTTGATCGAAGTAGCCGCGGTAGCCCACGCAGCCCATCGCCGGGAAGCACCAAGTCTGCAGTGTCAGCGACAGCTCAGGCGCCGCCACCACATTCCACACCACCGCCGGCCGACCCAATTCGACGAAAGCGCGGTAACTTTGGTTGTCCGGCAGCTTCAATTCGGTGATGGTGAAGTCGCGTATTTTCTGTGTCAGCTGCAGGCGCTGGCGCAGTGCATCCGGCGTTGCGGCGTCGGCCAACCAATCGGGAACCGGTCGCGCGCGGCGCACCAGGTCCAGGTGTCCGCCCACCGATTGAGCGTAATAACCCGTCGTGCTGCAGCCGCTGGCCAGCAGCGAACCCATCAACGCCACCGCGGCGAACCCTGCGGCGCCGACTCGCCTCATGGCCATGCACCTGCGTGACGCGCGCGGCGGTGTTCGCCCCTGAGGCTGAGTGCCCGGCCGCCAGGTCCGCCATGGCGGGCCTGGACGGCGCGCAGGCCGTCGGCCACGAGACGATGGCGGCCCGGCGGTTTCACCAGAGAACCTTCGGGCTGCGCCCTCCGGTATTCGCCCTTGGGGCTGAGACCGGACGTGAAACCGTCCTGAGGACGGTTTCGCGCCTGTCGAAGGACTGCGGCCTCTGGCCGCAGGCGGCCCGGCGCGCTTCCAGTGTGGGAGGTTGACACCGGATGTCTCATGCCGCCTGCACCTCGACCAGGCAGTCGTAGAAGGTGGGCGCGCGCCCGATGTCGGTCAGGCGCTGGCTGGTCAGCTCATTGACGTTGCTGCCGGCCACGCCGAACTTGCGCCACCACACCCCTAACCCATGAACCACGCCGACGCGGGCTCGGCCGTTGACTGCCGCCTTGCACAGGTAGCTGCCACGCTCGTTGAACACCCGCACCATGGCGCCATCGGCGATGCCGCGACCGGCCGCGTCATCGGCATGCATCTCCAGCAGCGGCTCGCCCTCGATGCTGCGCAGGCTCCTGACGTTGACAAAACTGGAGTTCAGGAAATTGCGCGCCGGCGGTGAAATCATGGCCAGCGGAAAGCGGCGCGCCAGCGCCGGTGCCGACTGCACGCCCTCGTACGGTGGCAAGTAGTCGGGTGCGCCCCAGCCCGGCACAATCACCTGGGCGCGCCCGTTAGGCGTCGGAAAACCGCCCTGTGCAAAAGGTGTGTCCGGCAGCGGCAACTTCACCCAACCCTGCTCGCCCAGCGCCTGGGCATCCACTCCGCGCAACGCCTGCACGGCCAATTGCTCGTCGCTGTCGGTAAAGCACGGCTCATCGAATCCCATGCGCGCAGCCAGTTCGCGAAAAATCTGCGTGTTGGCTTTGGCCTGCCCCAACGGCGCGATGGCCGGCTCATTGGCCACCACATAGGTGTGGCCATAGGAAATATGAACATCGCGGTGTTCCAGCTGGGTGGTGGCCGGCAACACGTAGTCGGCGTGGTCGGCGGTGTCGGTGAGAAAGTGCTCCAGCACCACGGTGAACAGGTCATCGCGCGCGAAGCCGGCCACCACCTTGGGCGACTCGGGCGCCACCGCCACCGGGTTGCTGTTGTAGACGATCAGCGCCTCGATGCGCGGGCCGAACTCGGGCGACGCCGCGCGCAGCAGATCATTGCCGATGGTGCTCATGTTGATGGTTCGCGGGCGGCGGCCAGCGAGCAGGTCCGGACGCTGCAATTGCGCGTCATTCTTGAAGGCCTTGAACCAACCCGAGCTGGACAACAGCAGCCCGCCGCCGCGCTGGCGCCAGGCCCCAGTCAGGCACGGCAGCAAGGCGATCAGTCGCACCGCATTGCCGCCGCCGCGCACACGCTGCATGCCGTAGTTCAAGCGGATGGCGGCGGGCGTTTTGTTCACCAGGCTCATACCGTAGTCACGCGCCAGCGACGCAATTTGCGCAGCAGGCACACCACATACCAACTCAGCGCGCTCGCAGTCCCATGCCATGGCGCGCGCTTTGAGGTGGTCCCAGCCCACGGTGTGCTGGGCAATGTAGTCATGGTCCAGCCAGTCGTGGATGATCAGCTCATGCATCACCGCCAGCGCCAATGCGGCATCGGTGCCGGGCAGAAGTTGAATATGTTCGTGGCATTTATCGGCGGTCTCGGTCTTGCGTGGGTCGATGCAAACAAGCTTGGCCCCTGCGCGCTTGGCCTCTTGCGCGTAGTGCCAAAAATGCAGGTTGCTGGTGATGCTGTTACTGCCCCAAATGATGATGAGCTTGCTTTGCGCAAAAAACTCCACTTTCATGCCCACCTTGCCGCCCAAGGTCTGATTCATCCCTTCACCGCCAGCCGACGAGCAGATGGTGCGTTCTAAGAAAGACGCACCCAGCTTGTGCCAAAACCGCGCCGCCATGCCCTCGGCCTGAACCAAGCCCATAGTGCCCGCATAGCTGTAGGGCTGGATGGCCTGCGGGTCGCGTGCGGCGATGGCTTTGAGGCGCGCCGCAATATCGTCCAAGGCCGCGTCCCAGCCCACTGGCGCAAACTGCCCACTGCCCTTGGGCCCCACACGCTTGAGCGGCTGCAAGATACGCTCGGGATGGTAGGTGCGTTCTGTGTATTTGGAGACTTTGGCGCACAAGGTGCCATGCGTCTGAGGATGCGCAGGGTTGCCATGCACTTTGATGGCAATGCCATCCTGCACATCCGTGATGAATGCACAGGTGTCGGGGCAGTCGTGTGGGCAGGCACCGCGCACATGGGTGATGGGTTGGTCGATAACTGTTTGCATTTACAGCTCCGTGACTTGCGCTAAGCGTTGCATAAACTGCTCGCAGCGCGCGAGCTGCTCCAGGCTGACAAACTCATCGGGCTGGTGCGCTTGGTTGATGCTGCCGGGGCCGCACACCACGGTGGGAATACCGGCGTTTTTAAATAGTCCGGCCTCGGTGCCAAAGGCCACCAGGGTCGTGGTGCTTTCGCTGCTCAGGCGCTGGGCCAGTTGGGTGATGGCGTCCTTGGCTGAACCTAAAAAACTCGGCACTGCGCAGATCGGCTCAAAGCTAAAGCCCGCCTCGGGCGCTACCTTTTGCATCGCTGCTTGCGCGATACTTGATTGGGCTAGCACCTGTTTTTGCATAGAAGCTACGTCTGCGGTGGGCAAATCCCGAAACTCATAGTGGAACCATGCATCGCGCGGCACCACGTTGTCGGCAATACCGCCCTGGAACTGCCCTACGCTGGCGGTGCTGAAGGGCACGTCAAAGCCTTCGTACCGGGGCTCATGGGCCTTCATGTCGTCCGCCATACCGCGAATATGGGTGATCAACCTGGCCGCCTCTTCAATCGCGTTCACCGACAGCGGCGTAAGCGATGAATGCGCCTCTTTGCCGCGCACGCAGCAGCGCCAGCGGTACACGCCTTTGTGCGCAATCGCGGGCACCATATTCGTCGGCTCGCCGACGATGCAGGCCACGGGTTGGATGCCAGCGTTTTTCATGTCGGCGATCAACTCTTTCACGCCAAAGCAGCCTACCTCTTCGTCATAGCTCAGCGCCAAGTGGATGGCAAAGGGTGCGCTGCTGTGCGCAAACGCCTCGGCATGCGCCAGCGCGGTGCCGATAAAGCCCTTCATGTCGGCACTGCCGCGCCCGAAGAGCCTGCCGTCTTTCACCAGGCCGCCCAAGGGATCGACGCTCCAGTCCTGCCCGTCCCACGGCACGGTGTCGGTGTGGCCGCTCAAGATAATGCCAGCAGACTTTTGGTCACCTAGCGTGGCAAACAAATTGGCCTTGGTTTTATCCGCGTTATAGGTCAAGCGGCTCGTCACGCCGATTTTGAGCAGCCTGGCCTGCACTAGATGGATCAGCTCCAGATTGGAGTTGCGGCTAACGGTGTTGATGCGAACCAGGTCTTGGATCAAACCGAGTGTGGGTAAAGAGATCATGCGATATCGTGTCTATGCCATTCTCACTTCACTCAGCAGATCAGGGTGGCGATCCAAGATCTTGAGCAACTTAACCAGTGCGAGCGGTGGTTTGGTGTTACCGTTCTCATACCTTGAGAACGCATTCACACCGCCACCAAAAATTTCGGCCGCTTGGCGTTGATCGAGATCAAGTTTTTTGCGGACTTTGGTGATGTATTCAGGATCGACATAGGCTGCGTTAACTTGCCTCTGGAATAGCTTGATCAGTTCTGCATAGCGGTCACCGTTTTCACGGTCTAGCAAAACTTCACCGCAGGCAGCACAAAAATCACCCGTGACACCGGGGATCGTAGCGGCTTCGCCTTTGTAGATATAAGGTGTATCGCGGGTGGCGTGTACCAGTTCGGTAGCTCCGCAGCAGGGGCATTTCATGGTTACAGCTCCTTGAAGGAAACGATCAGCACATCATCAATGACGGTCAACTTCAAGTACACATCGGCACTTGTCGTTGTTTTGGCGTGGTACACATCTTGCCAAATCTTGTGGTCAGCATGGGTGGTCATGCTCTTGTAGAAGTTGTCTGGCGTAAGTGACATGACGACCGCGCACATGCCGTCGAGATTACCAATACCAAGCTCAAGAGCCTCCTCAAATGCACTTGCAGTAGCGTTGACTTTGCCCAGCCCAATCAAGGCTTTGACAACGGTTAACTTGCAATGCGGCACGCTTTTTTCCATAGCTTTTAAATTTTAACCTAGTTGGTGTGGTTGCTCCATCAAACCGCCCAATTCTCCCATTGCAGCGCATGCAATCTCCTAAGCTGAATCGCTTGGATTGAAGCCAACCTCTACCAAACACACATCCACACATTTGTGAAGCAAACACAAACACACGGCACGGGTTTTCCCTAGGCTTTCTACCGCTTTTGTGACCGCCATTTGCAGCTCAATAAACCTTGCCCGGCTACACTATGCCAAAGGAAACCAACACCATGAAAATCATTGATTCCATCGTTACCCAAGCCGCAGGCATTGCCGCTATTCGCCGCGACATCCACGCCCACCCGGAGCTGTGTTTTCAGGAGGTGCGCACGGCAGACGTCGTAGCGGCCAAGCTGACCGAGTGGGGCATTCCGATCCACCGAGGCATGGGCACGACCGGCGTGGTGGGCATTGTCAAAGCGGGCACGTCTACCCGAGCCATTGGCCTGCGCGCCGATATGGACGCGCTGCCGATGCAGGAGTTCAACACCTTTGCCCACACCAGCACACATGCAGGCAAGATGCACGCCTGCGGGCACGACGGCCACACGGCCATGCTGCTGGCAGCGGCGCAGCATTTTGCGAAGAACCGTAACTTTGATGGCACGGTGTATTTGATCTTCCAGCCCGCTGAAGAGGGCGGTGGCGGTGCGCGCGAGATGATCAAGGACGGGCTGTTTGACAAGTTCCCGATGGACGCAGTGTTTGGCATGCACAACTGGCCGGGCACGCAGATCGGCAAATTTGCCGCCAGTCCCGGGCCAGTGATGGCATCTAGCAACGAGTTCAAAATCACCGTCCACGGCAAAGGCGGGCACGCCGCGCTGCCGCACAACGCTGTGGATCCTATCCCCGTTGCGGCGGCCATGGTGCAGGCGTTCCAAACCATCATCAGCCGCAACAAAAAGCCGATTGACGCTGGCGTGATCAGTGTGACGATGATCCATGCGGGCGAGGCCACCAATGTGAT
>JANMTF010000158.1:0-9902 GCA_031390175.1 Polaromonas sp.
GGGTTCCGTCGGCGCGCAAAGGGCCGCTGCGCTCACATGCAAGGCCGCGATTGTGCGCCGCTGGCAGACTGGCGCCCCCCCCCCCGCCCCCCCCCCCCCGCCCCCCCCCCCCCCACCCCCCCCCCCCCCCCCCCCCCCCCCCCCCCCCCCCCCGACCTGATCTTGGAGACGTGGCGGGCGCTCCATCGCTACAGACCTGATCGAGCCAGCATGGTGAGTGCTCTACCTCCGGTGCAGACACTGCCCCCGGAAAGCGGGTCTTGGGGACAGCCGAGTAGCCGTACACACCAAGCGCCGGGGCGTGCAAACACCCAGTGCCAAACTCTTGGTCTTCTGAGCCCAAACCCATGCTAAGTTCAGCGCGTCTTGCCAGGCAGCGTGGCCAACACCACACCTACCAGTGCAATGGCAAAGGCCAGTACTTGCACCCAGCCCATGGTCTCGCCTAGCCACAGCACGCCCACGGCCGCTGCGCTGATGGGCAGCATGACAGTGAACACGCCTGCTTGCGCGGCGGGCACGGTTTTCAGCCCTGTCATCCATAGCCACACCGACCACACGCTGGCGGCCAAGGCATAGAAAACCAGCAGCAGCCAAGTGCTGGCAGTTACCGCAGCAAAATTGAAGGTGCTGGCCTGCCACAGGCCCAGCGGCGTGACCAAGGCGAAGCCCCACAGGTTAATCAGCGAGGTGATGCGCTTGGGGCCCAATGCAGCGGTGAGCTTTTTTCCGATCACGGCGTAGGCCGCTTCGCACAGCACTGCACCGATGAGCAGCAGGTTGCCCCACAGCGCTTGCGTAGAGCTAGTTTTAATAGGTGAATTGACCTCTAGCCCCGCAGAATATTGCGGGAGAAGCTCATATTTTGATAGTGATACCAGTCCGATACCCAGCACGGCGCAGGCCACCGCTGCCCATACTCGGGGGCTCACGCGCTCGCGCAAAAACAGCCAGCTCATCACCGCCACGCAGGCCGGTATGCTTGCCATGATGACGCCAGCGGCCACCGCGCTGGTCAGGCTCACGCCGTAGAGCATGCAGATGGAGAATAAAAAATTGCCTAAAAATGATTCTAAAAACACCAGCCGCTGGGTCTGCGCTGTCATGGGTTGCTCGCCCGCAGGCTTGCGCAGCCAGTGCAGCATCGCCAAGCCGCCCATGCCAAAGCGCAGCCAGGCCAGCAAGAACACCGGAAACACGGCCACCAAGCCCTTGGACAGGCCGACGTAGCTGCCCACCAAGGTCATGGACAGGGCGAGGCAGGCAAAGGCGAAATAGCGGTTCACAGCGGGGAAGGTGCCAGCGGCCTTAGTGATTCATCAGCCAAGCCGACCAGCAACGCACGGCCGTCGGCCAAGGCGCGGAACTCGCCGAACTTGGCCTGCTTGAACGGTTCGCCCCTCCCCTCGGGAAAGTAAAAGGCATCGGTCACCAGCACCCATTGGCCGCCTTTACGTTTGAGCGGTAAGCGTATCTGGCCGCTGGGCAACGCGCTGGTGCTGCGCGTGGCGGGGTCGATCACGCGCAGTACGGTCGCCACGCCTTGGCTGTCCAGCGCGGCGACGACGCTGACGCTTTGATGCCTCAGGTCGTCTTTGTCCAGCGCGTCCAGAATCGCACGCGGAA
The DNA here is from genome assembly GCA_031390175.1 of Polaromonas sp. Classification (GTDB taxonomy): domain Bacteria; phylum Pseudomonadota; class Gammaproteobacteria; order Burkholderiales; family Burkholderiaceae_C; genus JAAFIP01. Next base: position 1,627 of record JANMTF010000158.1, read on the forward strand.
AGCCAAAATTGAGCGCCATAAAGTCGCCCTGCATCAGCGAGCGCGGGTCGCGTGGGGCCAGAGCGATGTAGATCTTTTGCCCGCCGGTGATGACTTGCTCTTTCTTCATCACATCGTAGTTGGCTGCGCCCAGCGACAACACCCCGCCCACAGCCACCAAGCCCAATGCCCATGCGGGGCGCGTGGCCTGAGCTCTATCGGCATGCAGCGCTGCCGATGGCGGCCTGAACTGCCTGCGCAGTGCCCATAAGAACGCCGCTATGAACGCGCCCACCACCACCAGCAAACCTGCTTTGTGTACCAGCGGCCAAGCCAAGGCGTAATAAAAACCCGAGAGTTGCGCCAGCAGCACAAAGATCGCCAAGGCCAGCACACGCGTGCGCCCCGTAGCCAGTGCCACCGTGCCTACGATAGCCACCACACCGCCATCGCGGGTGAAAAAGCTGAAGACCGCCAGGCAAAGGTACACCACGCTGAGCAGCTTCCATTCGCGGCGTTTGCCAGCAGCGTTGAGCTGCCAGCGCAGGGTGAGCCACCACCAGGCTGTCAAAGTAATGAGCATTTGCAGCACCACCACCCAGTTCAGCGCAAACAGCGCCGCTGTGCCCGCCAACGGCGAGTCGGCAGAGCCTGCACGGCTACCTGCGTTAAACCCCCCACCGCTGGTAAAAAACGCCCCGCTGGCATACACCTGCGCCGCCAGCAATGCCACGCCCACACCGTCCATAAACGCCCCGGTGTTGCGCGCCAGTGTGTGCACCGACAGGCGGATTTCCAGTGCGCACCAAGCGCCCCAAGCCAGCGCAATCAGCAGCGTGTGGGTGAGCGGCGGAAAGGCCAGGTACATCAGGCGCAAAGAGCGCTCGCCGGTGCTGCCATCTGCCCCATACAGGCTAGGCACAATCAGCATCGCGGTCACGGCCGCGCCCAGGCCCAGCAGCCGCTGCACCCAAGGCACGCGCACCATCAGCGCCACGCCAATGTGCACCACAAGCAAAATGACCAGCGCCAGGTTACCCACTTTCATGGCAAAAAACAGCGAAAACACCAGCAGGCTCATACCGGTGAGCAGCGCGCTAAAGCACAAGTGCGATACAAAAATAGGCAGGCGAGCGCGCAGGCCCAGCACCGCGCCGACGATCAGCACCGCAGCCAACACCAAAGACTGTGGCGGCTCGTAATAGCTTTTACCGCCTAGCAGCGCGATCAGCAACAAAAACGGCCACACCGTAAACTGCGCGCCAATAAAGCTCAGCGTGGTGATCACCCAAGAAGGGCTGGGGTCGTTGGCAATCTCGCTGGCGCGTGCGGGCAGCACGCCCTCGGCTTGTGCGGCGTTCACCAACATGTGGTCTTGGCTCATACGCTACCCACCTTGTCTTGCGTGCTGGCAGCGCGTTGCAGCTGGTAGATCCAGTGGCCGCTGGCGCCCACTGTGGCAGCGGAGATCAGCCCCAGCATGAACACCTTACCAATGGTCTCAATGCCGCCATCGGCAAACAGTATCCGCACCACCAGCCCCAAGAACAGCACATTCAGTGCCAGCACCACCATGGCCAGCACCGTCACGTCGCGCGGCTTGCTTACCCAGGCAATGGCCGCTGTGCCAAGGACGAATAAAGCGTTCACCATGTAGATGCTGGGCTCTTGGCGAAAAATGTCCCACAGGCCATAGGTGCACCATGCAGCCAGCGCCAACAGCACCGCTAAACGAAACGCATAGCGCCCCGCTACGTGGCCCGCCTGCGGGCGCAGGCTCAAGCGGCTGACCAGTGCCATGCCCAGCACCAGCAGCGCCCACAGCGCAGGCGTCAGGTAGCTTTGGTAACGCCAACGGCCCAGCAAATTACCCAGAGGGTTGAGCAACTGGTCGCCCGACCACAGCGCAATACCCATGCCCACTATCAGCACCCACACGGCCCACAGCGCATCGCTGCGTGCAGCCACCATCCACAAGAGCGCCAGGGCGCCCCACACGGCAAACAGCTGCCAGGGGTCAGCGCCAGTTTGGTAGGTTTGCCCTATGAAGGCTAGCAGCCCACCCAGCGCCATGGTGGCCAACAGCAAGAGCGCATTTCGCCCACGCGGCCATGCCAGCGCCCCCACCACGCTGGCCAGCAGCACGGCCTGGATCAGGTAAAACTTGAACTGCCGCGTTTGGTCTTGCCAGTTGGCCGCCACCCAAAAGATCAAGCCCGCGCCCAGCAGCAGCGCCGCCATCGCGCCCAGGCCTCGCTCGGTGTGTGTGCCCAAGGCAGGGCCAGGCTCGTGCAGCTTGGACAGCTGCCATAAGCGGCGGGTTTTGTCAGCTGGCAGTGCAAACTCTGCCACTAAGCGGTGAAGAAGGTCGTGCATGAGGCGCAGTATAGGGGCTGGCCGAACTGATCCGCCAGCTGATAAATGCTACATATACAGGAGCTGCTCCCGCATCATTCTAAAGGGCTACAGCCCGATATGTATCTTAAAAATGCCCTCAAACAACCTGTTTTTTGGATTTTTCTTGCTGCCCAGGCCGTTCAAACCGTTTTGAAATTCCTTAAATTATGCGAATTTATGTACCTGCTTGAATTTCCTTCAGTTTCTTCATGAATTCGTGACTTAATTAACGAAATCAAGGCTATTTATGGATGAATTTTGAAAAAATTATGCGTATTTATCAAATTCGCATAATTTAAGGAATTTGCAGCGACTTAAGGCAGCGTGGTAAAGCTTCAAAAACCTGAAAACCGGCCTTTTAGGAGCCTTTTTAAGATGTATATCGAGCTACAGCCCTTTAGAATGATGCGGGAGCAGCTCCTGTATATGTAGCGCGAACCCGCTGGCTTGCCGGCTGTTTGGGGGGGGGGCGTGACATGGTGTGAGGCTGTGGGTACCGGGGTGTTTGCATGCCCAGGCGGACTAAAGGCAAGCCCGTGCAAATGGATGCGCGTTGAACCGATACTGACACCCGAAGGCGTGATGCACCACCTGGGCGGCTACCCGGGCGTGACGCTGGGGGGCGACCAAGACATCGTCGGCGAGGTGTATGCCGTAGGCCCGGTGCTAGAGGCCCAACTGGACGCTATCGAGTCGGAATACCTTCGCCCGCGCCCGCTGCGCTGACTGCGCGCACGACTACTTCGTGGCCTTCTCCTGCAAGGGCCGGGGTGGCTGCCCCTCGTACAACACCCGGCGCATGGTGGAGACGGCGGCGCATCTCACCGATCACGTTTTTCCGCGCCTGCCGGTGCGCCAGTGGGTGCTGTCGGTGCCCAAGCGGCTACGACTTCATGCAGCGTGATGGGGCAGTGCTCAATATGGTGCTGCGTATCTTCCTGCGGGTGATTGCCCAAAGCCTGCAGGCGCACAGCCTAAGCGCTGCGCAGGTGGACAAAGCCGCCCTGCATATCGGCGCTGTCGCCTTCATCCACCGCTTTGGCTCCAGCCTGAACAAGCATGTGCATTTTAGTTACGACGTAACTTGAGTACAAGTTAGTCTGCACTGCAACTTCGTTGTCATGTGTGCGTCGTCGCTGGGGTGTTTGAGGCATTGGCGGGCGGCGCTGATGCTGGCGCTGACACCGCTGTGGCCCAAGTGCAGGCCACCTTGTGCACTCGCATTCTGCGCGCCTTCGTGGGCCGGGGCCGGCTGGAGAGCTTTGAGGCCAAAGACATGCTGACCTACTGGCACAGCGGGTTTTCAGTGGACACCAGCGTGCGCATCTAGGCGCACGACCGCGCAGCACTGGAGCGGCTGCTGCGCTACTGCGCCCGGCCTGCGTTTTCTATGGAGCGGCTGCGCAAAGCAGGTAAGGACTTGGTCGACCGCTGCGCCAAGGAGCACAGTGAACCTGCCAGTGATCGGCGCGCTAACCAACGTGGTGCCAGGGCAGACGAGCTCACCCTTACGCCGCTGGAGCTGATCGGGCGCATTGCCGCCTTGGTGCCACCGCCGCGCACGCACCGGCATCGCTACTACGGCGCGCTGGCACCGAACTCGCCGCTCTGGGCGGCGCTCACTGCCATGGCACAGGCCGCACCTTCGCAATTGGTCAAGGCGCAGCTAGAACAAAAGCTTGCGCATTGACTTGAATAAAGATCAACTAATGACATGATCACACGCCAAAAGCTTATCAATGGTGCAAGCGCATCTACCCTTGCACGGCGCACGCCTGCGGTAGACCTAGATGACCATCCCCTGTACGGGTTATTGGGCTGCGCCGCAGAGAATTTGGTGCAGGCGGCGCTGGGGAATGGTTTGATAGCAGACGTGCGCTTTGGACGCGGCCCGTTGATGCCCAAATCATTGCGCCGGGATCTGCCATCGGTGCTGGTGTAAGCCCGTCGCCCTCAGCGCCAAAAAGGCCGAGCCTTTGCAAAGGCTGCTATCTCCGTCAGGCAGTGCTCAGCATGGGGCATACGACGGGCTTCAAGCCATCCCACACCAAACCAGGCCCGAGGGTCTTTGATGGCCAGATTGCGGTAGGCTTGCAGCGCCATCAGTTCATCGTTGTACAGGCCCAGCGCGTCCTGCGCGGGCTTCAATGCGGAGATGAAGGCGTTCAATTTGCGGGCTTTGAAGAAAGGCGCAGCAAACTCACTCAAGTACCTGAGCCGCTTGAGCCGTTTGCGCACACGGTGCTGGTCTGTTTCGCTCAGTTCAGTAAATTTTTCACCCTCTTGCAGCGCCTGCGAACGCAGCTTTTTGAGTCGCTTGCGCAATATTTTTTTAATTACATCGCGATCCGACACACGGTGGTTTGCCGCCTGCGGCGCAGACCGGTGTACGAAACCGACAAGAGCCAGCAGAACGTCCTGAAATACCGGTGCGCGCACCGCCGCTGCAGGATCAGGGATGTCTTTACCCGTCTGCCCGAAGTTAACACCGGGGCCATCTGCACAGAGCAGTGTCGGCTGCAAGTCCCGCTCGAGATGGCCATGGTCTCTGTGTTCACCCAATTGCCTGAACACATGCACCAACGCAGGCTCCCAGGCCGTGTCAAAGGCATCGGTCAAGCCTTCGAGCTCGCGCAAGGCCGTACGCAGGCGGCGTATGCCCACGCGCAGCTGGTGCACGTGATGGGGGTCGCTGCTGGCAGCGGCAACTTCGCTGGCATTGGGCAATATCTGGTTCAGGCAAGACTGCAAAACCGCCACCACAATGTGCGCGCCTGTGGCGCCTTCCTGAAACACGGGGGCTGACGCAGACACTGCGGGCACCGCAGCATCTGGGTTGCGAAGCCGCTGGCACTTCATGGATTTAGAGATCGAACTCACACTCAAGCCGTAGTCGGCGCACCACTGGCGAGCCAGCGCTACAGCGTGCTCGGGCTGGCCCTGTTTCAGTTCCACTTCAAGCTCACAAATGTCAAGCGATTGCACGCCAGACTGGATACGGCCCTGGTCCAGTGCCATCTCTACGTCGGTTCCAGCGTGTTCCAGCAGCCGTGTGGTGCGATGTACGTCGGTCTCATAAATCGGGGTGAAGGGAGGAAAGTCTTCGCCAGGCTGGAGGTTCAAGGCCTTGGCGATAGCTTTGCCCACCGGCGTTCCAGTGTGTCGGGCCAGATCGACAGTAGGCGCGGTGCCCGCTGTCGGTTGCGCCAAGGGGGCGTTATGCTCCAGCCTTTCCAGCAGCCTGCTGGTGGGCCCCTTGGCCGTCTGGACCCAGCGCCGCCCTTCCTTGCGAATGCGCACTACCAGACCCTGCGCAGCGAGCGCGCCGTCCGCAGTGTCAAAGTACCGGGCCTGAAGACGCTGCCGGGAAGTCTTGCCTTCTTTGAGCGCAGCGGCAACGCGCAGCAGGTTGGCCGGTGGGATTTCAAATTTCAGTTCAAATTCGGTCATGTCCGATCCCACTGGCGAATTGAAATTATAGTAATTGGGTCTTGTTAGTTTGCGGTTTGTTGGCGCAGGTGTTCGCTGCGTTTCATCGTGATGTAGGCGTCTCGGTCCATTTCGTGCAGTTGTCGTGGGTATCTCTCAACGGCGGTGAACCAGCTTTGCAACCGCTTGTCGAGCTGCTTGGCAGGTGCCTCGGTGGTGGCTTCCAGATAGCTGTCGATGGCTAGGTAATAACGCATGGTGTTACGCTCTGTCAGGCCTCGCAATCCCCCTATGAACTGCCCCGCCCCGGCAGCAGTATTGGCAATCGGTGTGAACCCCACTTTGTCGGCTCCAATCGTTGCCAGATAGGCGCGCATGGCCACCCGGGCAGACACGCTCGTAGCGTAGGCGTAGGTTAAATGCAAAAATGTTTTGCCGCTCGCCAGGGGCACCGCCTCCAGCGTGATGCGATAGTCACTGGTGCCCATCGGCCCGTCTTTGGCACTCAAGCGAATATCCAAATACTGTGGCGTTACCGCATAGGCCGTGTAATTGAAGTAGACCCGCGCGGCGGTGGCCAGTTCTTCAGGGGTTTTCTTGCCAATATTGACTTTAAGTACCGCGCCATCCGATGCCTGCTCAGCGCGGCAATATTTGGTGTTGATGTGGAGCGACATGATGTCGCACCAGTGGTCTGGGCTGTTCAGCCCAGTGCTGACCACAGAAAATGGGTAGTCAATCACTGCGTAGATGTCACCCCTGATCTGGTTGGTCGTCTCGGTAGACTCCAGCACCACAGGGCGCTGAAACTGGTTAAATTTCAAACGGTTAGTGAGGCTTGCATGTTTGGCTAGTAACTCTTCTGCAGTTTGCGCATTGGCTGGCGCAGGCCACAAGGCCACACAAAGACAAACCATGAGCAAGCACAGCATGGCGATGGATCGCAGCGGAATAACGCGTTGAGATGGTGTGCAGGGCATGGGTATTCTTTCAGTGCTAGATGGCACAGGCTAGGTCATAGCAACTGGGCTGTCTGTGCGCAAGCCCACCCAGGGCAGTGTGGGGTCATGTTCCTTCTAGTGCAGCTACGCTCTTTTGCTTGCCTAGCGCGATCTCCTACAACTCGATGCAGTGCCTGCTGATGGCGCAGCGCTACAGCACGCCACAGCATCGAAATACGATCAATATTGCGAGACCCTGCAAATGGCCTACCAAAGTATTAACCTCGACGATGGAAACCTTGTTAAAACTTTTGATGAAATGAGCGATAAGACACTGCAAGCGGCTATCGCTGCGGCAGAGACATGCGATGGCAGTTGGCGCAGAACCGGCTTTGCACTCCGTGCAGCGATAGCCAAACAGGCTGCTAAAGGTATGCGCAATAACGCCGATGAGATGGCTCGCCTCATGACGCTGGAGATGGGTAAACGCCTGGAAGAGTCCCACGGCGAAGTGGCGCTGTGTGCAGATATTATTGACTATTACGCTGAACACGCAGAGGCCTTTTTTGCACCTGTTCAGCTCAAACCGAGCTCTGGCGAAGCCGTAGTGGAGAGTACGCCGCTGGGCGTATTGTTTGGCATACAGCCCTGGAACTTTCCCTACTACCAGCTGGTTCGTTTTGCGGCACCCAACATCATGGCGGGCAACGTGGTGATGGTTAAGCATGCAGGCTGTGTGCCGCAGTGCGCGCAGGCGTTTGAACGCATTGGGCTGGATGCGGGCGCGCCCAAGGGCGCCTACACGAATTTGATGATCTCCTACGACCAGGTGAACCGTGTGATCGACGATCCGCGCGTCAAAGGCGTGGCGCTGACAGGCAGTGTGGACGCAGGAAAACGGGTCGCTGAGCAAGCCGGTCAAAGCATGAAAAAATCAACCATGGAGCTGGGCGATAACGATGCTTTCATCGTGCTGGAAGACGCGGATATGGAAAAAACCATCAAGTGGGCTATGTGGGCCAAGATGAACAATACGGGGCAATGCTGCATCGCGGCCAAGCGCTTTATCGTGGTGGATTCTTTGGCAAACAGCTTCTTTGAAAAATTTCAAACAGCGATGGAAAGCCTCAAGCCTGGTGACCCCATGGATCTCAGCGCTACCCTGGGACCCCTGTCAACAGAGTCGTAATTGACCGGTTTACTCAAACAAGTCGAGCGCGCGGTAGAGCATGGTGCCAAGCTGGTGATGGGCGGCAAGCGCATGGACAGGCTAGGGTGGTTTATGCAGGCCACGATACGCAGTGACATCAAGCCAGACAACCCCGCCTTCCAACTGGGACAGTTGCCATAAGCGGCGGGTTTTGTCGGCGGGCAGTGCAAACACTGCCACTAAGGGACTTAGAAATTATAAAAATACCGTTTTAGGATGAATGGTTATGTCCCACCAGTTTAGCTCTGCGGAGCGTTCCAGTCGAAGTTCAAGGTCCTTCTTTTCGTTGCTGCATAGTTTGATCCCTTTCTCGTAAACGG
>JANMTF010000282.1:0-4165 GCA_031390175.1 Polaromonas sp.
CACATCATCCGCAAGCTTTTCGCGGATGGCCTGCAATCGGCCTGAGCCTTTGGGTTTGCCTGCTGCGTTGCCGCTTTCGCCTTTTTTCCAGCGGCTGGGGTTTGGTTTGGTTGTCATCTTGAAAATGTCCTGTTTTTTCAGTGTTGGAAAACCCAGTCGGTTAGCGTTGGGTTCACTTTGGGTTTTAACGGTCGTTCAACGTATGTTCAACGGGCGTTGCACGGTGGTGTAACGGGTGCTCAGGCAATTGGTGCACCTTTGTGGTGATCACCACACGTGAAGACTCAGTGAGTGCTGCATGAGTGCTCATTGCACGGTCATTGGCGTTATCTGGCGTTACTTGGTTGTGTTTGGGTAACGCTTGGGTAACGCTCGCACCGTTAGCAGTCAATTCCTTTAACTTGCATGCAACCCAGTTATCCGCAGCGTTTCTTTGCCGCTCATCTTTAGCTTTTGACTGTTCCAAAAACTCGCCCGTTTCAGCATCAAAAAAAGCCGCATCTATTTCACTTTCACGCACTCTTACTGATTCAGTTAAAGGCTCTGGCATTGCCTTTAAAGCAGACTGTTTGAGGGCGAAACCTACACAGGATAGGTTTCGATGTTTTTGACCCTCATTTTTGAAACCTATGGGTTTCTGTTGGCCGTGGCTGTGCTCAGGTTGCGCAGCCGCCATGGGCGCGATATCGAAACCCATAGGTTTGTGTTCCCGCTCAGTTTTGCCGCCCTTGCCTTTGGAGGTGAATATCTCCGACATTGTTTTACCCGCCTTGGCTGGTGCTGTGCCCAGCTCGATACCCAGCGCCTGCGCATACCGCACCGGGTCACCTTCAATGTCGCGCCGCACGGTCTGCCACAGCACACTCTGCAAAATCGCGTCTTGGCTGCTTTCCAGCCCGTGCAATACCAAGCCAATAGCCTGGCCTCGCATAGCCCCTGATATCCTGCGTGGTGGGGCTTTCAAGCCAAACGGTTCACCTACTTTTTTGGCAAACGATGCGCGCAGCTTTTTCAGCTCCACTCTGCCTATCAGCGCAGAGCCAACATGACGGCCACCCGACAATGGCAGAATGAGAATGTGGCAATGCGGCGCTGATTCGTCTCGGTGTATGTCAGCCAACAAGATGTTTTCACCGCCAAAGTGATCTACTGCCCACGCCAAACAGCTTTTGAAATACTGCCCCGTGTTGATAGTGGTATCGGGAGCAAGTGAAAACAGCAGCTCGATAGCTTGGCAATAGTCTTTGCGCAACTTGCCCACATCTACGCCAACACCTGCCATCAACCGATTCGCTAACGCCACCACAGCATCGGGATTGTCAGGCCCTGCGATGGTTTCGTTATGGCAGGTGCGCACAGCGTCTATGTGGCTGTGCGCACCCAGTTCGGCCTGTATTGCCCGGCGGTTATGCCTTGCGGCCTGTAGCAGCGTGGAAGGCTTGCGGCCCTCCCGCTTGGATAGGCCGATAGTGCCCACCGCGAAGTACAGCGCGCCGTTCATAGTGCGGCCTTTATGCGCTGCATGACCGTGGCGAAACGGCGCGAAGCAGGCCAGCACCACACATGCAGCACGAGTGTTTTTACACGCTGCATTTTTGATCCTCTAAAAGCTGTGAAGCCTTCACGCGGTCACCCTTGGTAAAGCTAAAAACACCGTACCATTTGGCAGGCTTTAAAAGGTCGTACTTGAACCGCGCCATGGAAATTTCAAAATCAAAATCGTCTCGAAGACTTTTGACCTGATTCGGTATGTAGGTCGAGACCATCGGCTCCAGCTCTTTACGGCTGGCTTGCGGGCGGGCTAACAGTTCGCGGCAAAGTCTTGCCTCGTATTCGCACAAAGTACGCTTAAAATTGAAGCTGTTAGTTTTTACCTGAACACCCTCGGCCTGCTCGCCGGGGGGTTCGTTTTTGGGGCTGTTGTACTCGTTCATTTACCCACCCCTGCAAGATGGGCGCGCAATTTTCCTACCTGCCAGCACGTAGTACGCAGCCCCACCTTAACGGGCGCGGGGATATGCCCACTTTTGACGCGCCGCCACACAGTGGCTGGACTACATCCATAAAGTGCGGCGACTGTTGGCAGCCGTGCTTGCGCCGCATCGGGTAGAAATTGAAAATGTGCAATCGCTTGATGCGTTGCAGTGGTAGTTGCCATCACTTAACCTTTCTTTTCGTGTTGTGATGGTTCCTGATTATTCTCATATTACGGCAGGGATGCGCCTGCACTTTGCCTGCATTTTCGGCAGGTGCTTACCCTGTTAAAGGGTTTTGATGTGTGCTTTCATGTCTTCAACAAGTGCTTGCCTTGTGATGCCTTCTTTTTGAGCGATTGCACCGATACCGCGTGGCATAGGTGAATAATCGGTTCTCGGCATTGGCAACCCAGCTTCAAGGCACAGTTGATAGCGCCTTGCCCTTCGCTGTTGCTGCGTTTCGATGGTTGCAGTTTTTTGCTCGGCGGTATGCTGAATTGAGATGTTCGTGCTTTGGAAGTTATTTGGCTGCAATGGCCTGGCCTCACTGTCAGATAGATGAAGCATGTAGGCTTTCAATGCGTCAGCTAGCATTTCTCGATTACTCTCTTCGGCGCGTTCCTTGGTGTATTCCGGGCAATCTTCCAACGCGTGATACGGTAGGTCAAACATCACCAGCGCACGTAGGCATACGGCGGCGGCGTAATGGCGCGGTTGTAAATATTGCTTGCCAAGGCGATGCTTATTTAGAAGCAGATGCAATTCGCTCCATTGGGTCTCGGGCGCTGTAAGCAACGGATGAGATGGTTTCAATATGCCGTTCAGGTCTTGCGCGCAGTACGCGCGAACTAGTTCAAAGTCCATTCGCACCCCTTTAAGTGCCCCTCGATAGAAAGCCCCAGCGGCGGGTGAAGGTGACCCGCTTTTCAGCCGCTAAACCTAGCTGGGGCTAAACAATAATTTATCGGTTCAAGTTAAATGCGCCAACTCAGGCACCACGCTAATACGCAGCCCCACCGCGTGGAGCACTTTGGTAATGGTGCTCAGTGTCGGGTTACCGTCTTCACTCAGAGCGCGAAACAGTGTCTTGTCGCCCATATCGGCGCGGCGTGCCACCTCTGCCATGCCATGGGCTTTGGCTACGGCGCGCAGTGCCACTAGCAAGGTTGCGGGTTCGTCTAGCTCCATCACGGCTTCGATGTAGGCGGCGGCTTCAATGGGGTCTTTCAAGGCTATGGCTAAGGTGTCGTCATAGCTTACGTCGCGTGGTGCGTTCATGGGCGGCCTCTTTCTTTCCAGTCGTTCAAATAGTCAATCGCTTGCCTAATGGCGCGGTCTTGGTCACTTTTATCGCTTCCACACAGCAGCAACACCAGCACCGCGCCCTGTCGGCTCAGGTACACCCTGTACCCCGGCCCTAGGTCTATGCGCAGCTCCTGCACGCCATCACGCACGGGCTTGCAGTCACCAAAGTTGCCAGCCCGTACCCGCTCTAACCGGGCGCGGATGGTAGCCCGCGTTTTAACGTCTCTCAGGTCTAGCAGCCATGCATCAAAGGGTTTATGGCCCTTTGCGTCTGTGTAAATGCGAATATCCATGATGGTATCTTAAATCATACCGCCATGCGCTTAGCTGCTTTTCCGTAGGTAAAGCCCCGTGAAAGGCAATTCCACTGGCTGCTCACGCGCAGTTCGGTGATCAAGTGTTGTTAAACCACACTTAGGGAGTCATCCGTTTTATTGTTGGTATTTTTGTTGGTACTTTTAGATTTATCTAATTCAAAACCTAGCAACCATGAGGGTTACAGCGTATTATTCGATTCCGACAAGCTGACTTTCACGCCGTATCAAAACACCTCAAAACCCGCACGTTCCCCCAGCGTAGCGGGTTTTTTCTTGCCCAAAGCAGTATCAGGTCACTCAAGTTCGACACTCACCCATCCGATTTTCTATTTCCCCGGCTGAGCGCACCAATGAATTCAAGCACTTACGCTGCTTTTCAGGTCAGAAGAGGACATAGTTTGTAGTGGTACGTTTCAGGCTATAGCTAATTAAACCGAGATTGTCCATTAGAAATTAAGCATGCTTTTTCTGCGGCGGATCAGGCAAAGCAAACTCCCCTGCGCGAGCCCACAAACCCTCAAACCAGGCCCGTCGTTTGCGTACCAAAGCAAGGCGCAGTGTGGGTAT
>JANMTF010000284.1:0-21897 GCA_031390175.1 Polaromonas sp.
TAGCAAATGCCCGCCAATCAGTGCAGCAAACAGCATGCTCACCTCGCGCGCGGGCGCTACGTGGCTGACGGGAGCGATGAGCACGGCGTAGAGCACGCACACGTAGGCGATGGGGCTGAAGATGGCGACGATGGCGGCGTATTTCCACTGGAGCTTCCACAGGCGCTTGGCCTCGGGGATGTCACGCAGCACGGGCACCATCGCGTAAGGGATGCGCAGAACATTGCACCAGTAGTCAAACAAAATGGGCGATATGGCGATGATCTTCACGGCATACGCGTCCAGCACGGTGTAGCAGGCGATCAACGCGCCAGTGAGCAGGCCCCAGAATACACCGGCTTTGATGCGCTCTTTTTTGGCAGGGTCATGCGCGGCTTTGAAAAGGGCTGGGCCGCCAGCGACTAAAAACACGCCGATGACCACGCCTGCAATGCCCAGCACACCAAACGCCGACAACTGCTCGCCAAATACGATGACTGCGACTGACGATGACAGCAGCGGCCCACTGCCGCGTGCAAGCGGGTAGACGATAGTGAGGTCGCTCTTGCGGTAGCCGGTGAGCAGGCAATAGAAATACACCCAGTGTACAAAGCCGCTCAGCGCGATCAGGCCCCATTCTTTGGTGCCCCAGGTGGGGACGATGTTCCAGCCTAACCAAATGCACAGCGGCGACCATACGACGAACATGATGGCGGCGCTGAAGAAGGTGAAGCGGCTGTCGCCGTGGGCCTTTTTGGCGGCGATGTTCCAGCCGGCGTGGATGAGGGCGCCCAGGAGGACTAGGAGGACGGCGGGGAGGGGCATGCGGGCTTTGTCGCTGGGATCTGGCGCTTGTTGGGCGAATGAATAAGTCGCCGGACAGTCCGCAAAGTGGGGGCAGAGTACGGTACGCGCCGGGTAGTCCGCAAATTGGGGTCAGAGCAAAATTTCGTTTGGGATTTTGTCGCTTCGGGAAGATGGTCTTCCTGAATTTTGATCTGACCCCAGTTTGCTCTCACCCCAGTCTGCGCCGCTCTGCTCTGTTCTTTTAGGCCCTACCGATAATGCTCGCAGTGGCCATCAGCTCTTCCAGCAAGGCCAGGCTGACCTTACCGCTCACGCCATACGGGTCCAGCTCGGGGCGCTCTGAATATTTGAGCACGATGGAGGTGTTGAGCTTGGCCAGGTTGACTTGGCCCATGGTCCAGCCGCCGAAGCGGCGTTCGGTGATCTCTTCAAAATCGAGCAGCACTACGTCTTTGTGGCGGGCGTCTTTGCTGATGTGGTTGTACAGCTCGCTCACTGCGCCGCGCCCGCCCTCAATGGCTTGCAAGAAGATGCCTGCGCCGTAGCACAGGATGCCGGTGATGCCGCTGGCCGGGTTGTGCGTGCGCGAGGTAGCCAAAATGGCATCGATATGCTCTTGCTTGGAAGGGTCGGACAGGCGGCTGACGTAGATGAGGCGAACTAGCATGGTGAGCGCTCTTGGTTGTTGTGGTGTGGCAAGTGGAATTATCTGGAAGAAGTTTTATTGCTGCGCACTGCTTTGGCGCGGGATCAGCGATAAAAACTCGCGGCGCAAATTAGGGTCTTTCAGAAAGCTGCCGCGCATGACAGAGTTGATCATCTTGCTCTCGGCATCTTTCACGCCGCGCCAGCCCATGCAAAAGTGGGTGGCTTCCATGACAATGGCCAGGCCATCGGGCTGGGTTTTTTGCTGGATCAAGTCGGCAAACTGCACGACGGCCTCTTCCTGGATTTGCGGGCGGCTCATCACCCATTCGGCCAGGCGGGCGTATTTGGACAGGCCAATCACATTGGTGTGCTCATTGGGCATCACGCCGATCCACACCTTGCCAATGACCGGGCAAAAGTGGTGGCTGCAGGCGCTGCGCACGGTGATGGGACCGACGATCATCAGCTCGTTCAAATGCTCGGCATTGGGAAACTCGGTGATGGTGGGCGCGGGCACGTAACGGCCGTTGAACACTTCGTTGACATACATTTTGGCCACACGGCGTGCCGTGTTGTGGGTGTTGTGGTCGGTGGCGGTGTCAATCACCAGGCTATCGAGCACGCCCTGCATTTTGATCGCTACCTCGTCGAGCAGTTTTTCCAGATCGCCAGGTTCTACAAAATCGGCAATGTTGTCGTTGGCGTTAAAACGCTTTTTCGACGCTTTGATCCGCTCGCGGATGATGGCGGACATGGGCGTGCCGATGTCAGGGTCGGGGGTGGTCATGGCGGTGGCTGTTTTCATTAACATGGGATAAATGGTAACCGATCTATTTTTTTAGGGTCTTTGGGGCATTGTTAATGCACATTCAGTGCTCTAGCCCAATAGAATATTGCGGGAGAAGCTACTTATTTAATAGCGATTACCTGTGCTCCATAAGGCCACGCGCATCAGGGCGTAGGCAATCTGGTCACGCGCGCGCTGCGCCAGTGGCCGGTTGGCGTAGTCGGCCGGGTCAATCAGCTTGCCGTCCTGCGCCATGGCGTGCTCTAGCTTGGCGCGCAGGGTTTGGGCAAACTCGCTACCGCGCACCACGATATTGGCCTCGCGCGCCAGCAGCAGGCTGAGCGGGTCCAGGTTAGACGAACCTACGGTGGCCCAGGCCTGTGGCTCTGAGGCATCCACCACCGCCACCTTGGCGTGCAAAAAACTGCTGGCGTACTCATGGATCTCCACCCCTGCGGCCAGCAAGGCGCTGTAGACCGGGCGCGCTGCGTGGTACTGCATAAAGTACTCGTAGCGCCCCTGCAGCAGCAGTTTGACCCTGACCCCGCGCTTGGCAGCGTTGAGCAACGCATGGCGCAGTTTGCCGCCGGGCAGAAAGTAGGCGTTGGCAATGATGATCTCGTGGTGTGCGTCGCCGATGGCTTTGAGGTAGGCGCGTTCGATCCTTTTCCGGTTGCGAAAGTTATCACGCAATAGCAGACCAGCCCTGTAGATAATGGCGGGAGCAGCTACGGAATATGTAGCATTTTGAATGGAGGGAGAGCTGCCAAACAGCACCGCCCGCGAGCTCACCCAAGTATTTATCGCTGCGCCCAGCTCACGCTGGCGCAGGCTGCGCACGGTTTGCACGCGCTGCCACAGCCTGTCCATAGCGTCTACCACCGTGGCCACCAAGGGGCCGGTCACGCGCACCGAAAAATCAAACCGTGGGGCTTTCAGCACACCGTGGTTCGGGTCAAAATAATCGTCCAATATATTGATGCCGCCGCAAAACGCCATGGCGCGGGGCGTGTCGGCGTCGACCACGCACAGCTTGCGGTGCAAGCGCCGCCAATGGCTGGGTACCAGCATGCCAAAGCGGCCCATGGGGTTGAAGATATGCCACTGCACCCCCGCTGCATCAAAACGCTCGCGCCAGTCAGCCGGTATCCCAGGAGTGCCTGCGCCGTCCACCACCAGCCGCACCCGCACGCCGCGCAAGGCGGCGCGCGCCAGCGCTGTGCCCACATCAGCACCCGTGGAGGTGAAGTCAAAAATATAGGTCTCCATCCGAATGTCGTGCTGCGCTGCATCCATAGCGGCCACCATGGCCGGAAACAGCTCTACCGTGCCTTGCAGCAACTGCACTTGGTGACCGTTGGCAAACTGCTGCATGGGCTACAGCGCAAAGTCCACGATGAGTGGCAAATGATCCGACATACGCGACCAGATGGCACCGCGCGGCACATGGCTGCCTGTGGGCTGGGCATGGCGGGCAAACACATGGTCTAGCTGCACCAGGGGCAGGCGCGAGGGGAAGGTGGGCGTGCGCTCAGGCACATGCACTTTGGCATTAGCTCTGGATTTCATAGCTTCTTGCGCCCACTTCACAGGGGCTACCGGGCTATTAAAGTCGCCAGCCACCAGCAGGGTGGCTTTTTTGGGGATTTCGCGCTCAATGAATTTGGAGAGCTGGGCCAACTGCCGCGCCCGGCTGGCGGCGATCAGGCCCAAATGCACCACGATGACGTGCACCGAGGCATCCTGCACCAGCACCTCGCTGTGCAGCAGGCCGCGCTGCTCAAAGCGGTGGTCGCTCATGTCTTCATGCTGGTGGTTAATCACCGGCCAGCGCGACAGCAGCGCATTGCCATGCTCACCGTGGCGGGTGTGGGCGTTGGTGCGGTACACCGCCTCATAGCCCTCCGGTGCCAAATAGTCCGCCTGCGGCAGCTCGGGCCAACGGGTAAAGTAGCCCGCCTCTTTGCGGTTCACGCTGCGCACCTCTTGCAGGCAAATGATGTCGGCGTCAAACTGCTCAACTGCATGCACCATGTCGTGGATTTCCAGCCGGCGATTCGGCCCCAAGCCGCGCACCCCTTTGTGGATGTTCCAGGTGGCTACGCGCAGCGTGGTGTGGGGTGTGGTCATAAGGGCTATTGTGACAAAGGTTTGTGAACCTTTTTCGAGTCACCGTCCGCGCTGCTGTGCACTACTGAATCAATAGCTGCTCCCGCAATATTCTATTGATCTACAGGCCTATTCTTTATTTAAATCGAGGCGACATCAATACCGCCTGGGCATTGGAGATTGAAAAGCATTTGTCCGCCGCTGCTTGATAAGGCAGCCATTGGTAGGCCACATGCTCAAGGGGGTTGAGTGTGACAGGCAGGCCCACTGGCACCTTTAGCCCAAATACGTGTTCGGTGTTGTGGGTTACGCCTGGCGCGTAGCGGTGCACGTAATCAGGGTAGATGGCATAGGTGTTTTCTATCTGCCAGTCGTGCAAAACGCAGCCCGGCTGCTGGCTGTCAATCCCCGTTTCTTCCCACACCTCACGGCGGGCGGCGAGCTCCAAACGTTCATCCACCGCGTCCACGCTGCCCGTCACCGACTGCCACAGGCCTGAGGGCTGCGCATCACGGTTCGCACGCTCGATCAGCAACACTTGCAGGTCTGCGGTGTAGATGACCACCAGCACAGAGACAGGAATTTTGAAAGGCTTCATGGTGTGAATCTAACCCAGAAGCACACTTGCGCTATCAACCCGGTTTGATATTGGCCTTCTCCACCACCACCTTCCAGCGCGCCTGCTCTTTGGCAATGAAGGCACCGTACTCCGCAGGTGGCCCGCCGCCGGGGATGGCGCTCTCGGACTCAAAACGGGCGATGCTCTCGGGCGACTTGAAAGACTTGGCGCACTCTTGCTGTAGCTTGAGGATGATGTCCTCGGGCGTGCCCGCGCGGGCGGTGATGCCATACCACTGCACGGTTTCAAAGTCTTTAAAGCCGTTCTCTGCCACGGTAGGTACATCGGGCAGCACGGGGATGCGCTGCTGCGTGCCCACAGCAATGCAGCGCAGTGCGCCGCTCTTGATGTGCGGCAGCAGGGCTGGGGTACCTGCAGAGAACAGCTCAATGCGGCCAGACAGCACATCGTTCAGCGCGGGACCCGTGCCACGGTAGGGAATGTGCGTAATGAACATGCCCGTAGCGAGTTTGAGCGCCTCCATGGCCAAGTGGCCTGCGCTGGCATTGCCCGCCGAGGCGTAGTTCATCTTGCCAGGACGCGATTTGACATAGGCCACCAAAGACTTGAAGTCTTTGGCAGGCACGTCTTTATGCACCACAAACAGGCTGGGCACGCGCGACAGCAAGGTGACGGGTACAAAGTCTTTGTTTACGTCATAGCCACTGTCAGGGTAGATCAGCGGGTTGACTGCCATCAGGCCGATATGGCTCATCACAATCGTGTAGCCATCTGCGGGCGCACGCAGCATCTCCTGCATGGCAGGCACACCGCCACCGCCGCCTTTGTTGTCAATCACAAAAGGCACGCCCATCTGCTTGGTCAGCTCGGTGGCCACGGTGCGCGCCACGATGCTGGAGGTGCCCCCTGGGGCAAACGGCACAATCCAGCGGATAGGCTTGTTAGGCCAAGCGCTTTGCGCATGGCTGTTAATAGAGGGCAGTGCCAAACTGCTGGCCGCGCCCATCCATTTCAAATAATCGCGGCGTTGGAGAGGCTGGGGGTGAATGTCCATGGGTTTAAACCTTTGCTGTGTAGATGGCAGTTATCTTACCCATACATCTCGTGCTGCCAATAGGTATTGCCCTCAGGCTTTTGAGACCCTTTGTCTCCTATTTTTCCATCAAATACCAGAGACAACGGCATCCAAGGCATCCACAAATAATTGACGCTCAGCCTGCAAATGGGTGCTTGGTTTGTTGAGTATGTGCGCAGGAAGAGCAGCGCACATATGTGCTGCCAAGTACAGAACTTCACCCTCTATTTCTACGGACTGCACCAATCGGCGTGGCGACTTTGCTGGGGGGCGGGGCAATCTTGCCAAGGGCATTACAAAACGCGATGAATAAAAATCCAATTGATCGCTTTGCAATACCACCACATACGGGAATCCCCCCCTTTGTGCAACGCTAGGATTTTCGAAAACGTCATACTGCGCCATGGTCGATTACCAGGCTCGATACTCTTCACCAAAGATACCGTACTTTTCCACGATCACGTTTTGCATGTCTATCCAGTCTTTGTAGGTAGCACCAAACTCCTGCGCCGTCATCTTGGCAGGCGCTGCGGCTGCCGCCTGGCGTTTCAGTGCCTCGTAATGCTCAGCAGACACCGTGACAGTACGCGCAGGCGCATGCTCGGCATACGCCACCACCATCGCCACTGGCTTGCCATGGCGCGTGACCACCTGGTCGCCCTGCGTGCGTGCCAGGTCGATCAACTCGCTAAAACGGTTTTTAGCTTCTTGCACTTGCCAGGTGTTGGGGATTGCGCTCATAAAGCACCTCGGTATTCTGTCTAGGTTGGACAAAATTTTAGCAACAATCCAGATGGCGCGCACAAAAAAGGACGCTGATTCTTAGCACCCTTTTTACGTTTTATCGTAACCCCAACGAGCTTTAAGCCGCTGGTGCCGCCGCAGTGGGAGCCCGCAAGCGAATATGCAACTCTTTCAACTGCTTCTCATCCACCGGCGAAGGTGCCTGCGTCAGCAAGCACTGGGCGCGCTGGGTTTTGGGGAAGGCGATCACGTCGCGGATACTCTCTGCGCCCGTCATCAGGGTGATGATGCGATCCAGGCCAAAGGCCAAGCCGCCGTGCGGGGGCGCGCCGTACTGCAATGCGTCCAGCAAGAAGCCGAACTTGAGCTGCTGGTCTTCGGGGCTGATCTTCAAAGCATCAAACACTTTGGCCTGCACATCAGCGCGGTGGATACGCACCGAGCCGCCGCCGATCTCCCAGCCGTTTAAGACCATGTCGTAGCCTTTGGCGATGCACTTCTCGGGCGCGGTGACCATCCAGTCTTCGTGGCCGTCTTTGGGCGCGGTGAAGGGGTGGTGTACGGCGGTGTAGCGCTGGTTTTCGTCGTCAAATTCAAACATAGGGAAGTCCACCACCCACATGGGGGCCCAGCGGTCTTCAAACAGGCCGTTCTTTTTGCCGAACTCGCTGTGGCCGATTTTCAGGCGCAGCGCGCCGATGGCATCGTTGACCACTTTGGCCTTATCCGCACCGAAGAACAGAATGTCGCCGTTTTGCGCGCCGGTGCGCTCGACGATGGCTTTGAGGGCTGCGTCGTGCAGATTCTTCACGATAGGGCTTTGCAAGCCCGGCCACCGAAGGGCCTGCGTCCCTGGGCCTTTGGTGACATCGTTGACCTTGATCCAGGCCAAGCCCTTGGCACCGTAGATTTTGACGAACTCGGTGTAGGCATCGATCTCGCCGCGCGAAATACCCGCACCTTCTACGCCGCCTTTGGGTACACGCAGGGCCACGACGCGGCCGTTCTTCATGAGTGCGGGGGCGGAAAAGACTTTGAAGTCTACATCGCCCATCACGTCGGTCAGCTCGGTCAATTCGAGTTTCAAACGCAGGTCAGGCTTGTCAGAGCCGTACTTGTGCATCGCGTCAGCATAGGTCATCACCGGAAACTCGCCCAGGTCCACGCCTTTGGTTTTCTTGAACACTTCGACCATCATGCCCTGGAACATGTCGCGGATCTCCTGCTCGGTGAGGAAGCTGGTTTCGATATCGATCTGCGTGAATTCGGGCTGGCGATCCGCGCGCAGGTCTTCGTCTCGGAAGCACTTGGTGATTTGGTAGTAACGGTCGTAGCCAGCCACCATCAGCAACTGCTTGAACAACTGCGGCGACTGCGGCAGCGCGAAGAACATGCCTTCTTGCACGCGGCTGGGCACCAGATAATCGCGCGCGCCTTCGGGCGTGCTCTTGGTGAGCATGGGGGTTTCGATATCGACAAAACCATGCGTGTCCAGATAGTTGCGCACCGCCATGGCCACTTTGTAGCGCAGCATGAGATTGTTTTGCATGTAGGGGCGGCGCAGGTCCAGCACGCGGTGCGTGAGGCGCGTGGTCTCGGAGAGGTTGTCGTCGTCGAGCTGGAACGGCGGCGTGACTGAGGGGTTGAGCACCGTCAACTCGTGGCACAAAATTTCGATCTTGCCACTTTTGAGGGCTTCGTTCACGGTGCCCGTGGGGCGTGCGCGCACCAGGCCTTTGATCTGGATGCAAAACTCGTTGCGCAGGCCTTCGGCGGCTTTGAACATCTCGGCGCGATCCGGGTCGCAGACGATTTGTACATAGCCTTCGCGGTCGCGCAGATCCACAAAAATCACGCCGCCGTGATCGCGGCGGCGGTTCACCCAGCCGCACAGGGTGACGGTTTGGCCTAGCAGAGCCTCGGTAACGAGGCCGCAGTAGCTGGTGCGCATAAGCGACGATGGGTTAGAGATAGCTTGGGACATATTCACACTTCCCGCCCTGTGGGGGCGTTTAAAAAATCAGGGTTGAGGGGCTTGCAGAGCAACGGCTTGCGGCGCAGGTGCTTGGGCACCGGGAGAGACCACGCCCATGGAGACAATGTACTTGAGCGCTTCGTCCACGCTCATGTTCAGCTCAGTGCAATCGGCTTTTTTCAGCATCACAAAATAGCCGCCCGTGGGGTTGGGCGTAGTGGGCACGTACACGCTGACATAGTCGCCTTGTAGATGATTGACCACATCGCCGCCGGGCGAGCCAGTGACAAAAGCTATCGTCCACACATTTTCGCGGGGCCACTGGATGAGGACGGCTTTGCGAAAGGCGTTGCCGCTGTCGGAAAACAGCGTGTCTGATACTTGCTTGACGCTGGAGTAAATTGAGCGCACCACGGGAATGCGGTTAAGCAAGGCATCCCACCAGCCCACCAGTTTTTTGCCAAAAAAGTTGCTGGCAATAGCGCCCACCAAGAGCAAAATGGCAAAGGCCAAAATCACGCCAAAGCCGGGGATATGCACATCGAAGCCCGGAAACAGACCTTGCAGTATCTTGTCGGGGTGCCAACTGGCAGGCAATATCAGCAGTGTTTTATCCAAGCTGGAGACAATCCATTCCAGCACCCAGATGGTGATGCCTATCGGCACAATCACCAACAGGCCAGCGAGCAGCCATTTGCGGACAGATTTCATCATGGAATGTGCTATCAAGCCCCGGCAGATGGCGCGGGAGCAGCTACTGATTTAGCAGCGGGTGCAGGACTGGCCGCAGGTGCGCTGGCAGGCGCTGGCGAGGCGGCGGGCGCAGTAGCCGGGGCGCTGGTGGTTTCAGCCGCTTTGGCATCGCTCTTGACCACCGGCTTAGCCTCCGTTCCCACGCCCGAGTTAGCGCCATCGCTGGCCTTACCCGCCTCGCCACCGCGAAAATCGGTCACGTACCAGCCCGAGCCTTTAAGCTGAAAGCCTGCAGCCGTCAACTGTTTGGAAAATGCCTCCTGGCCACAGGCGGGGCACAGGGTAAGCAGGGGGTCGGAGAGCTTTTGCAAGACATCTTTGGAATGTCCGCAGCTAGAGCATCGGTAAGCGTAAATAGGCATGGCTAGGTGGGGTTTGGGGGCAACCCAGCATTATAAGTTTTTTGCCAGCTTATCCCACGATTTACCGCGTCGGCTGGATCACCGAATGGATGGGCAGGCTCTGGTCTCTGATGATTTGGGGAGCCAAAGAGCCCAGCACCATCAGCACGATGGATGCTGCAAAACCCCACAAATTGGCAGGCACCATGGTGTCTGGAACCGCGTTTTGCATGACTAACCACACCCCTACGCCGCCAATGGCCGAGAACAGTGCGCCCTGGGTGGTGGCACGCTTCCAGTAGGCACCGGCGACCAGGGGCACAAAGGCTCCGGCCAGGGTAACGTTGTAGGCGTTTTGCACCATTTCATACATGGTGCTTCTGCTGTTGAGAGCAAACAACAAGGCGCACGCGGTAAAGGCCACTAAAATAATACGCAGCACCATCAAAAACTGCTTATCGTTCATTTTGGGCGCAAACGGGCGCAGCACATTCTCGGTAAACAGCGAGGTAGGTGCCAACAGCGCACCACTGGCGGTAGACAAAATAGCCGACAGCAGGGCGCCAAAAAACATCACCTGCGCCCACAAAGGCATTTTGCCCAGCACCAAATCGGGCAGCACGCGCTGGATTTCGCGGGCATCGTCGGACTTGAAGAGTTTGAGCAACTCTGGATCGGCGACCACCGCTGCGTAGGCGATAAAAATAGGCACGAAAGCAAAGCAAAAATAAATCAAGCCGCCGATGATGGTGCCGCGCACCGCCGTTTTTTCGTCCTTCGCGCTGGTCATGCGCTGGAACACGTCCTGCTGCGGGACAGAGCCCAATGCAAACGCAAAAAATGCCCCTGCCATTACCCACCAGCCTTTGGCGTCCGCTGGCATCCAGTTGAATTTGCCATCCGCCGCCGCCTGCGACACCACCTTGGTCACGCCGCCCGCCATGTCGCCCACCAGCACCGCCACCGCCGTCAAGCCCACCAAGATCACCACCGACTGGAACAGGTCAGTAAACGCCACCGACCACATGCCACCAAAAATGGTGTAGACCAAGACCACGGCTGCCCCCAGCAAGATGGCCTGGTTCAAGTTGACAGCCCCCCCTGAGAGTGCATAAATCACCAAGCCCAGCGCCGTCAACTGCGCCGATGTCCAGCCCAGGTACGAGGCCACAATGGCCAGGCTGGTAATCACCTCCACCGACTTGCCATAGCGTTTTTTATAAAAATCACCAATCGTGAGCAGGTTCATTCGGTAAAACAGCTTGGCAAAGAACAATGCCGCCAACACCAGGCACACCGAAGCCCCAAACGGATCACCCGGAATACCACTGAGCCCGTCTTTGGCAAAGGTGGCCGACACCGACAGCACCGTCTCTGCGCCAAACCAGGTGGCAAACACCGTGGCAACGTTCATGTACAGCGGCAAGCTGCGCCCCGCCACCATATAGTCTGCCGAGTTATGCACCCGCCGCGCGGCCAGCAGGCCAATGGCAATGGTGACGGCCAGATAGGCGATGACGAAAATAATCAGCGGGTTCACAGTGTTTGTCTCCTCAAGTTTGCAGCGATTTTAAGCATACGCTGGCGGCCTGCGAATGCGGCGCGGTGAATTAGCAAGTCCAAGTTCCATCCTGTGCTCGCTCTGGCTTGATTGGGAGCCACACGGTGGATCGCCAAACGCTACTGCAAGAGCTGGTCGATGGTGTACTCAGCGCAGCGGCATAAAGGAGGAATAGGCGGCCCTAGGCCGCCATGGGGGACAGCCGCGGAGCTGAGTACAGCATCGGCCAGCTCCCGTACAAGACTGGCCGAGTCCCGCTGAGTACACCGCCGACCTGCTCCGGTACAAAACCAGGCATCAAAATTGAATGAACGCTCACCACAACCGCATGCGCAGATAAAGCTGGATCAACACCAAACCCAGCACAAAACCCAGCCCACCATAAATGATTTTTTGCAGCAGGTTGTTGGTGCGCTTTTGCTCGGCAATCAGCTCGGCCAAGGCGTGCTCGTGCGAGCCTTTGTGCTGCTGCAAGTAGTCGTGCAGCAGGCGCGGCAGTTCTGGCAATAGTTTGGCGTAGCGCGGGGCCTGGGCTTTGAGTTGTTCGATGAGTTTTTGCGGGCCAATTTGCTCCAGCATCCATTTTTCCAAAAACGGTTTGGCGGTGGCCCACAAGTCCAAATCGGGGTCTAGCTGGCGGCCCAAGCCTTCGATGTTGAGCAGCGTTTTCTGCAGCAGCACCAGCTGGGGCTGGATTTCTACGTGGAAACGGCGCGACGTTTGGAACAGGCGCATCAGCACTATGCCCAAGGATATTTCTTTGAGCGGACGGTCAAAATACGGCTCGCAGCAGGCGCGTATCGCGGCTTCCAGCTCGTCCACACGGGTGGCTGCAGGCACCCAGCCCGACTCGATGTGCAGTTCGGCCACTCGCTTGTAGTCGCGCCTGAGGAAGGACACGAAATTTTGTGCCAGGTATTCTTTGTCTACCTCGGTGAGCGTGCCCACGATGCCAAAATCCAGCGATATGATCCGGCCCAGAGTCTGCGGGTCCAGGCTGACCTGGATATTGCCGGGGTGCATGTCGGCATGGAAAAAACCATCGCGAAACACCTGGGTAAAAAATAAGGTGACTCCATCGCGGGCGAGCTGCTTGACATCAACACCTGCAGCATGCAGCTTGTCCATATGGCTGATCGGCACGCCGTGCATACGCTCCATGACGATGACTTCGGAGTGACAAAAATCCCAGTACATCTCCGGGATCAGCACCAAATTGAGGCCTGCCATATTGCGCCGCAGTTGGGCGGCGTTGGCAGCTTCACGTACCAAATCCAGCTCGTCGTGCAGGTATTTGTCAAACTCGGCTACCACCTCGCGAGGTTTAAGGCGTTTGCCATCGGCGCTCAGGCTCTCGATCCAACCGGCCATCATGCGCATGAGCCCCAAATCTTTTTCAATCGCTGCCAACATGCCAGGGCGCACTACTTTGACGGCCACTTCGCGCGCTGTGCCGCTCTTGTCTAGCAGGGTGGCAAAGTGCACTTGGGCTATGGACGCACTGGCCACTGGCACATGCTCGAAATGCGTGAAGATATTGTCCACCGTGCGACCAAAAGCGCGCTCGATGGTGGCCACGGCAATCTTGGAATCAAAGGGTGG
The DNA here is from genome assembly GCA_031390175.1 of Polaromonas sp. Taxonomy (GTDB): domain Bacteria; phylum Pseudomonadota; class Gammaproteobacteria; order Burkholderiales; family Burkholderiaceae_C; genus JAAFIP01. Next base: position 12,962 of record JANMTF010000284.1, read on the forward strand.
CACCCGGTCTTGCAGCAGGGCCAGTTCGTCGGCAATATCCGTCGGCATCAGGTCGCGCCGGGTCGAGAGCACTTGGCCGAATTTGACAAAAATGGGGCCCAAGCGCTCCAGCGCTTCGCGCAGGCGCTGGCCGCGTGGCGCGCGCAAGTTTCGGCCTACCGAGACAATGCGTGCAATCACTTTGAGCCACGGTTTTTGAAAACTGGTCAGCACCAATTCATCCAGCCCATAGCGCAAAACGATGAAGACAATGAATGCGCCGCGCCACATCCGTTGGAAAAACCCCATGCTGCGCGCCCTAGCCTTGCGCTGGCTGCGCAGCAGTGGCGCTGGCGGCTGCGGCCGGCGTCGTCGACGTAGCGGCCGAGGCGGGCGTGGGTGCGAATTTTTTAAGCATTTCCCCAGCTTGCCTTAGCGCTTGCATGGCGCTATGCGCGGGCGCATCGCCAATGATGCGGCTGAGGTCTTCTTCCACGTCCCAGCGCACATGGTCTACCAACCAATTGACTTCGGCAGCCAACTGCACATCGCCCTGAATTTGGATAGCTGGTTTCTCACCACGCAGCGTGGTTTGCAGCAAGGACAGGGGGTTGGGATCCGTCACAGTCAAAGTCAGATCGGCTTTGGCCTCGAACGGAGCAATGTCCAATAAACCTGCGGGAGTAGCTATTATTTTAATAGCAATGGGTGCCATCTCGATATGCGCCACCTGCCCTTTTTGTCTGGTGAGCCGGGCCATGGCTTCGGGTTCTTGTTGCAGCACATGGTTCAGCGCCAGCACGATGCGCTGCTGCAACTCACGCACCAACCATTCAGGTGGCTGGAGCCAGGCTGGCAGGTCTTTGGCTGTGGGTGGAAAGGTAAACGGCAAAGAAAAAGGGGACGTGGTATTCATACGTCCCCTGATTATCGAAGCAAAATTGGCTTTTACCGGATTTTTCCAGCTTAACCTTTATTGAACACCTTATTGCAAGGCTTGCACACCCGCCACCAGCCAACCACCGGCAGTGGTTTTGGACTTGGTCATGTTCCACACTTCGCGGAACGGGCCTGGGCTTTGTGACGGGTCTTCCTTGATCATGCCGGAGAACTCGACGCTGGCCAACCAGGCCTTGTCGTCCTCTTCGATACCTAGCAGTTTGGCATCCAGCGCAGCTACCTCGGTGTGGTTGGCACCGACACCTGTATGCTGTTCACGATCAGCCAGTTGCGACTGGATCTCGGTGAGCATGGTGTCGGTCATCATGGAGCGTAGGCTGCTGATGTCCGACTTATCCCATGCGGCTTGCAGAGTAATGAAGTTTTGCTTGGCCGAGGCCAGGAAACCGTTGATGTCAAAGTCAGCAGGGACACCCCAAGACTGCGAGCCGCTCAAGCTGACACCAGCTGCGCCAGCGCCAATGGCCGAACCAATCATGCTGCCGCCGTTTTTAGAGGCATCAAAAGCCATGCTGTTGCGCTCCCATGGGCGGGCAGATGCGTCGTTGCCCACGCTCTCAGGGTGGTAGCTCTTGGCTGTGGCCGGGTTGGCAGCATTCCCGCCTGCCCCTTGGAAAGCGAAAGGTGAGTTAGCGTTGCCGCCTTCGCTTTGTGCCTTCTGGGCCGCGCGGCGGCGCATAAACCAGCCTACTGCGAGCATGATGGCCAAGGCCATCAGACCAAACATCAGCATCTGGCCGATGGCCCCAGCCATGCCGCCCAGGCCCAGCGAGCTGGCCAACCAGGCCAAGCCCAAACCAGCGGCCAGGCCACCGAGCATAGCGCCCCAAGGTTTCTTGGGCGCGGCTGCCGGAGCGGCAGCAGGTGCCGGTGTGGCCGGTTTAGCGGCTGCGGCATTGGTGGCGCCTGCGGGCGCTGTAGGAGCCGATTGGCTTTGCGTCACATTGCTGGACTGTTTGCCCACCGATTTGCCGCCGCCCATGCGCTTGGCATCAGCTTGCGTACCTACGACCAGCAAAGCTGCTGCGAGTACCAAAGACAAGAATTTCATAACGTCTCCTTAAGTAAAACTAAATTCAAAAAAACCAAATCCAAACAATCAAAAAGCGATTCGCCTAAGGGCTTAGCACTTGATACCCATATGTAAGGCCACAATCCCGCCCGTCAAGTTGTGGATATCCACATGCCCAAAACCAGCCCCTTGCATGATCTTCTTCAAGGCTTCCTGGTCCGGGTGCATACGTATCGACTCTGCCAAATACTGGTAGCTTTGCGCATCACCTGCTATCCAAGACCCCAATTTTGGCAAAATTGAAAAAGAATACCAATCGTAGGTCTTTTGCAAGGGCTTGGCTACCGTGGAAAACTCTAATACACATAATTTGCCTTTAGGCTTGAGCACCCGGCACATCTCCGCCAAGGCAACGTCCTTGTGCGTCATATTGCGCAGACCGAAGGCTACCGTCACGATGTCAAAGCTGTTGTCGGCATAGGGCAACTTCTCGGCATCACACACCATGGTGGGCAAGTGCACACCAGCATCTACCAAGCGGTCACGGCCTACGCGCAACATGGCTTCGTTGATGTCGGTATGCACTACCTGGCCTGATGCGCCTACTTTTTTGGCAAAGGCCAGCGCCAAATCGCCAGTGCCGCCGGCAATGTCCAGCACCTTGGAGCCCTCGCGGGCACCCGAGACCATGATGGTGTAGGCCTTCCACGCGCGGTGCAGGCCCATCGACATCAAATCGTTCATTACGTCGTATTTAGCCGCAACCGAATCGAACACGCCGCGCACGTGCATGGCTTTGTCTTTTTCGTCGACGGTTCGGAAACCGAAATGGGTAGAACTCATAGTGCGCATGTTACCAAGCCGCCACTGCGAAACATGGCACAACCTGTTAACTATGAGGGATATGCCCCAGTTATGTCGTATTTATATAGAAATTGACGCGTAGGCCAGTAGAGAATTGCGGGAACAGCTATAAAATAAATAGTGAATTCAGCGCAATCAATGGCTGTGACCACAGCTGCTACCGCCAGCCTCCACCATCGGAGCGTCGCGCTCAGCCCCTGCGGCCGTCAGGCGCGCCTGGTACTGCGCCCACAGAGCGTCTTGGTCCGCGCCCAAGTGGTAGAGATAGTCCCACGAGAAAATACCGCTCTCATGGCCGTCGGTAAACACCGGCTTGACCGCATAGTTGCCTACTGGCTCAAGGGATTGCAGGCCCACCAAGCGTTTGCCGGTTTGCAGCACCTCTTGCCCGGGGCCATGGCCTTGCACCTCGGCTGAGGGTGAGTAGACCCGCATCAGTTCCAGGGGGATGCTGAAGCTGGCTCCATCAGAGAAAGTGATTGCCATGGCACGGGTTTGCTGGTGCACGGTGATATCGGTGGGAGTGGGGGTATTGGGGGTTAAACCGGCCATGATTGAGATGTCCTTGCTTGCTGAATTTGGGGTTTTCACACTCAGGGCCACTCTACAGAGGGGCGGCCCGGTGCGCGCTTTATGCACCACTCTATTGTGCGCGCATCCGGCGCAACTATTGATTATTTTAAAACCGCATCGACACATTCATATGCAGTTTGTCAGAGCCCTTTTGCGGCGCATTGGCGTTGCTGCTGAGCGGCACGGCACTGCCCGCGACGATGCGACCATAGTCTAAGCTGACAAAAAAGACGTTTTGCACGGCATAGCGCATTCCCAGGCCCAGGCTGGCCAGCTTGTCATTGCCAGGCTGGGAGCTGCCGTTGGCATCGTTGTTGTTCATCCATCCTGCATCCACAAAACTAGTGATGCGCAGGCCCGGCATCCATTCGGGCGAGGTAAGCTCCAGCGAGGTGGACAAGCCGCGGTCCGCTGTCAGAGCGCGGTCTGTAGCGCCGCGCAGGGAGCCTACGCCACCCAAGCCAAACTGCTCGCCTGCGATCAAGGCATGGGGGCTAAATTGCATGTACGAGCGCACGCCCAAAAGCCATTTTTGGCCCAGATCGGTTGAGTAACTAGCCCCCGCATGCAGTATCTTGAAGGCCCGGGTCGTGATGCGCGGGTCTTCAACTTGGTACGCTTGCAATGTGTTGCCCGAGCCCGAGCCCGTGTTCAAGGCGAAATCGACGTTGTAGCTCCCTACCGAGGTATTGGATTCGCTAAGCAAGGTGTAGCCCAAGCTGACCGGGGTGCTACGGCGGTCAACACGTACCGCAGCACCGTTGACCACACCGGCTTTGAATAATTTATTTTCAAAACCCAGCGTCACCATGCTGCGTTTATCGCCCTCGGGGCTCAGATAGAAGGCGTAATGGGCACCCAGAGTGCGGCCAGGGCCAGTACTGGCAAAAGTGCCGAAACTCCCCAGCACATTCGATTGGGTAAAGTTCAAACCCAACACACCGTGGTTGCTGTACAGCGGTATGCGGTAGGACAGGCCCCACTGCTTGGCGTTGCCGGAGTTATCAACGGACGTGGCATAGGCTGCTGACAACTGGTGGTCCATGTCCCACAGGTTATGGTGGGTGCCAGACAGCGCGGTGCGATCCCGCCCAGAGGGCACCGAGCCCGCGTTGGACAGTGCCAACGACACGTTCCATGGTTTTGATTCTTTGACTTGCACCGCCGCATCGATAACGCCCGCTTTGTCCGACTCTGTGAGGCTTACCGCCACTTGCTTGCTGGGGTTGTCGTTGGCAATGGCGGTTTGCACGGCCAGGCGGTTCAAGTTGGGTGATGCGCCTTCTCGCAGCTCGGGCAAGCTGGCGCGCACATTGGCTGCACTGGTGCGCTGGTGGCCCTGAATCACCACCTTGCCGAGGGTCAATATCAGCACTTCCAGCACCACCATCTCACCCAACTCTTGCTGCGGCAATGCTACGCGGTGCGAGCCAAAGCCCGCATCGTGCAAAGCATCTTCCAGCGCGGTACTTGCTTTGTGTAAAACATCCCGGGTCGCCTCGGCACGCAGAAAGGGTGCTAACACCTTACCGGTTTCGTTCTGGCTGAGCGGGTTGTCGCCTCGGATATTGAAACCCCGGATGAACACCCCTGTTTGGGCCTGCGCTTGGGCCACGGCATTGGCAGATTGCGCCAGGCCAGCAACCGGTGCCAGCAGCGCGCATAACATGGCCACTGTGCTGAGCGCGTGACCGCGCCGACGCGGGCGCACCGCTAGCCCGAAGCAGGCCTTGCGCGCTGACGCAGATCGGTGGGAATAAACTAAATTGGGCATATCAAGAATGGCTATTATGGTTTAGCCACCGCCCAGCGTCAAAACTAGACCAACACGCGCTCGATCCCACCATTGTTAGCTGCTGCCACATAGGTGGGCATCCATTCCTCGCCCAGTATCTGTTTGGCCATCTCGACCACAATGTAGTCGGCCTCTAGCAAGCCGTTTTTCAGGTCATTGCCATAGCGCGACAGGCCAGTGAGGCAAGCCGGGCAGGAGGTGAGGATTTTGACGTTTTCTTTCTCGCCCACCAGGCCTTGCGCGCGCAGGCTGGCTTCGTCTTTCAAAATCTCTTCTTCCTTGCGAAAGCGTATTTGCGTGGAAATATCGGGCCGTGCGGCCGCCAGAGTGCCCGCTTCGCCGCAGCAGCGGTCGGACTTCATCACCGCATCGCCCATCAGGGCTTTGACGGTTTTCATGGGTTCTTGCAGCTTCATGGGGCTGTGGCAGGGGTCGTGGTACAGGTAGGCACCGGGGCCTTTGCCGCCGGTTTGCAAAGTGATGCCTTTTTCCAGCAAATACTCGTGGATGTCAATGATGCGGCTGCCGGGGAAGATTTTGTCAAACTGGTAGCCCTGCAACTGGTCGTAGCAGGTGCCGCAGCTGACCACCACGGTTTTGATGTCCAGGTAGTTCAGCGTGTTGGCCACGCGGTGGAAGAGCACGCGGTTATCGGTGATCATCTTGTCGGCTTTGTCAAACTGGCCTGCGCCGCGCTGCGGGTAGCCGCAGCACAAATAGCCCGGCGGCAGCACGGTTTGCACGCCCGCGTGCCAGAGCATGGCCTGGGTGGCCAGGCCGACTTGGCTGAACAGCTTTTCAGACCCGCAACCGGGGAAGTAAAACACCGCCTCGGTATCCGCCGTAGTGGCTACGGGGTTGCGAATAATCGGCACGTAGTCAGGGTCTTCAATGTCCAGCAGGGCGCGGGCGGTTTTCTTCGGTAAGCCTCCGGGCATCTTTTTGTTGATGAAGTGGATCACCTGTTCCTTGATCGGCGCTTTGCCTACGGTGGCTGCGGGTTGGGCGGTTTGCTTTCTGGCCAGGCCGCGCAGCAGGTCGTTGCCCAAATGCTGGGCTTTCACGCCCCAGTCAAACACCAAGGTGCGCACGGCGCTGACCACGGCAGGGTTGGTGGCGCTCATGAAAAACATGGCCAAATCTGAGCCGGGGTTAAAGCTCTTTTTGCCCATCTTGCGCAAGAGGTTGCGCATGTTCATCGACACTTCGCCAAAGTCAATGTCCACCGGGCAGGGGCTGAGGCACTTGTGGCACACGGTACAGTGGTCGGCCACGTCTTCAAACTCTTCCCAGTGTTTGATGCTAATACCGCGCCGGGTTTGCTCTTCGTACAAGAAGGCCTCTACGAGGAGCGAGGTGGCGAGGATTTTGTTGCGCGGGCTGTACAGCAGGTTGGCGCGCGGCACATGGGTGGCGCACACTGGCTTGCATTTGCCGCAGCGCAGGCAGTCTTTCACGCTGTCGGCAATCGCGCCAATGTCGCTTTGCTGCATGATGAGGGATTCGTGGCCCATCAAACCGAAGCTGGGGGTGTAGGCATTGGTCAAATCGGCAAAAAACGACTCTTCGAAGCCATTTTTAACAGGCTTTTTGGCCTCTAGCCCTTTAGAATATTGCGGTAGCAGCTCCGTATTTCGTAGCAGCTTGCCTTTGTTAAAACGCCCTTCAGGATCGATTTTGGCTTTGTAGTCGGCAAAAGGTTGCAGCTCCGCGTCGGTCAAAAACTCCAGCTTGGTAATGCCAATGCCGTGCTCGCCCGAGATCACGCCGTCCAGGCTACGCGCCAGAGTCATGATGCGCGCTACGGCATCGTGCGCGGTGTGCAGCATCTCGTAATCGTCGCTGTTGACGGGGATGTTGGTGTGCACATTGCCGTCGCCAGCGTGCATGTGCAGCGCCACCCATACCCTGCCCTTGAGCACGCGTTTGTGGATGGCTTGGCATTCGTCCAGGATGGGTTTGAACGCGCCACCCGTGAAGATATTGGCCAGTGGCGCACGCAACTGGGTCTTCCAGCTGGCGCGCAGGCTGTGGTCTTGCAGTTCAAGGAATTTGCTGTCCACTGCCAGCAACCAACCAGCCCAGAGGCTACGTACTTCCTGGATCAAACCGGTCGCTTGGCTGACGCGCTCCTCCAGCATCTCAGCGGAGGGGATATCGTTGGCATCGTCATGTTTACCCAGCGGCAAATTGCCGCGCTCAAAGAACGCGTCCAGCTCGTCGCACAGCTTGATTTTGTTGCGCAGGCTCAGCTCAATATTGATGCGCTCAATGCCATCGGTGTACTCGGCCATGCGCGGCAGCGGAATGACCACGTCTTCGTTGATCTTGAAGGCGTTGGTGTGTTTGCTGATCGCAGCGGTGCGCTTACGGTCTAGCCAAAACTTCTTGCGCGCTTCGGGGCTGATAGCAATGAAACCTTCACCACTACGCGAGTTGGCAATGCGAACCACCTCGCTGGTGGTGCGGGCGACCACGTCGGCATCGTCGCCGGCAATGTCGCCAAACAGCACCATCTTGGGCAGACCACCGCGCTTGCTCTTGGTGGCATAGCCTACCGCTTTGAGGTAGCGGTCGTCCAGATGCTCCAGCCCGGCCAGCAACACGCCCGTGCGTTTTTGCTCGGCAAACATATAGTCTTTGATCTCGACAATGCTGGGCACGGCGTCTTTGGCGTTGCCAAAAAACTCCAGGCACACGGTGCGGGTGTGCTGCGGCATTTTGTGCAAAATCCAGCGCGCGCTGGTGATCAGGCCGTCGCAGCCTTCTTTTTGAATGCCGGGCAAACCGCTTAAAAACTTGTCGGTCACGTCCTTGCCCAGGCCTTCTTTGCGGAAGGTTTTACCGGGGATGTCCAGGCGTTCGGTTTTGAGTAGCTTTTTGCCACCCGCGTCGAAGTACTTCAGCTCAAAGCTGGCCATCTCGGCATCGTGGATCTTGCCCAGATTGTGGTTGATGCGGGTCACTTCGAGCCACTGCGCGTCTGGCGTGACCATGCGCCAACTTGCCAAGTTATCCAAAGCTGTGCCCCAGAGTACCGCCTTTTTACCACCCGCGTTCATGGCGATATTGCCGCCAATACAGCTGGCCTCGGCGCTGGTAGGGTCTACGGCAAATACAAAGCCTGCGCGGTCGGCTGCATCGGCCACCCGTTGGGTGACCACGCCTGCCTCGGTCCAGACGGTGGCAACCGGCTCGGTTAGGCCGGGCAGCAAGACCTTTTCTACCTCGGTCATGGTCTCCAGCTTTTCGGTGTTGATCACCGCCGACTTCCAGGTCAGAGGAATCGCACCGCCCGTGTAGCCTGTGCCACCGCCACGCGGAATGATGGTCAAACCCAACTCGATACAGGCTTTGACCATGCCGGCCATTTCGGCCTCGGTATCGGGCGTGAGTACGACGAACGGGTATTCCACGCGCCAGTCGGTGGCATCCGTTACGTGGCTGACGCGCGAGAGGCCGTCGAACTTGATGTTGTCTTTGGCCGTGACTTTGCGCAGCACGCTGGTGGTGCGCTTGCGCAGGTCGTACACCTGCGAGAAAGACTCGTAAAACGACTTCAAACAGGCTTTGGCAGCCACCAGCAGCTCGCCCACCTTGGCGTCGCGCGCAGGGTCAGCCGACGGCGTGCGGCGCTTTTCTACTTCGTTCAAGCGGTGCTCTAGCGCGTCGGCCAGTTGCTTGCGCCTCTTGGGATTGTCCAGCAAATCGTCTTGCAAATAGGGGTTGCGCTGCACCACCCAGATGTCGCCC
>JANMTF010000328.1:0-18432 GCA_031390175.1 Polaromonas sp.
GTGCGCTGGCGCGGCTGGCCTTGCGTGTTGCGAAACGATTCAACCAGCTGGGCGTAGCGCCGATTGCCTGATTGGGTGACTTTGATGAACATGAGCCGTAGTGTAGCGCAAGTTGGCATCAATTAAAACTACAAACAACAAGCAACGTGCCACTACAAACTATTTTGACTTTCGACCCAAAAAATGACCTAAGTGCTTGAATTCATTGGAGCGCCCAGCCGGGGAAATCGGAAATCGGGTGGGGAAGTGTCGAACCTGAGGTACTTTAGTGTGTGTTAAATGCTTTTGAGGGTGGTGCATTAACACATTACAGGGATCCAATTTTTATGGGAAAAATATTTTCAACGCTGGATTCGTTGTAAATTGCAGGGGCTGAAAATTGCCGCCCGGGATTGTTCCTGGCAATTTCAGTCAAGCCACCTGAAATTTACAACAATCATGACCACCCATACTGTTCTCTGGGCAACTCTACTTGGCATCCAATCGCCTTGGGTTGTGACCAAAGCCCAATTCAACCGTGACCTGAAAAGAGTCGATATTTGGATCGGCGTACAACACGTTCAAATCAAAACGGGTTGGTTTGGCCGAAAAAAAAGATTGGATACCCCAACGACCATCAGCGCTGCCAGTTATGAAAAATGGCGCCATCTCAATCTGGCAGGCTGGCAAAGCTATGTGCACAGTCCCTGGCCAACGCCTAGCGACTTGGTGCAAAAGCCCTGGGTGGGCGAAGGCGGTCAGCATTTTTCGCATGCCCTGTCGCGTTTGATTTTTACGATGATGGGTGAGGGGGCCAGTTTGGCCACTATCTGTGCGGCGCTGGAGGTCAGTTTGACCGATTTGTGGAAATACAAGCTGGCGCTGGACAAAGGTATGGTGGGCTCCAGTGCGCCAGTGACAAGGTCCAAGCCCGCATTTGTCGCTCCACAGCCCCAAGCCGCAGCTGCCAAGGCAGAATACGACTCGCTGGTACCCGCGCTGGATGACACGGTGTGGCTGAACTTGGCATCTGGACGCCTGGAGATGGAGATCAAGACGTTGAGCCTGCGCCTGCTGTTAACCCGCGTAAAATCGCAATACCAAATGGCGGCGGACGATGAGGTGCGAGCCCTTCGGATCAGGGAGCTGCACCGCTTTTTTGAAAAAAATCAACGCGCACTTTCGCATGAGTTGGGCCAACTCTTGTACAAGGATTAAGGCCTACCACCATGCAACATCATTTTTCATCCAACCCTTCTGGCAAATTGGCCAGCCTGCAGGAAGTCAGCGCCGCCATAGTGAGTGGCCGCTGCCTGAGTATTGCAGGTGACGAGCAATTGCTGCTGCAACTGCCTGCGGGACAGTGGATCGGCGGCACCATCCCCTACTTTATGGGGCAGGACGGTGGCAAGACCACTAAACAGGAGCTATTCGTCACAGAGATTCCGGTGCTGGGTGCCGCTCCAGTCATCGAGTTTTACACCCTAGCACAGCTTGATAAAGTGTGTGAAGACGCCCCAGACAACGGTTTTACCTTGATGGTGCTGCCTGCGTTTACCGAGATCCATTCCTACTTCGCCCGTAAGGGGCCGCAGTTTCCCGACATGTTCATGAAGCCCTTGGTGGGTTGGGTATCGGGCTTTCACCTCGGTGATGCCGGAGCCAGTGCCAAAGTGATCAATGGACAGACCAAGCAGATGGACGAGCAGCGTGCGGTGGTGATGCATGTGCCCCTGCCCGCAGAGCGCATGGCACGGGTCGAGATTGTCAACGTGTTTACCCAGGGCCAGGGCGACGTGATTCGGGTGACCGAGACTGGTTTTACTGCAAAAAATTGCACCATCAATGGCCAGCCGGCAGTACTGTCCGAGTACGTAGAGCTGCACAAGATCGACACGCGTTTGCCTCTGGTGGCTGACTACAGCGGCGCGGCCATCAACGTGTGTATCAAAGAGGTACGCACCGCAGACAAAGCGGTGGACTTTTACGGCCCCTTGTTTGACGACATCGATTACCGTTTTGCTGCGCCCCTGCACGACTACGTGGCGCAGTTCAACCAAGCCGTTCCGCCAGAGGCTTTTCAGGCCAACTTTGCCTGTAACTGCGTGCTGAATTACCTGTACCTCGGGCTGGAGGGCAAGCAGGTCAGTGCGGTGCTGGGCCCCATGACCTTTGGCGAAATTGCCTACCAACTGGTGAACCAAACACTGGTGTATCTGACGATTGACTAATGCCCTGTGCCGCTGATGCGCTGGGTTGGCGACTATGCTGACCGGTATTTTGGCCGGCTTGGCCGCGGGCGCATTGTGGGGGCTGGTTTTTGTTGCCCCCCTTATGGTCAGTGGTTTTACAGCGGTAGACTTTACTGCAGGCCGCTATATCTCGTATGGTGCGCTGTCTGTGCTGCTGATGCTGGTGCTGCGTAAATCCAGTTGGCCTACAGCCTCGCAAGCGCTGTTTGCGCTGGGGATGAGTGTGCTGGGCTTTACCGGCTACTACTTGTTGTTGGTCTACGCTATTACTGAGGCGGGCACCGAGGTGCCCAGCCTCATCATTGGCACGATTCCCATTTGGATAATGATTTTGGGCAAGCCAGCGGCTCTGCGCTGGGCGGGCTTGGTGCCCGGCTTGGTGCTGACGCTGCTGGGGCTGGGCTTGATGGTACATGCCACCCTTGGCGTAACGGTAAGCGCACCTGCGGGCACGCATTTTTGGCGCGGCGTGACTTTTGCTGTGGTGTCCATGGCATTTTGGACAGCCTTTGGCTTAATGAACTCTGCTTGGCTCAAAAAGCACCCTGAAGTGAACGCCACCACCTGGGCCAACTGGCTGGGCGTGGCTACTGGCTTAGGCTCCTTGGCCCTGTGGCTAGTGGCAGGATCTGATGCAGAAGTGCTTCTAGCCCAAAAGAATATTGCGCAAGCAGCTATTATTTGCATAGCATTGGGGATTGGCTCTGCATGGATAGCCACCTACCTGTGGAATATCGCCAGCCAGCGTTTAAGCGCCAGTTTATGTGGCCAGTTGATAGTGAGTGAGACGATTTTTGCATTGGTGTATTCGTTCATCTGGGACGGCCACGCACCCACCGGCATGCAGGCCTTGGCGTGTCTGCTGTTTGTCGCCGGTATTCTTGCCAGCATCCGTGCGCACCGCTAAAGTGTGTACGGCCAAGTAAAAATACAAAACGAAGTTTGCGTAATTCCCCAAAAATTTAGACCATGAAAATACTAATTCCTGAACAGAAAAAACTCGTATTTGAGATGACCATCCCCATCCGCTGGGGCGACATGGATGCCATGGGCCACTTGAACAACGGCACCTATTTCCGCTACCTGGAGACCATCCGCATCGACTGGATGCACAGCATCGGCGCGGTACCCAAGGCAGACGGCGAGGGGCCGATCATCGTCAACGCGTTTTGCAATTTTTACCAGCAGTTGGTCTACCCCGGCGACGTGCTCATGAAGATGTACACCAGCGACCCGGCCCGCACCACCTTTGAAAGTTGGGGCACGATGGAGCGCGTGGATACACCCGGCGTGGTGTGCGCAGCCGGCGGCGCGACAACGATTTGGGTGGATTTCCCAACGCAAAAAGCGGTGACCTTGCCGCAGTGGATGCGTGCGCTGGTCAGTCTTTAGTGCGGGATTTTTTTTGGTACACTTTGTTGCTATGTGGCGTCCTGTAGCCGCCTGAATTGCCAACCAACCAGGAGACACAGCCATGAACGAAGTGATTGCGGTAACGTACAACCCCTTTTTGCTAGCACTCTCATTCGCAGTGTCTGTCTTGGGTAGTTTTGTAGGGCTGTTGGCTTGCAGGCGCATTGTCGGGGCAGACGGGCGTGTCAGTTGGTACAACGCCGCCTCTGCGGCGATTGCCATCGGCGGCGTGGGCGTGTGGGCGATGCACTTTATCGGCATGCTGGCGATGAAGGTGGATCTGGCCATGGGTTACGCCGCCGTAGAAACCTTGGTATCCATATTGGCGGCCATCGGTGCCACGGCGGTAGCCTTGGCTTTTGTTGCCAAAGCGCCCGACTCTCCCGCGCGTCTGGTTGCGGCGGGTATCGCGATGGGACTGGGGGTATGCGTGATGCACTACCTGGGCATGTATGGCATGCGTTTTAACGGCGTGTTTGCCTGGAATTGGCCGTTGGTGGCACTGTCGGTCGGCATTGCCATGGTGGCGGCCACCGCAGCGCTGTGGTTGGCCTTTCGCGCCAAGGGCATGGGGCTGAGCGTGCTGGCTGCTCTGGTCATGGCCGTAGCGGTCTGTGCCATGCACTACACCGGCGTGGCAGCGGCCGACATTATTTGCACCACCACCAACCGCTTGGCCATGCCCACAGGCTTTGCGATCGTACCCGCATCCCGTTTGTTGTTTGTAGTCACTTTTGTGGCCGCTACCTTGATGTTGTTTATGTTGATCGACCAGTTACGCAATTCGATGGACAAGCCTAGAACCGTTCGCCCTCGCTAACAAGGGTTAGGTTTACAAAACCTCGCTAGCAAAATCCGCCAGCCGCGAGCGTTCGCCGCGTGCCAAGGTGATGTGCCCGCCATGCGGCCAGCCTTTGAACTTGTCTACCGCAAACGTCATGCCCGAGGAGCCTTCGGTGAGGTAGGGCGTGTCGATCTGCGCCAAATTGCCCATGCAGACGATCTTGGTACCCGGCCCAGCGCGGGTGATGAGGGTTTTCATCTGCTTGGGTGTCAAGTTTTGCGCCTCGTCGATGATCACGTACTTGTTCATGAACGTGCGGCCGCGCATGAAGTTCATGCTTTTGATTTTGATCTTGCTGCGGATCAGTTCATTGGTAGCGGCGCGGCCCCACTCGCCTGCGCCGCCGGAGTTGGCGTCGTTTTTGGTGAGGAATTCGAGGTTGTCGTCCAGCGCGCCCATCCAGGGGCCCATCTTTTCTTCTTCGGTGCCGGGTAAAAAGCCGATGTCTTCGCCCACGCTCACGGTCGCGCGGGTCATGATGATTTCGCTGTAGCGGCGCTCGTCCAGCACTTGGGTCAGGCCTGCGGCCAAGGCCATCAGCGTTTTGCCAGTGCCTGCGGTACCAGCCAGAGTGACCAAATCGACCTCGGGATCCATCAGCAGGTTCATGGCAAAGGTTTGCTCGCGGTTGCGGGTGCATACCCCCCACACGGCGTTCTTGGCGTGGGCGTAGTCTTTGAGGGTTTTGAGGACAGCGGTTTTGTCGCGTATCTCGGTCACGCGGGCGAACAGCGTGGGCTCACCGGGGGCTTCAAAATAGACAAACTGGTTGACCAGCATGCTGGGCACGGCCGGGCCGGTGACGCGGTAGAAGGTGTGGGTGCCTTGCTGCCAGCTCTCCACCGTTTTGCCATGCTTGTCCCAAAAGTCAAGCGGCAGGGCCATGGCGCCAGAGTACAGCAGGTCGCCGTCTTCCAGAGTTTTGTCGTTTTGGTAGTCGTCCGTGGGCAGGCCCAGTGCACGGGCTTTGACGCGCATGTTGATATCTTTGGACACCAGCACCACTTCTTGCGGCTTCTTGGCTTCGCCCAGAGCACCTACAACGCCCAAAATCTGGTTGTCGGCCTTGCCTTGGGGCAGGCTGGAGGGCAGGGTGTAGTTGAGTGGCTGGGTTTGGAAGAACAGCCTGCCGCCTGCGCCCCGGTGCCCCGTGCCGTCTAGCTTGAGGCCTTTGGACATGTCGGCACCCGGTGCGCCAGCCAGCGCGTCCAGCGTGCGACTGACCTGGCGGGCGTTGCGGGCTACTTCTGTCATGCCCTTTTTGTGGCCATCGAGCTCTTCCAGCACGATCATGGGCAAGAAGATGTCGTGTTCTTCAAAGCGGAACAGGCTCATCGGGTCGTGCATCAGCACATTGGTGTCCAGGACGAAGAGCTTGGTGGGGCCTGCGATTTTGATCTTTTTAACTGGCGCGGCAGGTTGTGGCTGTGGCTGAGTTTGCACCTGGACAGGCGCAGGGGCGCTGCGTGCGGCAGGCTTAGTGCTATTTGTATCGTAGCTGCTCCCGCGGTATTCTGTTGGGCTAGCGGCTGGTTTGGCTTTAGATTTGCCTGCCGGGCGTTGAAACAGGGCCGAGGTGTTATGGTCGTAGCTGCTGTTGTCTGCATCGGCACGGCCTGCGCCGCCGCTGCGGTCAAACAGGTCTAGAGCTTGCGGTTTGCTGCTAACTTCGTCATCAAACGTGGCGCTGCGCCCGGAGGGTTTTCGAGCTGCCTTGGTGGTGCTGTGGCGCGCTGGCGCGTCGTAAGCGTCGGGGGACAGGGTGGCGGCTCGTTGGGTGGGGGCGGGAGGCAGTGGCATAGGGGAGGACACCTATTGGAAGGGTGGGGGTTGGGAAAGAAAAGATAGCCAGATTCCAAAGGTAAAAAAGCCACCCAGCAGGCCGGGTGGCTTGATCGTTTTTGGCGGTGATGTGACGCGCGGTGAACGCTGTCGATATCAAATGCATAGCATCACTATACACCCCGCGCACCCCGCGTCAATGAAATATTTGTGAATATTGCAAATAAATCTTAAACGCAAATAAATGCGCGACAGAAACGGGTTTTATGCCAGCGTTTAAGCTGCTTTTTTTAACGCTTTGACGGCTCTGAGCACGTCTTCGACGTGTCCAGGCACCTTCAGGCCGCGCCATTCTTCCTTCAAAATGCCGTCAGCGCCGATCAAAAAGGTGCTGCGCTCGATGCCTTTGACCTTTTTGCCGTACATGATCTTATTTTTGACCACGCCAAAGCCGTGGCACATTTTCTCTTCGGTATCGGCGATCAGCTCAAACGGGAGTTCCAGTTTGGCCTTGAAATCGTTGTGCGAAACCATGTTGTCACGGCTTACGCCGAACACCGTGGCACCAGCTTTGACGAATTCTTTGTGCTTGTCCCTGAACTGCATGGCCTCGGTGGTGCAACCGGGGGTGTTGTCCTTGGGATAGAAGTACAAAATGACGACGTGGCCGTGATGGGATGTGTTGGTAACCTTTAAACCGCCTGTGGCGTTTGCTTCGAATTCGGGGAGGGGCTTATTTACTACGACTGCCATTGCTTGACTCACCTACTGTTTGGTTATAGTTTGGCAGATAGTTGGGCCGGTGGTTCACACTGGTCCGCCTGCGCTGCGAACAACCCCGTATTTTAACCTGTTTCCCTAGCCCGCCCTGCGCGGATTAACCTAACCTTGCCGTACAAAGCGAAACTAAAGCATTAGTTGCCTGTGTGCGCGGGTTCAATCAGTAATACGGCCAGCACATGCCGGTCCTCCCCAGCCAAAATGTTGTAAGTACGGCAAGCGGCCAGAGTGTCCATGGTCTCCAGGCCAATGCGTGCTGCCATCAGCGTGCGCTGCAGGGCAGGGCTGGGAAAGCGCAGGGTGCTGCCGCTGCCAAAAATGACCAGCTCGGGCTTGATCTGGGCCAATTGGTCAAACAGATCGGCGCTCAATTGCGCAAAACCCACGCCGGGCCAGTTGAGCCGCTCGCCATGTGAGCCAATCACAATGCTGTGGGTGACTTTCTCCAATTGGGGCAGGCCATTGACGAAGCTGCCTACCGACACCCAGCCCGCACCATAGGCATTGATGATTTGTACGTCGGATTTGTCGGGCTGTAATTTCATCAGTCTTTCTCTGGTGCACTGCACCATAAACATGCAGAAATGTGGTCAAATTATAGGTTCCATTGGTTCTGCCCATCCCTAAACCCCTCCCGGAGAGCTGTTTGAAAACTATTGCCAAATCCGCCAAACTCAATAATGTGTTGTACGACATCCGTGGCCCCATCATGGACGCGGCCCGGCAGATGGAGGAAGAGGGCCAAAAGATCATCAAGCTGAACCTGGGCAACTTGGCCGTGTTCGGTTTTGACGCGCCCGAGGAAATCCAGCAAGACATGATCCGTAACCTGCCCAACTCGGCCGGTTATTCAGACAGTAAAGGCATTTTTGGTGCCCGCAAGGCGGTGATGCACGAGACGCAAAAGCAAGGCATTGCGGGCGTGACGCTGGACGATATTTACCTGGGCAACGGCGCCAGCGAACTCATCACCATGGCCACCAACGCGCTCTTGGACAACGGCGACGAGCTGCTGCTGCCCATGCCCGACTACCCGCTGTGGACAGCGGCCACCAGCCTCTCAGGCGGCACCCCCGTGCACTACCTGTGCGACGAGGCGAATGGCTGGATGCCCAATATGGAAGACATCCGCAAAAAGATCTCGCCGCGCACCAAGGCGATTGTGGTGATTAACCCGAATAACCCCACCGGCGTGCTGTATTCCACTGAGCTGCTCAAGCAGATTGTGGACATCGCCCGCGAACATGGCTTGGTGATTCTGGCTGACGAGGTGTACGACAAGGTGCTGTACGACGGGGTCAAGCACACGCCGATTGGCAGCCTGTCTACCGACGTGTTGACGCTCACCTTCAACAGTTTAAGCAAAAGCTACCGCTCCTGCGGCTACCGCGCTGGTTGGTTGGTGGTGTCGGGCGATAAAAAGCCTGCCAAAGACTACATCGAGGGCCTGAACATGCTCTCCAACATGAAGCTGTGCTCCAACGTGCCAGGCCAGTGGGCCATCCAAACCGCGCTGGGCGGCTACCAGAGCATCAACGACCTCACCTGCGAGGGCGGCCGCCTGCGCAGGCAGCGCGACATGGCCTACAACCTGATCACCGCCATCCCAGGCGTGACCTGTGTCAAACCCGTGGCCGCGCTGTACATGTTCCCCAAGCTCGACCCGAAGATTTACCCCATCAAAGACGACCGCGTGTTCTTTTTGGAGTTGCTGCGCGAGACCCGCGTGATGCTGGTGCAAGGCACAGGCTTTAACTGGCCAGCGCCTGACCATTTCCGCATCGTGTTTTTGCCGCATGAAGATGACTTGGCCGAGGCTGTGGGGCGCATTGCGAAGTTTTTAGAGAGCTACCGCAAGCGGCACGGCACGGCTTGAGTGGATATTGGGCACTATTTATTTAGTAGCTGCTCCCGCAATACTTTAAAGGGCTAGAGCCCTATTTGTTATATAAATTGACTATGAAAAACATCCAAGTAGGCCTGCTAGGCATCGGCACCGTGGGCAGCGGCGTATTCACCGTGCTGCAGCGCAACCACGACGAGATCGTGCGCCGCGCGGGCCGTGGCATTGAGATCACCATGGTGGCCGATCTGGACACCGCACGCGCTAAGGCGGCGGTGGGTGACAAGGTGCAAGTTGTAGGTGACGCACGCGCCGTGATAGCCAACCCGGACATTGACATCGTCATCGAGCTGATTGGCGGCTACGGCATTGCCAAGGCGCTGGTGCTTGAAGCCATTGCCGCAGGCAAACATGTCGTCACCGCAAACAAGGCGCTGCTGGCCGTGCATGGCACTGAGATTTTCCAGGCCGCGCAGGCCAAGGGCGTGATGGTGATGTTTGAGGCGGCGGTGGCCGGTGGCATCCCCATCATCAAGGCGCTGAGGGAAGGCTTGACGGCTAACCGCATCCAGTGGATTGCGGGCATCATCAACGGCACCACCAACTTTATCTTGAGCGAGATGCGCAGCAAGGGCCTAGACTTTGACGTAGTGCTCAAAGAAGCCCAGCGCCTGGGCTACGCCGAGGCCGACCCGACCTTTGACATCGAAGG
Organism: Polaromonas sp.; assembly: GCA_031390175.1. Taxonomy (GTDB): domain Bacteria; phylum Pseudomonadota; class Gammaproteobacteria; order Burkholderiales; family Burkholderiaceae_C; genus JAAFIP01. Next base: position 9,606 of record JANMTF010000328.1, read on the forward strand.
CGTAGACGCAGCGCACAAGGCCACCCTCATGGCGGCGATTGGCTTTGGCATTCCCGTGCAATTTGACAAGGCGCATGTCGAGGGCATTACCAAGCTGACCGCCACAGACATCAAATACGCTGAGCAGTTGGGCTACCGCATCAAGCTGCTGGGCATCAGCAAGCGCCGAGACAACGGTATTGAGCTGCGCGTACACCCCACCTTGGTGCCCAACAAACGCCTGATCGCCAACGTAGAAGGCGCGATGAACGCCGTGATGGTGCAGGGCGACGCCGTAGGCACCACGCTGTATTACGGCAAGGGCGCAGGCTCTGAGCCCACCGCCAGCGCCGTGATTGCCGATTTGGTAGACATCACCCGTATGGCTACGGCCACCGCCGCCCAGCGCGTGCCCGCGCTGGCCTTCCAGCCTGACGCGATGAATACCATGCCCGTGCTGCCCATGGGCGACGTGGTCACTGCGTATTACCTTCGCCTGCGCGTAGCTGACGAGGCGGGCGTGCTGGCGCAAGTCACCAGCATCGTCGCCAATGCGGGCATCAGCATCGATGCGGTGCTGCAGCGAGAAGCGGATGAAGTAGGCGGTGAGGGCGCTACGTCTACCGATTTGATCATCTTGACCCATGACTGCAAAGAGTCCACGATGAATGCGGCGATGGCGCAGATGCAGGCTTTGAAGACGGTGCTCGCACCGATTGTGCGGATTCGCAAGGAAGAGTTGGCGTAACGGCTTCAAGATTGCGCGTGTCGCTTGGTCGCGCCACCGTAATTGCATGGGGATTACGCTTCTCGCTTGGTCGCGGTGCGGCGGTTGAAGAATCTGTGCTGCAAAAATCTTACGCAAACACGCGCATGGTTTTTGTAGAGTTCTGAAGTCTCCGCCGCGCCTTGCTACAGATTTTTCATCACAAACACGTTCAACCACCGCCTGCTGCTTTGGTGGGTTATCCCTTTGGCGCTACCGTGCTTGGGGATGGCGGACTTGTGAGAGCCGCTGCGACGGAAACCGCGCAGGCTTCGCGGTTCAGTTGGTGGCTACAGTGCCAAAATGTCCTGCACAGAGCGTATCCATGAACGAAATAGGCCGCCAACTCAATAAAAAAATGCACAAAAAGCTATTTCTTTGATAGTGAATAGCAGCGTGCCAACAAAACCACCAAACGGTGATTGAGTGTGGTCGTGATGCAAAAACTGGAGAAAGGCGCGGCGAGCACTGATGATGACTATAAAACCTGGGCGCGTGATTTCGCAAGTTTTTGACAGCACGACTTCCTCAATCTCCGCAACGCGACCAAGTAAGGAGCGAAATCTCTAGAGCACCGATGCAACGCTAAACAACTGAGCCCGTAACCTCTAAAACCACAATATCAGCTAAAAATCCCCAATCTGCCAACAGTTGATTTTTCGCAAAGTTAGTGACACTTTGCCCCCGCGTTCGCTTGACGCATAACTCGGTGCAGGGAAAAATACTGCTTATGCAGCGCCTGATCCACCTTGTTCAAAAGCGTCTTGAGGGTTTGCCCATGCCCTTGGCAGTGGTGCTGCCGGACAGCCAGCGCGTGGGTCATAGCAATGCTTCTGTGACTCTGAAATTCAGCGACTGGAGCAGCATGGCGCATTTGAGTGCGGGGCTGATTGGCCGACTGGCACAAGACTACGTGCAAAGCCGTGTGCAGATTGAGGGCCAGCTGCGTGACTTGATGGCGCTGGCGTCGCACTTGGTGCAGGCCAACCCGGCGCAGGGCAATGCCCAGCATGCGTCGCTCGGCTTGGTCAAAATGGTGCAGCGCGTGCGCTCCATGGCCGCACACACGCTGCAACGCGATGCGGCGCACATAGCCTTCCACTACGATGTGTCGGACGACTTTTACGCCCTGTGGCTTGACCCGATGCGGGTCTATTCTTGCGCCTATTACGCCAGCGACACCATGAGTTTGCAGCAGGCGCAGGAGGCCAAGCTAGACCATATTTGCCGCAAGCTGATGCTCAAACCCGGTGAGCGCTTGCTGGACGTGGGCGCAGGCTGGGGCGCGCTGCTGCTGTGGGCGGCGCAGCACTACGGTGTGCAGGCCACCGGCATCACGCTGTCTAAAAACCAGCATGCCTACGCTAACCAGTTGATCGACGCCAAGGGCTTGCAGGGCAAGGTGCAAATGCATTTGCAGGACTACCGGGATTTAGACGAAACCGAGCGCTTTGACAAAATTGCCTCGGTAGGCATGTTCGAGCACGTCGGCGCGGCGCGCATGACGGATTACTTTGCCAAGCTGTCTCGCCTGCTGCAGCCCGGCGGCTTGGCGCTGAACCATGGCATTACGGCGGGCAGCCCGCACAACAGCCAGTTGGGTGCGGGCATGGGTGACTTTATTGAGCGTTACATCTTTCCGGGTGGCGAGCTGCTGCACGCCAGCGCCGTGCTGGCCCATATGGCCGATGGCGGCCTGGAGATGGTGGACACTGAAAACCTGCGCCCCCACTATGCCCGCACCCTGTGGGCCTGGTCTGATGCACTGGAGGCGCAGTTGCCGCGTGCCCGCCAGGTGCTGCAAGCCTCGGTGGGTGATGCGCGGGCTGAAGAGGTGCTGCGTGCCTACCGGCTGTACCTGGCGGGCAGTGCGATGTGTTTTGAGCAGGGCTGGATCGGCTTGCACCAAGTGCTGGCGACCAAGCTCGATGCGTTCAGGCCCCAGCAAAATCAAACGGTTTATCCGTTTGCGCGCGACTATATGTACCGCTGACGGATTTTTTAGCCTGTTTGTGTGGCTTGGGTGAGGGTGGTTTCGTAGCAATTTGAAGCATGCTAAAATCCTTTCAAATTCTATTTTTGAAAGGATTGCATATGTTCAATGCCACCTTAACCACCAAAGGCCAAACCACCATTCCCATTGAAGTAAGAGAAGGTCTCAAGCTTCAAGCGCAGGACAAGCTAAACTTTACCTTGCTGCCCGACGGCACTGTCATCATGCGAGCCAAAAACCGGGTGTTGACCGAGTTGGTGGGCATAGCGGGCTACACGGGCGCAAAAGTGAGCTTGGCCAAAATGAAGTCTGCCCGCGCAGCATGATTGGGCTGGACACCAATGTCATTGCCCGCATCGTACTGGCTGACGACGCAGCGCAAACTCGCCAGGCCGCCGCCATGCTGGATGCTGCGCAGCAGCGCGGTGAAGAAATTTCACTCAGTTTGCCCGTGGTGTTGGAGCTGGAATGGGTGCTACGCAGCGCCGCCCAACTAGGCAAAACCGCCGTCATCACCACCCTGCGCCACTTGCTGGAGACCGAGCTTTTGCAAATCGAAAACGAAGGCGCGCTGGAATACGCGCTGCATTTGTACGAGGGCAGCAAGGCCGACTTTCCTGAATGCCTGTTTGTCGCTAAATACCGGATGCAAGGTTGCAGGCTGATGGCCAGTTTTGACGCGCAGGCCTGTAAACTAGACGATGTAGTCCTACCCATTACCGTTACCCACCAGTGGACTCAGCATTAACCCATGAAATACCTCTCGACGCGCGGTCACGCTGACCGCAAAAACTTCTGTGACATCCTGCTGGAAGGCTTGGCACCCGATGGCGGTTTATACCTGCCTGAGTACTACCCGCAGGTAGATGCTACTGCACTTGCCAAACTGCGTACTACGCTGGCAACGCAGGGCTATGCGGGCTTGGCATTTGAGATTTTGTCTTTGTACATTGACGATATACCGGCTGCGGATTTGAAGGCGCTGTGCGATAAAACCTATACGGCGCAGGTGTTTGGGTCTAAAGAGATCGTGCCTTTGAAGCTGCTGGCAGAGCCCTCACCCGAGGGGAGAGGGAGCCTGTATTTGGAAGCACTTTCTAACGGCCCCACGCTAGCTTTCAAAGACATGGCCATGCAGTTGTTGGGCAATTTGTTTGAGTACCAGCTCGCACGCAAAGGCGAAGAGTTGAACATTTTTGGCGCTACCAGTGGCGACACCGGCAGTGCAGCCGAGTACGCCATGCGCGGCAAAAAAGGTGTGCGGGTGTTCATGACCTCGCCTGCAGGCCGCATGAGCCCGTTCCAGCAGGCGCAGATGTTCAGTTTGATGGATGCGAACATTTTTAACATCGCCGTGGAAGGCGTGTTTGACGACTGCCAGGACATGGTCAAAGCGGTGTCAAACGACTTGGAATTTAAGCGCAAGTACAAAATTGGCACGGTCAACAGCATCAATTGGGCGCGTTTGTTGGCGCAGGTGGTGTACTATTTTGCGGGTTACTTTTATGCGACTGACGCGACTTTCGCCGCCGGGCCGCCCCAAGGCGAAAAAGCCCCCACGGGGGGCAGCGACGACACGCTAGTGCGGAGCGTGGGGGCAGGTAAAGTGAGTTTCGCAGTACCCAGCGGAAATTTTGGCAACGTGTGCGCTGGCCACGTAGCGCGCATGATGGGCCTGCCCATTGACAGGCTGGTGGTGGCCACCAACGAGAACGATGTGCTCGACGAGTTCTTTCGCACCGGTGTGTACCGCGTGCGCGGAAGTAGCGATACGCACGAGACCTCCAGCCCGTCGATGGACATTTCCAAAGCCAGCAACTTTGAGCGCTTTGTGTTTGATTTGCTGGGCCGCGATGGTGCCAAGACCCAAGACTTGTTTCATACGCAGATCAATACCACAGGGCTGTTCGACTTGAGCGCCGATGCGGCTTTCAAAGACGCCGCCACAAAGTACGGCTTTGTCAGTGGCAAAAGCACCCATGCAGACCGGTTGGCTACCATCAAAGACGTGTTTGCCATGCATGGCGTGATGATCGACACCCACACCGCCGATGGTGTGAAAGTAGCGCGCGAGCACCTCACCCCGGGTGTGCCGATGATCGTACTGGAAACAGCGCTGCCCATCAAGTTTGCCGAAACCATTGTGGAGGCGCTGGGCTGCGAGCCAGATCGCCCGGCCAAGTTTATCGGCATTGAGGCGCTGCCCAAGCGGGTGGTCACCATGCCAGCCGATGTGGCGCAGATCAAAGCCTTTATTGTGCAGAATACATAATAAATACCCTCTTGGACCAATAGAATATTGCGGGAGCAGCTATTTAAATAATAGCGTAGCTTGTCACCCTTTTCCCTTTAGTAGTGAGTCACAATGAAAGTCATCGGTTTTGCTGGTTTTTCAGGTTCAGGTAAAACCACTTTGGTCGAGGCCTTGATACCGGCGCTCAAAGCGCGCGGCTTGCGCGTGAGCGTGGTCAAGCATGCGCACCACCAGTTTGACATTGACCACGCTGGTAAAGACACCTACCGCCACCGCGAGGCGGGTGCCTTTGAGGTGGTGGTGGCATCAAGCAAGCGCCTGGCTTTGATCCGCGAGTTCGAAGCCCCTGGCAAGCTCAAGGTGCACCACCTCATCGCCGAGCTGTATGACGGCGTGGACTGGGTGCTGGTTGAGGGCTTCAAAGAAAGCGACCTGCATAAAATCGAAGTTTGGCGGCCCAGCCACAACAAGCCCGCGCTGTACAACAGCGACGACTTTATTGTGGCGATTGCCACCGATGCGCCTGAGCAAATTACGCAGGGCACCCTGCGCCCGGTGCTGGACGTGAACCAGCCCGAGCAGATCGCGCAGTGGTTGGTAGACAATGGCGACAGGTTTAACTACAACTCCGAAATGTATATTTGATTTTGCCCAGCCTATCGCCATGACCAGCCCCGTTAAATTCGCCCCTTTGCGTTCCTTAGACGACGCGCTGGCAGATCTGTTGGCGCGCGTGGAGCCTTTGACGGACACTGAGTTGGTGTCTACCTTTGATGCAGACCGCCGCGTGCTCGCGCAAGACCTGGTCTCGGCCTTGAATGTGCCGGGCTTTGACAACAGCGCGATGGACGGCTACGCCCTGCGCCACGCGGACTGCCGCGAACCGGGCAAGGTGTTGCGGGTAGCTCAGCGCATTCCCGCAGGGCATTTTGGCCAAGCATTGCACGAAGGTGCAGCGGCACGCATCTTCACCGGCGCGCCCATTCCACCGGGCGCCGACGCGGTGGTGATGCAAGAGGATTGCACCGATCTGGGCAACGACACTGTGCGTGTCAACACCGTGCCCAGCGCCGCCCAGTGGCTGCGCCGCGCGGGAGAAGACATCACCCAAGGGGCGGTGGTGCTACGCAAAGGGGAGCTGCTCTCACCAGCTTCGTTAGGACTGGCGGCCAGTATGGGGTTTGATAAGTTATCTGTGAGCAGGCGCGCCAAAGTCGCCTTGTTTTCTACCGGTGATGAGCTGGTCATGCCCGGTGACGTAGCGCCCAACGCCATGCCGCCCGGTGCTATCTATAACAGCAACCGTTTCTTTCTGCGCGCCTTGCTGCTGCGTGCAGGCTGCGAGGTCACCGACATGGGCATCGTGCCGGACCAGCGCGAGGCCACGCTGGCGGCCCTGCAAAACGCTGCGGCGCATCACGATCTCATCTTGACCAGTGGCGGCGTGAGCGTGGGTGAAGAAGACCATATCAAGCCTGCCGTGCAGCAGCTTGGCTCGCTCGACTTGTGGAGCATCAGCATGAAGCCAGGCAAGCCGTTTGCGTATGGACGCATTGGTGGCAGCCATTTCGTGGGTTTGCCAGGCAATCCCGTGTCCAGTTTGGTTACTTTTTTATTGTTGGTTCGCCCTGTACTGGCGCAACTGCAAGGGCAGATCGGCATCACGCATACTATTAAATCCATAGCTTCTCGCGCAGATTTTCATTGGCCTAAGGCCGACAAGCGTCGCGAATTTTTGCGTGCCAAGCGCAATGCAAGCGGCGGTCTCGATGTATACCCAAACCAAAGCTCGGGTGTGCTCACCTCCGCAGTGTGGGCAGATGGTTTGATCGACAATCCAGCGGGTGCGACAATTGCCCAGGGCGATACGGTGCGTTTCATTTCTTTTGCTGAGATACTGAGCTAAGGCCAATTCCTTACCCCGCGCACTATGAAAAACATCACCATCAAATACTTCGCCTCCATCCGTGAGGCCGTGGGGCAGGGCAGTGAGCAGCTTGCCACTCAAGCTGCCAATCTGGGTGCATTGCGTGCAGAGCTGGTGGCACGCGGTGGCGAGTATGCAGACTGCTTGGGCGCAGGCAAGGCCGTGCGCATGGCGCTGAACCAGACCATGAGCGATGAAAATGCCGCGCTGCCAGATGGCGCAGAAGTTGCCTTCTTCCCCCCCGTCACCGGAGGTTAAATGGGATTGATTATGCAAAGCCCTCGCGTCAGTATTCAAACCGAAGATTTCAACATTGCTACAGAAGTTGCAGCGCTGCACGCCATGGACAAGCGTGTCGGGGCTATATGCAGTTTCATTGGCACCGTAAGAGACAGGAATAGTGCCCCCACGCTTGCCGCTTCGCGTGCTGCGCTGCCCCCCGAGGGGGCTATTTCTCCCAGGGGCGGCCCGTCGGAGAAATTTGACGGTTTATCCGTCAGTTCCATGGAGTTAGAACACTACCCCGGAATGACGGAATCGAGCATCGAAGCCATGATTGACGATGCCCACAAACGCTTTGACATCTTCGCCGCCCGCGTGATCCACCGTGTGGGGCTGCTGCAACCGCTCGATCAAATTGTGCTGGTGGCAGTGACGTCAGCGCACCGAGGCGAGAGCTTCAAGGCCTGCGAGTTTTTGATGGACTACCTCAAGACCCAAGCCCCATTTTGGAAGAAGGAAGTCACCCCCGAAGGTGCGCGTTGGGTAGATGCGAGGGTGAGTGACGATGCAGCGTTGGCCAAGTGGGGCATTGCATCAGCAAACCAGCGCGTCTAGAAGCGCGATCAGTTCAAATATTTGGGTTTGTCGCCAGCGTCGCCTGATTCGCCTGGCAGCTTGTCTATGGCTGTAGCAGCCGCCATAGCCAAGCCCTGAGCCCATTGCGAGGCAACCAGCGCTTTCTCCAGCAAATGTACAAAGCCGTGTACCAAGTTAGCTTCCAGTGCGATTTGAAAGCTGCGCGGGTTGGGTGTGTCGGGCAACTTCTCGCTGAAAGCCATTTGCAATTGGCCGTTGGCCAGAGGCGTGACGTTTACCTCGGTCACCAGCAGCGGCTTGGCGCCCAGTGGCAACTGCGCGGGCTGGTCTTTGAAAGGCGTTTTAAAGTCTGATTTTTGCAGCGATTCTTCTTTTTTAAATTCTGTCAGCAAGGCTTTTGTTCGCGCATCTGCCGCTGCGATGGGCGAGAGGTTGGCAGACTTCAAGGCTTCTTGTTTAGCCACCTGCTCCGTGACTACTTTGTGCAGCAATGGCATCAAACCCATCGTTAAACGGCGGGTAAACCACAGACGCAACTCCGCCCCATCAGTGGTGTTGATGCGCGCCAAAATGCGGTCTTGCTCTTGCAGGTAGTTCACGCTGAGCTGGTGGATGTTCATGGCTGTATTTTAGGCGACTCGCATGTGGGCAACCCTCATGCCGGTTTGTGCGCCTGCATCGACAATCTAAGGCTATGACAACTGCCACCCCCAGCACCATGCCCGTCCCTAAATCCAGCGCCTACCTGCGCATCGCCACCGAAGAGGCGTTTGCCCCGCCCGAGATGCTGGACATTTACCGCAAAATCTTGGCCAAAGACGATGTAGACCCCGGCTTCAAAGGCCTGATGGGCTTTTACATGAGCAGCCCCAGCGCCCGTGCCCAGCACATCATGCGCTGCCTGACTGATATGGACCAATTGCGCATCCAGCACATGGATGAAGCAGGCATTGACCATCAGGTGATAGCGCTTACCGCCCCCGGTGTGCAGGTGATGGACAAAGCCACCGCTGTGTCGTTTGCCGCACTGGCTAACGACCAGCTGGCCGCCGCCGTGCGCCGCCACCCCACACGCTTTACCGGCATGAT
>JANMTF010000332.1:0-2188 GCA_031390175.1 Polaromonas sp.
GTGGTGTTTCAGCCGCGCGGGCACTACCGCGCCAGCTCCAGCGACACCATGATGACGATGGCACTGCAAGGCCTGGGCATTGTGCGCGGCAACACCGCAATTTGCGACCCCCTGCTGCGCAATGGGCAACTGGTGTATGTGCTGAACGACATCGTTGATTCGCCCCTTGTGCCGATCAACGCGGTGATGCTGCAAGAGCGCCACCGCAACCCCAAGGTGCGTGCATGCATTGATTTTTTTGCACAGTGGCTGCCGGGCCATGGCATGCAGATCGAACCCACTACGCCCCAAGCGGTGCCCCAAGCAATGCCCCAAGCGACGCCCCTCAAAACACGTCGGCGGCGCTAAAGGAAGGCACAATCTACCCTATGAGTTCATTGCAGTCTGATCCTATCGATGCCTCCCCCGCGCTGCCTGCGCTGTCTACCGACCGGGCCGGTACAGGTGTCGCCACCACTGCCGGTACACCAGCCACCTCGCCGCCGATCCGCCCCAGCGTACTGCGCCCCACTGCGCGTTTCATGCTCTCGCACCCTGCGCACATGATTGCACTAGGTTTTGGCTCGGGCCTGTCTCGCTTTGCACCTGGCACAGCAGGCACGCTGTGGGCTTGGGCGGCGTTTGTGGTGATGCAGATGTATTTGAGCCCCGCGCAGATCGGCTGGGTCATTGCTGCGTCCCTGCCGATTGGCTGGTGGGCCTGCACGGTCACGGCCAAGCACATGCGGGTGATGGACCCCGGCAACATTGTGTGGGACGAAGTCGCTGCATTTTGGATTATCTTGTGGATGATTGCACCTGCAGGCCTGTGGGCGCAGCTTATCGCCTTTGCGCTGTTCCGATTTTTTGACGCCGTCAAACCCGGCCCCGTGGCTTGGGCCGACGGCCTGTTCAAAGGCTTTAACGCCAAAGCCGGTTTTGGCATCATGTTCGACGACCTGGTAGCCGCCGCGCTCACGCTGCTGGTCATTGCGCTGTGGAGATTTTAAATGTCTGTGCTCGATACCGCTCCTAAAACGCTATTAAATAGTGAGCTGCTCCCGCAATATTCAATTGGGCGACTGGCTCAAAAACTTAAAACAGACGGCTACATGCTGGCCGCCGCAGAGAGCTGCACTGGCGGCCTGATAGCTGCTGCCTGCACCTCGCTGGCAGGCTCGTCCGACTGGTTTGAGCGCGGTTTTGTCACCTACTCCAACGATGCCAAGCACGAGCAACTGGGAGTCGATGTAGCGCTGATAGCGGAGCATGGAGCGGTCAGCGAGCCGGTGGCCCGCGCCATGGCCTTTGGCGCTATTCGCCACTCCAAAGCGCAGGTCAGCATTGCAGTGACCGGCGTGGCGGGCCCCACGGGCGGCAGCGCGGCCAAGCCTGTAGGCACGGTGTGGTTTGGCTTCTCAGTCAACGGCGCTCTGCACAGCGAGGTGCACTGCTTTGCAGGCGACCGCGCCGCCGTGCGCGAAGCCACGGTGCGCCATGCGTTTCAGCGGGTGTTGGCGTTGCTGGAGGCAGATCCCCACGTCTAACGACACTGCGCCGGGCAACCATGCCCCGGGTTCTCAGCGCAGAGGGCCGCGTGCAGGTAATTTTCTTGTCTGTCCAATAGACAACAAAAAGAAATCCTCCTCATCCACCCCTTGGTCTTTGCGCGCCGCGGCCAGATCTTTGGGCGGCTGGTCTAGCGACTCGTCAGTCAGTTCAAAAGTACCCCAGTGCACGCCCACACTGCGTTTGGCCTTCAAATCCTTGTGCACTTGCACCGCCTCTGCAGGGTTGAGGTGCTGCGCCTGCATGAACCAACGCGGCTCGTAGGCACCCACGGCGATCAAGGCAATGTCAAAACCGCCGCCCATGGCTGCAGTTTGGCGCGCTGCATAACGCTGCTGCGTATCTGCAAAGTCTTTGCTGTATCCCGTATCGCCGCTGTAGTACCAGTGAAAATCTGTCCCCAAAACTGCCCAGCCGCCCCACAGCGTTTGGCTGCGATCTCCCAAACTGCGGGCAGACCAATGCTGCACAGGTGTCAAATTAAATTCCACACCTTTCTCAACCACGCTGTCCCACCAATCGAGCTCTCTCACTGTGGTGATACCCGCTTTAACAAACCAGTCTTTCAATCCCAAAGGCACGAGGAACAATGGTGCACCTCCCGTTTGCTGCGAGAGTGCTTTGACTGAGTCAAAATCCA
>JANMTF010000339.1:0-49874 GCA_031390175.1 Polaromonas sp.
AGAGCGATAGGGGTTTTTGAAAGCTCTTAAGAGCACAACTGGCGGAGAGGGCGGGATTCGAACCCGCGGAAAGTTTTACCCTTCGTACGCTTTCCAGGCGTATGACTTAAACCGCTCATCCACCTCTCCTTGCGGTGTGTATTGTAGCTTACGCAGCGGCGATTTTAATGCTGTGAATCGGCAAATGCTGCTTCATCTGCGCTGGGTGCCTGCTTGGCACCGGGCACGTACACGCGCAGGCCGTTTTTGGCCTCCACCTCTACATAGGCGCTGGCGTGGCCCGCTTTGGCCACTGCGTCTAGCTGGGCAATCAGCTCAGCGAGGTGCACGGGGGCAGCCGAGTCTTTGTCGGCACCTACTTTGCAGTCAAAATCCCAAAAATCTACCCCCTCGGGCAGCGATATTTTGCGGCAGCGTTTGACGTATTTACGGATGTCGTGTTTGGTGGCTTCCAGCACGCGCTCGGGGTTTTTGCCTTCGATGTGCAGGGCGTAGACTTTTTTCATGGACAGGTTCTCAGGTGATGCGGCCGAGCCTGCCCAGTGGGCAGGCTGGCGAAAGTGCAGGGCTAGAGTATAAACCCAGGGGTCTATCAAAGCCCCAAGCGGCATGCATTACGCTATATATTAAATAGCTTCTCCCGCAATATTCTATTGGGTTAGAAGGTTAAAAGACTTAAGATTAATGGCGGTTCAAGTGGTCTTTGAGGCAGAGCGTGCAGCGCCGGCTGCTTCACTCTGGATCAAGGCTGCGCGTCTGCGGTACCCGCTCTGCCGCTGACATAAGCGTGCTCAAGCAGGATATTCATGTCGACGAACTCCAGTGTTTTGGCATGCGTGCACTCCAACACGACAGGCGGCGCCAAGCCGGCTTCCAGGGCTTGCAGCCAATGCTTTGCGCACAGACACCAGCGGTCACCGGGTTTGAGGCCAGCAAAGCGGTATTCGGGGCGCGGGGTCATCAGGTCATGGCCGCACTGCAGGGAGAACACCAAAAATTCTTGCGTCACCCTCGTGCACACCAGGTGCGAGCCGTCATCGGTCTCGTCCGTGCTGCAGCAGCCGTCACGAAGGTAGCCCGTGAGCGGGTCGTAGGAGCAGGGCACCAGTGGGGTGCCGAAGACGTTAAGGGACATACAGAGTATGGAGATTTAAGCGGGCTGAAACTACGTCAGCCCGAAAAGGGTTGGGCGCTAGCTCTTGGTTTGATTGGCCTGCACCATCTTCATGGCCGAGCTGATAAGGGTGCTTACCTGGGTCATGTCGCTGGGCACGATCAACGTGGTGGTGGCGTCGGCGGCAACTTTGCTGTAGGCCTCCACCGCTTTTTCGGCCACTTTGAGCTGCACGGCCAACTCGCCACCGGGTTGGCGGATGGCGGCGGCAATGCGCTCGATAGCGCCTGCGGTGGCATCGGCCACGGCGGTGATCGACGCGGCCTCGCCCTGCGCGTTGTTGATCACGGCCTGCTTCTCGCCCTCCGAGCGGGCAATAAAAGCCTCCCGCTCGCCGGTGGCGATGTTGATCTGCTCCTGGCGGCGGCCTTCAGACGCGGCTATCAGCGCGCGCTTGCCGCGCTCGGCGGTGATCTGCGCCTGCATGGCGTGCAAAATTTCTTTCGGCGGGGTCAGGTCTTTGATCTCGTAGCGCAGCACCTTCACGCCCCAGTTCAGCGCGGCCTCGTCAATCGCGGCTACCACTTGCGCGTTGATGATGTCGCGCTCTTCAAAGGTTTTGTCCAGCTCCAGCTTGCCGATCACACTGCGCAGCGAGGTTTGTGCCAGTTGGCTGATGGCCAAAATATAGTTGCTGGAGCCATAGCTGGCGCGCTGTGCGTCCGTCACCTGAAAATACAAAATTCCGTCCACTTGCAACTGCGTATTGTCTCGGGTAATACACACCTGGCTGGCGATGTCCAGGGGGATCTCTTTCAGGCTGTGTTTGTAGGCTACTTTGTCGACAAACGGGATCACAAAGTTCAAGCCCGGAGTCAACACGCTGTGAAACTTGCCCAGCCGTTCCATCACCCAGGCATTGGTCTGGGGCACTACCTTGACGGTTTTGGCGATGAACACCACGACCAGAATCAATAAAACAATTGCAACTTCCATGTCTATCTCCTTTGATTAAATTTAACATTCAAGCCGGTTCAAGCACCAACCGGCTGCCAATCACCTCTTTCACCCGAAAACTACCCGCTGTGTGCGCTACACCGGGCGCTGCCACCACTGCCCATTGCGCGCCACGGTATTTGATCGACGCACTGCCGTCGGCATTCCATGTATCTACCTGCACGACAGCGCCCACATCCTGGTTCACGTCGCGGTTAGCCTCGGCTTTCGCCGCGCTAGGTTGTTTGATCTTGTAGACATGCCAGGCCAAGGTAGCACCGCCACCCACCAATGCGGCGACCACGCATTGTCCGACCAGGCTGGTGCCCATATGCGCGGCCAGCGCAGCCGCTACCATGCCCAGCGAGATCATCAGCAAATAAAAGGTTCCCGTCACCAGCTCGGCCGTCACAAGCAAGCCTGCCAAAACCCACCAAATCGTCGAATGCGCCATAAAACTGCCTCCTGTATGGGATGCACCACATATTGAGGCAAAACTTGGCCCTTGCAAGGCCCTTGACACAGAATATCCTTACACTTCGCAATTCGTTAGGCGCTCGCGTCAACCTGTCTTCCGGCTTGTGGGCCGGTTCTTTAATTTCACCGCTATTGGAATTGGCATGAAATTTCGTTTTCCCATCATCATCATTGACGAAGACTTTCGCTCTGAAAACACCTCTGGCCTGGGCATCCGTGCACTGGCCGAAGCCATTGAAAAAGAAGGCTTTGAGGTGCTGGGTGTCACCAGCTACGGCGACCTATCGCAGTTTGCCCAACAGCAAAGCCGCGCCAGCGCGTTTATTCTGTCGCTGGACGACGATGAGTTCACCCCGGGTGAAGACTTGGACCCGGCCGTTTTAAACCTGCGCACCTTCATCAACGAAGTGCGACGCAAAAACGCCGATGTGCCGCTGTATGTGTACGGCGAGACCAAAACCAGCCGCCACCTGCCCAACGACATCTTGCGCGAGCTGCATGGTTTTATCCACATGTTTGAAGACACACCCGAGTTTGTGGCGCGGCATATTTTGCGCGAAGCCAAGAGCTATCTGGAAGGTGTGCAGCCACCGTTCTTCAAGGCGCTGCTGGACTACGCCGAGGACGGCTCTTACTCCTGGCACTGCCCCGGCCACTCCGGTGGCGTGGCGTTTCTCAAGTCGCCCATCGGCCAAATGTTCCACCAATTTTTTGGTGAAAACATGCTGCGCGCCGACGTGTGCAATGCGGTAGAAGAGCTGGGCCAGCTGCTAGACCATGACGGCGCGATTGGTGAGAGCGAGAAGAATGCCGCGCGCATCTTCAACGCAGACCATTGCTTCTTTGTCACCAACGGCACCAGCACCAGCAACAAGATGGTGTGGCACCACACCGTGGCACCGGGTGACGTCGTAGTGGTAGACCGTAATTGCCACAAGTCCATCCTGCACGCCATCATCATGACGGGTGCGATACCGGTGTTTTTGAAGCCTACGCGCAACCACTTTGGCATCATTGGCCCGATCCCGCAAAGCGAGTTTGAGCCCGAGACTATTAAAGCCAAAATCCGGGCCAACCCCTTGCTCAAGCATGTGGATGCCGATACTGTCAAGCCGCGTGTGATGACCATCACTCAAAGTACCTATGACGGCGTGCTGTACAACACTGAGACCATCAAATCCAAACTCGACGGCTACGTCGATACCCTGCATTTTGACGAAGCCTGGCTACCGCATGCAGCCTTTCACCCCTTCTACGGCTCCTTCCACGCCATGGGTAAAAAGCGTGCGCGGCCTAAAGAAGCGCTGACATTTGCCACCCAGTCCACCCACAAGCTTCTGGCCGGTATCAGCCAGGCCAGCCATGTACTGGTGCAAGACGCGCAAAACCGCAAGCTGGACCGGCATTTGTTCAACGAAGCCTATTTGATGCATACCAGCACCTCACCGCAGTACGCCATCATTGCGTCCTGCGACGTGGCCGCGGCCATGATGGAGCCACCGGGTGGCACGGCATTGGTGGAAGAGTCGATCATGGAGGCGATGGATTTTCGCCGCGCCATGCGCAAGGTAGACGCTGAGTATGGCGACGACTGGTGGTTCAAGGTCTGGGGCCCGGACAAGTTTGTGGACGACGGCATGACCGAGGCCAAAGACTGGATGCTGCACGGAGAGGCCAAACAGCACGGCAAAGGCACCAAGGCCAAACCTAACTGGCATGGCTTTGGCAATTTGGCAGAAGGCTTCAACATGCTGGACCCCATCAAGGCCACCATCGTCACACCGGGTCTGGATTTGCAGGGTAAATTCGCCAAAACGGGTATCCCCGCCAGCATCGTCACCAAGTTTTTGGCCGAGCACGGCGTGATCGTGGAGAAGACCGGGTTGTACAGCTTCTTCATCATGTTCACCATCGGCATCACCAAGGGCCGCTGGAACACCTTGCTCACTGCCTTGCAGCAGTTCAAAGACGACTATGACCGCAACCAGCCCATGTGGCGCATCTTGCCCGAGTTCAGCAAGGCGCACCCCATGTACGAGCGCATGGGCCTGCAAGACCTGTGTCAGCACATCCACGGGCTGTACGCCAAATACGATATTGCGCGCCTGACCACCGATGTGTACCAAAGCGACCTGCACCCCGCCATGACCCCGTCTGACGCCTACGCCTACATAGCGCACCGCAAGACCGAGCGGGTCGAGATCGACAAGCTGGAAGGCCGCATAACCGTGGGTCTGGTAACGCCTTATCCACCGGGCATTCCATTGTTGATCCCCGGCGAAGTGTTCAATAAAAAGATCGTCGACTACCTCAAGTTCGCGCGCGCCTTCAACCGCGAATGTCCAGGTTTTGAGACCGACATCCACGGTTTGGTAGAGCAGGTGGATGCCAACGGCGCGAAGCGGTATTATGCCGATTGCGTGAAGGCATAGGGCGTAAAGGCATCGCCCGTAGAACTCCTTATTTGATAGCTGCTCCCGCTATATTCTAGGGGGCTGGAGGCTTAAAGCACTTATAAAAAGCGGTCTATTGCCCGTTTTTTATATGGCGAAAACCGTCGGGCAGGCTTATCTCAGGCTTGTGTTTTACCCATTAGCCAAATGAATGCCTGCAAGCTGCCCGAGCAAAGCAGAAAAAGCCTCTGTTTCGTCGGGTGACATGGCTTGGGTGGCCTCTTGGCTGATCGGTGCGATGGAGATCAGGGCGTAGTTCAAGAGCTGCTGTCCAGATTCTGTGAGCACGGCGTAACCCACTCGTGCATCGCGCGGGTCGGGTTGGCGCAGTACCCAGTGCAGCTTCTCCAGCGGGAGCAGGGTGCGGGTCACGCCAGAAGCAGTTAATCCTAAACGTTCGGCCAGGTCAATGCGGCGCAGCTTGGTGCCTGGTGCACGGTCCAGGTGGTACAAAATCATGAAATCACCAAAGCTCAAGCCATGCAAACTCGACAACGCATTGTCCAAGCGGCGGGTAAGCACCCCGTAGGCACGCGTCAGGCGCATGCAAAACTCCAGGCTGGAGCCAGCGGCTGTATCGGCTGGAACGTCAATGGGGTGGGTGGTCAGAGGGATGGGCATGGCTGCTTCTTTATATTTGATGTATGTTTGAGTAATCAAGTATATGTCAATATTTAGCAAGTTTTCTGAAACAGACTTGAAGTCATAAAACCCATGGGGGGTTGTCTGCATCTGTACAGCTGTCCCGTTGTGCAATAGTAGGCATGTGGGGGTTAAATTCCGTGCTTTTATTGCTTAAAGCGTGGCGTAATGCGATAGTTTCAATTAATGCTCAAAAACGTCAATACCCCCACACTATGAAATTCAAGAAAAACAAAAACCGTTCATCCTCAGTACCCAGTGCCATTACTTTGACTGAATTCAACTTGCTACGCCGCCAGTCCACTCTAGGCGCGGCAGCTTGGCTGCTTGTGCGCGGCGCGCCACTGTCTGTGGCTGGCTTGGGCGCTGGTTTAGGTACTTTGGCAGGGCTGGGCACCTCCTGTAGTGCGCTGGCGCAAACCCAGTCGTCGGCAGTCGTCGAGTTGCTTCGCGCGCCCGCTTGGCTGGAGATAGGCGACAAGCGCATACCACTGGCAGCCGGCGGCATCGTGAGCGCTTTGCAAACCGTGGTCACAGGCGAGGGCGCGCGGGTGGTTTTGAAGTTCCCCGAGGGCAGCGTCATCGCGCTGGGTGCGAACAGCCGCTTGACGCTGGAGTCTTTGGCCTACAGCAAAGCAGAGGGCGCGTCACTGTTCAGCACAGCTTTTAAGGTGGCGATTGGCACCTTTCGCTACGTCACGGCCTTGACGGAGAAACTCAACGGCAAAAACCGCCGCGTCAGCGTGAGCACAGCCACGGCCACCATAGGCATACGCGGTACGCGTTTTTGGGCGCAGTCCAATGCCCAGCACGAGATGGTGTGTTTGTTTGAAGGCAAGATCGATATT
The DNA here is from genome assembly GCA_031390175.1 of Polaromonas sp. Lineage (GTDB taxonomy): Bacteria > Pseudomonadota > Gammaproteobacteria > Burkholderiales > Burkholderiaceae_C > JAAFIP01. Next base: position 6,531 of record JANMTF010000339.1, read on the forward strand.
GAACGCGTCAATGAACCGCTGGCCGTGCTGGATGCGCCCAATGCTTTTTGGGTGGCTCCCGCGGGCCAAGCAGCCTTGCCTATCAGCATTGCCACTCCCGAGCAACTGAGTGGATTTGGCGGCCAAGTGGCAGCGCCCGAGGGCAGTGGCCTGGCCAAACCGGGTGGCAGTTTTAGTATCGCCAATAACATCTGGCTGGAAAGCCGGGCAAAAGCCTTGGCCGCGCAACTGGCTGAGCTGGGCTATGGGGCTACAGTTACCCCGTGCACCACTGGAGCGGCCAGCATGTTTGATGTGACGGTGGGCTCATTGGCCAGCGCAGAGGATGCCCGCGCTGTAGCGGCGCAGTTGGGCAGCTTGGTTAAGCGCAGTTTTGAGCTGGTAGAAGCTGCCAAATAACGGCTCGGTCTCAGCAAGCTGAAGTTTTGAAGATTAACGCTTGCGCTGCATGCGCGCAAAGTCCACCAACTGCTGCGCCCCAGTGTGGCAGGCTTGAATGGTGGCTGGGTCAGCCGCTTGGTCTGCGCTGCCAAAAGGTTTCTGTGCAGAATTCAAGGTAGCACCAAAAGGCGTGGGCCAGCCACGCAACGCTTGCACAATGGCGCGCACTGAGGCCAAGGTAGAGCCCATCGCCTGCGCGCCCTCGGCGCAGACGATGCAGCCCACTGCGCGGCCCTCCAAATACACCCGCGCATCGCCACGCAGGCCTTCGGTAAAGTCCAGCGCATGTTTAACCAAACCAGATAAACCGCCGTGGTAAGCCGGGGTGGCGATGATCACCCCGTCTGCAAGGCGCAAAGCCGCTACCAAGGCGGCTGCTTGCGCGCTGCGCTGCAATTGCGTGGGATCGTAGATTTCGGTGGGCAACTGCGGGCCGGGGAACAGCATCGTGCCGCAGCCCAGCGCGCTGGCACGGGCCAAGGCAATTTTGAACGCCTGCTCCGAGGTAGACCCCGCGCGGGTGGTGCCGCCGATACCGACAATCAAAGGGGAGGGGGTCATAAGCCGCAGGCGTAACGACGTTGAGGACAAGTGCTATGGCAGCCAGTATAGGCGTGCCATAGCGGATGCAGTATGTCAAACCGGCGACTGGACAGCCCAGCCTGACCGTGCCTATACTGCGCCCAATATATTGCCTGATTCCGGTCCGCGCAGCATGTTGCCTCACACTTATGACCGGTATCCCCACCCCAGGAGACAAGCATGATGAACCATCGGATGCGCTTTGGCATATTTCTAGCGCCCTTCCACAAGCCAGGCGTCAACCCCACGCTGGCGCTGGAGCAAGACCTCGAACTCATCCAGTGACTAGACCGCTGAGGCTACGACGAGGCTTGGTGCGGTGAGCACCACTCGGCGGGCAGCGAGATCAGCGGCTGTCCCGAAATTTTTATGGCCGTGGCCTCGCAGCGCACCCGCAGTATCAAGCTAGGCACTGGTGTGGTGAGTGTCAGCTACCACAACCCGTTGTGGGTAGCCGAGCGCATCGTGCAGCTAGATCACCTGACCCGTGGCCGGGTGATGCTGGGCCTGGGCCCCGGCTCGCTGCCCAGTGACGGCATCATGGTGGGCCTGTCGCAAACCCAAACCCACCCGTTGCTGGAAGACGGCTTGGGCGTGATCATGAAACTGCTCAATACCGACGAGCCAGTGACCTTTAAAAACGACCGCTGGGACTTGCGCGATGCGCGCCTGCATCTGCGGCCCTATTCAACCCCGCTGTTTGACATGGTGGTGCCCGCCGTAGCCTCGCCCACCGGCCCCAAGCTGGCCAGCATGCATGGTATTGGCCTGCTGTCGATTAGTGCCACCACAGCGGCAGGCTTTGACGCACTGGCGCTGCACTGGGACGTGATGGAAGCGCAGGCCCAACATTACAAGACCCAGGTCGATCGCAACAAGTAGCGCCTGGTTGGCATGGTGCATGCGGCGGAGACGATGGATCAGGCCTATCGCGATGTCGAATACGGCATGGCGCAGTGGTTTGACTATATGCAGTCAGTGGCGGCGTTCCCGCAGATGGCGGTGCCGGGCAGCAACATTAAGGAAATGATCTCTTTCGTCAACGACTCGGGCTTTGGCGCTATCGGCAAGCACGAGATGGTGAACGCCCAAATTGATCGGCTCTGGAAGCAGTCCAACGGCGGTTTTGGTGCCTACCTGCTGCTGGCGCACGACTGGGCTAATTTTGATGCCACCCGCAAAAGCCACGATCTGTTGGCACGCCATGTGTTCCCGCGCTGGCAGGGCCAAATGTCTACCCAAGCCGCCGCTGACCGAGCCCGCGCTGCGCGGCCTGAGCTGGCCGAGATCCACAGCAAAGCGGTAGAAGCTGCTACCCAACGCTACCAGGCTGAGACGGCAGCACGAGCGAGGTAGCTAGCGCTTGGCTGCGGGTCGCGTTACTGTAGCAAATCGAGACACTGCCTGTTGACACAGACGGTACGCACACGTCCAATTTAGCGACACTTGGTGTCCTATCGTAGTGGGTGTGGGCTACAAGATCAGCTTATTTACTCTGTGAAATCAACGGCCTACGTGAAATAAGCGTCAGTAGAAGCATATGGCATACCAGTTGCTTAAATACTAAAGCACAAGGAGATCTGCTATGCGAATTGTCAAGTTTAGTGAGAACAGCGTTGCCAACGAACTCGCAAGAATGGGTGACGATGAACTCGATTCGCTGGCCTTCGGTGCGATGGAGCTTGACCGCGATGGACGTATCCTGCGCTACAACGCCACCGAGGCAGATATCAGTGGACGCAACCAGACGGGCATGGTGGGGCGCAATTTTTTTACGGATGTCGCGCCTTGCACGCGCAGTGAAGCGTTTGAAGGGCGCTTTCGCGCCGGTGTCAAGGCAGGCCGTATGGATGTCCAGTTCACCTATGTGCTTGACCACGAAATGCTGCCTACCGAGGTGCGTGTGCGCATGCACCAAGTGGAAGGCACAGACACCTATTGGGTGTTGATCAAGCGGGTAACAGCCACTGTTGCGTAGTGCCACACGATCTGACTCCCGCTGATGTCCAGGCCGTCATAGCCGATCTCGCGGGGACTGTGCTGGGCCTGGAGCCAGCGCAAGTCGTGGTGATCGATGCCGCGACGCGGCTTGAACCCGATGGGCTGGGGGTTGACTCGCTAGCGCTGCTCGAATTGGCGGCTGCTGTCTCCACTTTCTTTCGGCTACAGGAGTGTGAGCTCGAGGATGACCTGCTGCGTCGGCGCAGTGTGGGCGACTGGACAAGCACAGTCATGCGCGCTTGGGCACACGGCTCGCGCAGCATCACGTTTGCCACATCGGGCAGCACGGGCACGCCGGTGCTGTGTACCCATAGCTGGGCCGCCATTGTTCAAGAAATGGATGCGCAAGCAGTGTTGTTCGCGGATCGCCAGCGGATTATTGGCCTGGTGGGGCCACGCCATATCTACGGTTTTCTTTTCTGCGCACTGCTGCCGCGCTGGCTGGGTGTGCCATTTGTCGATATCCGCGCCACTGCGCTGACCGGGCTTGCGGCGGTGGCACGCAGTAGCGATCTGGTAGTGGGCTTTCCGATGCGCTGGGATTTGGCTGCGACCCATGGCGCGTGGCAACCCGATGTGACGGGTGCCACATCTACCGGGCCGATCAGTGTGGCCACCGTGATGGCCCTGCGCGCCCGGGGCCTGGCGCGCATGGTAGAAATTTATGGCAGTTCCGAGACTGGCGGTATCGCTTGGCGCGATGAGCCCACCGACGTGCTGCACCCTTACGCCCACTGGTCACTGCGCAGCGACGGGCAGCTAGAGCGCGCCGACCCCGAGACACCGGGCAGGGCGCAGAGCATCGTGCCCCCGGACATCCTGGCAGCCAGCAAGGGTGGTCTTGTTGTCACGGGCCGCCGCGATGGGAAAGTGCAGGTGGCAGGAACGAACGTGTCGTGCGCGCATGTTGCAGGCCTTATTTCTGAGCATCCCGATGTCAGCGCGTGCGCGGTACGCCTCATGCCTGCAGATGAGGGGCGGCGGCTCAAGGCATTTATCGTTTTAAATGACTTTGCAAAAGAAGAAGCTGCGTTACCGGCGCTACGTGCCTGGATGCGGACACGCCTGAGCGTGCCCGAGACTCCCCTGGATGTGGTGTTTGGCAATGCACTGCCACGCGATGCGCACGGTAAGCTGGCCGACTGGCCCGCACGGCGGCGACATCTTGACTTGGCGTAAGGGGAAATCCCTGTAGCGAAACGAGACGGGGACGGCTGACACGTATCTGCGCATGCGTCCGATTACGCGACATAAAAGCGTGCTGTTGAAGTTGAGCGAGTCGCTGATGCATTGAACCTTCCCAATGAAAACCAGCAAGGGAAGCCATCAGGTTTATCAGTGCCAATGCATGGCACGCAGGTTGCTTATGGGTATGGAAATCGAAAATTGCGTAACGCTCTAATTAACCACAAACAAGAGGAGACAACCGATGAAAGCCGCCGTACTGCACCAATACGATAAGACGCTGAGCAGCGATGCCTTTGTACGCTACGAAGACGTGCCCGACCCGAAGATCGAAAGCCCTACTGATGTGATTGTGCGCATAGGCGGTGCTGGCGTGTGCCGCACCGACCTGCATGTGGTGGAGGGCATCTGGAGTGACAAGGTGGACGTCAAACTGCCCTACATCATGGGCCACGAGAACGCTGGATGGGTGGAGGCTATGGGCTCCGCAGTGACGGGACTGAAGGTGGGAGATGCCGTCATCTGCCACCCATTGGTAACGAGTGGCTACTGCCTGGCCTGCCGCCGAGGTGACGACATGCATGCTGAGGAAAGCCGCTTTCCGGGCATCAATGCCGATGGTGGTTATGCCGAATACCTGCGCACTGGTCAGCGCTCGCTTATCAAGCTGCCCAAGACGCTGGCCCCCAAGGATGTTGCGCCGTACACCGATGCCGGGTTGACCGCCTACCGCGCGGCTAAAAAGGCCTCACGGCATTTGCTACCTGGTGAGTTCGCTGTGGTGATTGGGGCCGGTGGTTTAGGCCACATCGGTATTCAGGTTCTAGCTGCCTTGTGTGCGGCCGAGATCATCATCGTAGATCGCTCCGATATGGCGCTGCAACTGGCCAAGGAGTGTGGTGCGCATCACATGGTCAAGGCTGACGGCAACGAACTGGCACGTGTACTAGAACTTACCAAAGGCAAAGGTGCCGAAGCAGTGATTGATTTTGTAGGTGAAGGCGATGCCGTGGCCAAAGGGCTGGCTATGACACGCAACGCTGGCAGCTACTACATCGTGGGCTATGGCGGCAAAATTGACTTGCCCACGATGGACATGATTACCAGTGAAAAAAGCATCATCGGTAACCTGGTGGGTACTTATCCCGAATTGGTGGAGCTGATGGCGTTGGCGGATCGTGGTCTGGTGCATTTGGCTACGCGTGAATACAAACTCAAAGATGCCAATCAAGCTCTGCTGGACTTGCATCACGGCAAAGTGAAGGGGCGTGCGGTATTAATTCCTTGATCAGTGGCTTGGTTGTTTATTTGTTTGCACCGATCTAACCGCTCAGAGGATTCAGATGACTCCCATTCCCGTTACCGTACTCACTGGTTTTTTGGGCGCGGGTAAAACCACGCTACTGAATCGTTTGCTGCGCGATGCAGCGGGTAAGCGCTATGCCGTCATCGTCAACGAGTACGGTGAGCTGGGCATTGATGGCGCACTGGTCGTAGGTGCAGAGGAAGAGGTCTACGAACTGAACAACGGTTGCGTCTGCTGCAAATTGCGCGGCGACTTGGTGCGGGTAGCCAGCAACCTGGTGCGCCGCCCTGGCGGCTTTGACGGCATCATCATCGAGACCACAGGCCTGGCCGACCCGGCGCCCATTGTGCAAACTTTCTATTTTGACGATCTGCTGCGCCAGCATACACGCCTGGACAGCGTGATTTGCGTGACCGACACCCGCCACTTGGCCACGCAGTTGCACGATGCACCAGAAGCTCAGGAACAGCTGGCGCAAGCTGATCTGGTATTGCTCAACAAGACCGATATGGCCAGCGACACGATGCTGGCCGAGGCTGAGCGCGCCGTGCAGCAAATCAATCCTACCGCCGAGGTGCGGCGCTCGGTACACGGTGACATTCCGCTGGAACAGCTACTCAACCGTGGTGCGTTTGACCTTGCCCGACTGCGTGTGCCTGCCGTACGCTTAGGCGCCGCACCGGCAGGTGTGTCAGCACACGTCTATCGCAAACCCGATGCGGGTCGCCACAGTGAAGGGTTGGGTAGCGTGTCGCTGAGTTTTAAAAGCCCCCTTGACCAAAGCCGCTTTATGCCGTGGTTGCAACGCCTGGTCGTCGAGCGCGGGGCTGACCTGCTGCGTGCCAAAGGTATCGTGGCGTTTGAGGGTGAGGAGCGTCGCTATGTTTTTCAAGCCGTCCACATGACGGTGGACAGCGGTCTAGACCGCGCTTGGACGAGGGACGAAGCCCGCGAGTCGAGGATGGTGTTTATTGGCCGTGGTTTGGACGCGCAAGAGCTGCGCAGCGAGCTTGCACATTGTTTAGCAGAAGGTGAAAGTGTGGTGCTGTCATGAATGCCCCCACACCATTACTGGCATCGCTTGGGACACACTGGGAATTTGGCGCGCCCGTGGTGGCTGCCACCTGGGACACAGGAGGTCGCGCTGTAGGTTTTGCGCTAGGGGATGGGCAGTTGGCTGTGGCCAGTGCGAACTGGCTCAAAGGCCCGCGTGTTGTGCCCAAAGACGGAGGCGGAGTTACTTTGATAGCGGCAGAGGCACCTGCTCCCCAGCCCTTGCGTGTCGCTTGTCACCCGGATAGTTGCCTGTGCATTACCAGCGATGCGCGCGGCGGCTATCTCACCGGCGGTGATGATGGGCGCATCGTGCACGTGCCGCGTGTGGGTGATCCCAAGGTACTGGTTCATCTATCTGGCTCCTGGATAGATGCCTTGGCATGCAACCGCAATGGTGTGCGCGTCTACGCCAGTGGCCGACGCGCGCAACGCTTGACTTTGGACGGCAGCTTAGGCGATGCCATTGACCTGCCTGCACCTGCTACCGCGATTGCCTTTAATCCCGATGGACACTGCCTGGCCATTGCGCACAGCGGCGGTGTCACCTTGTGGTCCGATAAAGATCCAGTTCGACTCCTGGCCTGGCACGGCTACCACCGTACATTGGCGTGGAGCCCAGACGGCCGATATCTCGTCTCCGGCATGCAAGAAAATGCGCTGCATGGTTGGCGGGTTTCTGATGGTGGCGACATTGAGATGGGTGGCTACCCAGGGCAGCCGCTGTCGTTGTCGTTCGCACACGACGGACGTTATCTTGCCACCAGCGGCGGTATGCGCCCAGTGTGTTGGGGCTTTGACCCACCTGGTGGCGCAGACCAGCCCAAACAATGTGGTCTCGTCAGCAAAACACCAGTGAGCTGCATTAGCTGCCATCCACAGCAGTCCCTCATTGCTGCGGGCTATTTCAACGGTGCAGTACTTCTGTGCCAGCCGGGAAGCGACGAGGGGTTGTTTCTTAAAGGCTCGGGCGGTGGCGCAGTGAATGCGTTGACCTGGTCTGGAGATGGAAGCCGCATTGCGTTTGGTACACAAGAGGGCGAGCTAGGATGGCTGAGTTTGCCAGATACGTTGTTTCGTTCACGCGGCACTTAGTATCGCCACAACTACCGTGCCTTCATTCAAGGAGTCTATTTCATGAGCCAAGAGACCACCAGCAAAGACGAATTTTTCGCGCGACTGGCACGTATCTCTGAGGAGATGATCGCGGCCTATGACAAAGATTTCGCTATGGGGGCGTTGGTTCTAGCTGCGCGCTTCATTGCAGAGGGAGAAAAGCGTGCAAATAACCCTGCAGCAGCAGCCGGAAATTCCAGTTCATTTCCAAATTGATGAGAACAGTATCAGCTTATGCTGATAAAATTGCTATTAATAATATAGCATTTTGTATTTTCGTTCATTGATATAAATCACAAATTTGCACAAAAGTACTATGCCATTTATCCTAAAAGAATATTCCTCAAGTGTACGTCCCATGATCGGACGCGATGCCACGGCATGCGTCCCAGAACACGACGCAGTTACGGTTGGCAGCACGCGCCTACAGTGCAAATACCTATAAGAAATACGAAGACATTAGGGTTATCGAGCGGTGGCATAGAAATCGCTTTATAGGAAATAGGGCTGGGCCCGTGTGCGTTGATATCTGAGCGACTTCATCGCCCAAACATCAGCGAACTTTTAGTAACGTTGCAATTAGACACACACTTTGTAAAGGAGAATCTCATGGCTGTGGGTTTGACTCTTAACAAGATTACCTCTCAAAAGGGAATCAGCATCGGCGAGGCGACTCGTCGCATTGCCGACCTCGGCTGGCAGCCGAGTTATGTACAGGAAGCGATGACCTTTCCGACCGATTACAAGATCGGCAAGGCCCCACGCGATCCGATGAAGCAGGTGCTCCGCTCCTACTTTCCCATGCAGGAAGAGAAAGATAACCGCGTGTATGGTGCGCTTGACGCAGCCTTGCGTGGTGACATGTTCCGCAATACCCAGCCACGCTGGGTCGAGTGGATGAAACTGTTCCTGGCAATCATTCCATTCCCAGAAATCTCTGCAGCACGCTCGATGGCAATGGTCGCCAGGCTGGCTCCCGGAGAGGAGCTGCGCACTGGTTTTACGATGCAGATGGTTGACGAGTTCCGCCATTCCACGATTCAGATGAACCTGAAGAAGTGGTACATGGAAAACTATATCGACCCCGCTGGATTTGACATTACCGAAGCCGCTTTCGGTAAGTGCTACGCAACTACTATTGGCCGCCAGTTCGCTGAAGGCTTTCTCACAGGCGACGCATTGACTGCCGCCAACATCTACTTGACTGTGGTCGCAGAAACCGCGTTCACCAACACTCTTTTCGTCGCAATGCCCTCTGAGGCCGCGCGCAACGGCGACTACGCACTGTCGTCCGTTTTCCTGTCAGTTCAGTCAGATGAGTCACGCCACATTGGCAATGGCCATTCGCTGCTGATGTCGGTCATCAACGACCCCGATAACCACCTGCTGCTCGAGCGTGATCTGCGCTACGCGTTTTGGCAGAACCACGCGATTGTGGATGCGGCTATCGGCACCTTTGTTGAATACGGCACCACCGACCGCGACAAAAACAAGGAGTCGTACGCCGAACTCTGGCACCGCTGGATTTATGAGGACTACTACCGCACCTACATGCTGCCGCTGGAGAAATACGGCATCAAGATCCACCACGACGATGTCAATGAAGCATGGGATCGCATGGTCAAGAAAAACTATGTCCACAAAGTGGCGCAGTTCTTCTCGGTCGGCTGGCCCGTTAACTTCTGGCGCATCGAAGCGCAAACAGACCGCGACTTTGAGTGGTTTGAGCACAAGTACCCCGGTTGGTACGCCGAATTTGGCGACTACTGGAAGTGGTATGCCAGAAAGAGTGTGCCTGGTGAAACCAATATCTTGTTCGATCAAGAAAACGGTTACGCCTACCCACACCGCTGCTGGAGCTGCATGGTGCCTGCGCTGATCCGCGAAGACTTCTGCTACGACGAAGTCGATGGCAAGACGTACACCTACTGCTCGGAGACCTGCCGCTGGACGCACAAAGTAGCTTTTGCTGCTGAGTACGAAGGCCGTGCAACCCCTGCGATGGGCCGCTTCAGCGGACGTCGCGAGTGGGAAGACTGCTACCACGGTTGGGATCTGGCAGATGCCATCAAAGACCTGGGCTTTGTGCGCCCTGATGGCAAGACGCTGATCTCGCAACCACACCTGCGCTTTGAAGACAAGCACATGTGGACGCTAGACCATGTCAAGGGTCACACGCTGGGAAGCCCACTGCGGGCGTTCCGTGAGCTGACACCAGAAGGGCGTGAAGCGGCAGCGAAGGAGTACCGCAAAGGCTTCAAGATCAATCCGATCTAGAGCACTAACTACCCCCGGGTAGCCGTGATGGCTACCTGGGGGCAGATAAACGCAGGAAAAACTAGGCTGATATGTCTGATAAAAAGATCCATACCGTGCGTTTCGAGCCAATAGGCATCGAGATGGAAGTCGAGGAGGGCGAATGGGTGCTCGACGCGGCTTTCCGTCAGGGTATTGCGGTGCCGCACGGTTGTCGCGAGGGGCAGTGCAGCAGTTGCAAGTGCCTCCTCGTGGAAGGTGAGGCAGAGGTAGAGGACTACTCTACCTTTGCACTGCCGGACTACGAACGCGACAGCGGCCACATCCTTTTGTGCCGATCCTACGCCTACAGCGATTTGACGGTTGAGCTGCTCAATTACGATGAGGAGCTTTTGCGCTATGCCATAGCGGTGAAGAAATTTGATGGAGTGCTTAGCTCCGTCACCTCGCTCACCCACGATACGCGCTTGCTGGAGGTTCAGCTGGAAAAACCCATGAAGTTCTGGGCTGGCCAGTTCGTGGAAATTGCCGTTCCGTCAGCGGGAGTGACGCGGTCGTATTCGATGGCAAGCACACAAAGTACGCCATCGACACTGCAATTCATTATCCGCAAGTATCCCGATGGTGCTTTCTCTTCGTTGGTCGATACCACGCTACTGCCGGGAACTGCGGTGACGCTCAATGGGCCCTTTGGCACTTGCTTTCGCCGTGAGGGGCATGCAGGCCCAATGGTTTTAGTGGGCGGTGGATCTGGCATGTCACCTCTGTGGTCAATTCTGCAAGACCATATCCATAGCGGCGAGCAACGGGCGGTTCGTTTTTTCTATGGTGCACGCACACGCAAAGACCTGTTCTATTTAGATGAGTTTGCCAGCGTGGCGAAAAAGCTGACTGACTTTGAGTTTATCCCGGTGCTGTCTCAAGCCACGGTGGAAGACGCGTGGGATGGCGAGACGGGCTTTGTGCATGAAGTGGTCGAGCGCGTTTTGAAAGCGCAGCAGCTAGCTGGCAAAGTTGATGCCTATACCTGCGGGCCACCTCCCATGGTGGATGCCGTGTTACCGGTATTCAAGCGTCTGGGCGTGGCGCTTGACCATACCCATGTTGATAAGTTCACCCCGGCGAGCGCAAGCAAGCCAAACCTTGTTCATTAATTGGTTTATTAACTTTTTAGGAGACACTGTGATGACATCCGCTACCATGACACCCGCTGCAACGCACTCTGGTGCCGCAGGCTCAGCAATCTTCAGTGGCTGGGACAGCCGCAAGTACAACTACTTCACGCCTAAAGGCCGCAAGGCATCGCACTACGAGGACATGACCCTGGATGTGCAGCCCGATCCCAAGCGTTACCTGCTGCAAGACTGGATCATCAGCTTTCCAGACGGTACACCCACTTATTCCGAGAAGTGGACTGCCGCGCTTTCTAGTGACTGGCACATTTTTCGCGCTGTGGATGAAGAGTGGGAACGTACCCACTACCAGCGTCAGTCGACAATTGAGGGCATGATTGCGCAGGCTGTAGAGAATGGTCGTCGCTCGGGCGCACCAACCCGTTTTGACAAAACCTGGGTGAAAGTGCTGGAAAAGCATCTAGGTGCTTACAAGCATGCTGAGTTTGGTTTGGGCACCTCGTTGATGCAAGCACAGCGCTACGGATATACCCAGATGATCAATTCGGCGATTTTGACGAACTCGTCGTACAAACTGCGTTTCTCCCAGGACTTGACGCTCTACCTTGGCGATATCGGCTTGGATATTCCCGGTTTTGACGCAGAGATCGGTAAAAAAGTATGGCTTGATGATCCGATCTGGCAACCCACGCGCCAACTGATCGAAACAATCGGCGGAGCGACAGACTACCTAGAGAAGTACTTTGCTGTCAACATTGTGTTCGAACCACTGGTGGGCGAGTTGTTCCGTAGCGGTTTCGTCATGCAAGCGGCGGCATCACAAAACGATTTCATGACACCCACTGTGGTCTCCTCAGCGGAGGGCGACTACCAGCGCAACTTGGCCAACACTGTGGAGCTGCTACACATGCTGGTTAGCGATCCCAAGCACTCTGCTGCGAATACGGCATTGTTCAATTCGTGGCTGAAAACTTATGGCGATTTGGCCGTGAAAGCCGCCAAAAATCTGCAACCTATCTGGTCGCTACCGCACACGAAGGTAACCCAGTTTGAGGGTTCTTATTCCGATGCAGTTGGACGCATCAAGAATATTGCAGGTCAGATTGGCCTTGCACTGCCCAAGTCAATTTCCGCTTAAAAACCTAAACCACCCGAGGAGTAATCATGACAACCAAGCACAACGACAATATCTTCCAGGCATTTAAGGACCTGGAGTTCAAACAAACCGTCTCGCATCAGTGCGGAGTGACCATGAACGATAGCGTGGAGGCGCGGGCCATTGCTGAACTGATGGAGACCAAAAAGGGTATACGCGTAACCTATATGCCCGCCATGATCCGCATCGATGGTGACGGCAAGATAGAGTTCAAAATGGATGAAATTTCCGAGTTTTTGGGTCGTGAGATGACACCCTATCTGTTTGAGATTGCCACCTCCACGCACTATGGCCGCATGGTCATGGTGGACGAGAACACCGTAGTGCTATTTGGCGACATGAATGCCGCCATGGCCTATGTAGCCTACGCTTAAGGAGCACAACGCCATGTTCAAAACAAAATCCGGTGAAGAGATTTTTGTCATCGACGGGCACGTTCATAACTGGGATGCCACCAAGGCGAACCAGAAGAACATGCATGGAGAGCAATTCATCAATTGCTTCTACGCCTACCACAGCTTTCTCAGTCCCAAGGAGAAGCTATGGTCGCGCGAGAAGTTTGACCGCTATGGTGGCGATCAGCTCTACAAAGACCTGTTCGTGGACGGTCCAGACGACATGGCGATCTTTCAGCCAACCTACCTGAAAGACTTTTATATTAATGGTTTTAATACCACTGAGCAAAACGCGGTGATGAAGGCCAAGCACCCCCACCGCTTCATTCTCAACGGAGCTTTTGATCCGCGCAACGGGAATAAAGGGCTTGACGATCTGGAGCAGCTGGTGTCCACTCACAAGATCAAGGGTGTAAAGCTCTACACCGCAGAGTGGAATGGGGATAGCCGTGGCTACAAGTTAAGCGACCCTTGGGCAGAGAGGTATCTGGAGCGCGCCCAGAAGCTGGGTATCAAAAACATCCATGTGCACAAAGGGCCGACTATTCTGCCACTGGACAGGGATGCCTTCGATGTTGCGGATATTGATGTGGCAGCGACCAACTTCCAGGAGCTAAATTTTATCGTTGAACACTGCGGCCTGCCGCGCCTAGATGATTTCTGCTGGATCGCGACGCAGGAAACTAACGTCTATGGTGGCTTGGCGGTGGCACTGCCGTTCATTCAGAAACAGCCCAAGTATTTTGCGCATGTGATTTCGCAATTGCTGATGTGGCTCGGCCCAGACAAGCTGCTGTATGGCAGTGACTACGGTATCTGGACACCCGACTGGATAGTCAAGGCCTTCATGGACTTTGAGTTGCCCGAGGACATTGTCAAGGAAACCGGTGCGGTGCTGGATCTCGAAGCCAAGAAGAAAATCCTCGGTCTGAATGCGGCGCGGCTCTATGACATTGACATTGCGGCGCAAAAGCGCTTGCTGGCCAATGAGCGTGTTGCTTTGGCGGCGTGAGGCACCATGGCTGCCGACCGCGTAAAGCCACTATCAGATTCTGACCGCATCGCGCAGGTTCAAGACTGCCTGACAACGGTGATGGATCCAGAGCTCGACGAGTCGGTTGCCGACTTGGGCTTTGTTACGGATGTCGAATTGCTCGGGGAAGGTGAGGTGCGCATCAGTTTTCGGTTGCCGACATACTGGTGCGCAGCTAACTTCGCTTTTCTGATGGCTGACGACATGCGCATCGCCGTGAAATCACTGCCTTGGGTGACCCAGGTGCAGGTCAAGCTAGGTGAGCACATGTATGCTGATGCGATCAATCAAGGTGTGGCCAAAGGCAGTGGCTTTCAGGCGGCTTTTGGAGCTGACTCTGAGGGCGACCTCGAATCATTGCGTCGCACCTTTGAGCTTAAAGGCTTCCAACGCCGACAAGCAGCATTGTTGGACTATCTGATCGAGGCGGGCTATACCTCTGATGCATTGATGGCATTGGATACAGTGGCCCTAGTTGGTCTTGTCTTGGATGACGAGGGCAGGCGTTTGACGCAGCGTTATCTGGATCGACGTGCCGTAGCGCGTGGCGGAGCGCAAGCCTTTGTAGACACTGAAGGTCGGGCAATTGCCCCCGAAGCGTTGATAAACCATCTGCGCGATGTACGCCGCGTCGCTATCAATGCTGAATTTAACGGTGCGCTATGCCGTGGACTGCAAGCCGCGCGTTTTGGTGAGGCTACGCCCCAGCCGATCCATTTTGTGCGACATCGACCGTTAGCCGCAGCGGTGCATTGAATAACAAATATCTAGTAAAAACATTACCCTAAAAGAGACAAAAATCATGCCCAATATCATGTTGCACGACGATGAGGCGCGTCAGGCGCTGGGCCGAGGGGTTGCCAAAATGGCCCGCGCAGTGCGCGGTACGCTGGGCCCGCGTGGTATGAATGTCATCATTGACCGGCCTATTGGCACTCCCATTATCTCGCGGGATGGCGTTAGTATTGCAGCTGAAATTGAGTTAGAAGATCCATTTGAAAACATGGGGGCGCAGGTACTGCGCGAAGTTTCCAAACAGACGAATGATGTCGCCGGTGACGGTACCACCACTGCCACGGTACTGGCTGATGCGCTGGTACAAGACGGTCTGGCCTGCTTGGCTAAAGGAGCTAACGCGGTCGAATTGGTCGATGGGTTGGAGCTTGCGGTAACCGAGGCCATAGCTGCGCTCAAGCGTGCGGCCAAACCACTGCGCGACGCAGACCAATTGCGCGAAGTGGCGGTCGTTGCTGCCAACGACGAAGTTACCGGGCGCTTGGTTGCAGAGGCACTGGAACGCGTCGGTAAGGACGGCATTGTGGATGTTGACTTTGGGACCACGGTGGAAACATTGCTGGACGTCGTAGATGGCATGGCGTTTGACCGAGGTTACCTCTCGCACCACATGATTACGGATGTGGAGAAGATGCATGTGGTGCTGGAGAATCCCTACATATTGATGACGGATCAAAAACTGCAAACGACAGAAGAGGTGGCTGCCATCTTGGCACTGGTGGCTAAATCAAAACGGCCTTTGTTGATCATGGCCGATGAGGTCGCTCCGGCGTGTATCGTCAGCCTGTTGGCATGGCGCGATAAAGGCGGCGCATTGGTTGCGGCTATTCACCCGCCAGAATACGGCCATTGGCGCAAGGTAGCGCTGGAAGACATCTCGATCCTTACGGGTGGGCGGGTGTTAGCCCGTGACTTGGGCGGCAGCATTGCCAAGGTGGAGTTGCGCGATCTGGGGCAAGCACGCCAAGTACGCATCTCCTCCAACCAGACGGTGATAAGCGCTGGCGGTGGATCCCCAGAGATGGTTGCAGCTCGGCGCGAGCAGGTGTCGCGTCAATACGAGCTTGCGCCGCAAAATATCGAGCGCGACAAACTCAAAGAGCGCTTGTCAAAGCTCTCTGGAGGTACCGCTACACTGCTGGCGGGTGGTGCCACGCCAGTGGAACAAAAGCGCAGGTACCATTTGATTGAGGATGCCATTCACGCAGCACGTGCGGCGATTGAAGAAGGTGTGGTGCCCGGTGGTGGGTTGGCGCTGTTGCACGCTGCCTCCGAGCTTGACGATTTGATATCGCGCAGCAAAGGAGCCGAGCAGCAGGGCGCAATGCTGTTGCAACGTGCCTTATCGCAACCACTGCACCATATCGCCGCGAATCGTGGACTGGACGGCAAGGCGATGGTGCGTAAGGCACTGGGCAGCGAGCCGGGTGTCGGCTTGGACGCGCGTAATGGAAAGTTCGTCAATCTTGCAGCAGCGGGCATTATTGATCCGGTCATGGTCAGCTATAGCGCGGTGCGCAATGCTGCTTCTGTGGCAGGGTTGATCCTGACTACGCAAACACTGATTGCAAAAAAACCTGAGTATATTGATCCCACAGCAGGCCCTGCCACTGGCGGAGGTGCCGAACTGCTCGGGCGCGCCTGACGGCGCGGCTAGGCTAGCCAGATGACCAACCTGCAGCAAAGCGTTGATATGCGCGTGCCGGGTCGCTGGCGCGTACTGCGCTTTTGCGGCCCCGCTGCGATGATCAGTGTGGGGTACATGGATCCTGGCAACTGGGCTACGGGGCTCGAAGGAGGTGCGCGCTTTGGCTATCAGCTAATGTGGGTACTGCTGGTTTCCAACTTGATTGCCATACTGCTGCAAAGCTTGGCGGCCAGGCTCGGAATAGTGGGACGCTTGGATCTGGCACAGGCTTGCCGCGCATATTACGCGCGACCAGTGTCGTTGGCCTTGTGGCTATTATGCGAGGTGGCGATCATTGCCTGCGACTTGGCCGAACTATTGGGCAGCGCGATTGCGCTTAACCTGCTGTTTGGCATACCGCTGGCGTGGGGAGCGCTGATAACGGCTGTCGATGTCATGCTGATTATTGCTTTGCAGCACTACGGTATCCGCAAGCTCGAAGCCGTGGTAGCCGCATTAGTGTTAACGATTGGTGCCTGCATGGTGATTGAGATGTTGATCGTGCAGCCAGCGTGGGGTGCCGTCGCGCGCGGCTTTGTGCCACGGCTGGATTCGGCCAGCCTTTTGGTGGCGATTGGCATTTTGGGTGCCACTGTCATGCCACACAACCTGTACCTGCACTCTTCACTGGTGCAGACGCGCCGCATTGAGGCGGGTGTGGCGGCCCAACGTGAAGCCATCCGTTACAACATAGCCGATACGGTGTTGGCCTTAGGCATCGCCTTTTTCATTAATTCTGCCATTTTGGTGCTGTCTGCCTCCACTTTTTTTGAACGCGGCATTGTGGTCACAGAGCTCAAGCAGGCGCACGAATTGTTGACCCCGGTACTGGGGGTCACGCTTGCATCGACCGTCTTTGCCATCGCACTGCTGGCATCTGGGCAAAGCTCCACCATCACGGGAACGCTGGCCGGGCAGGTTGTGATGGAGGGCTTTGTGCGCCTGCGCATGAGCCCCATCAAACGAAGGCTACTCACTCGCGCGATAGCTATCGTGCCAGCGGTGGCCGTATTGGTGTACGCTGGCGAGCAGGGCGTTTTGCAGTTGCTGATACTCAGTCAGGTGGTACTGAGCCTGCAACTGCCGTTTGCCATTGTGCCGCTGATCCGCTTTACCAACGCCCAGCGCATCATGGGCACTTTTGCCAGCCCGGTCTGGATGTATGGCTTGGCTTATGCGGCCGCAGTGATGATCATTGGTTTGAATGCCTGGTTGGTGATGCAGGCATTGGCAACACCATCGGGCATATTTTCCTGGGCCAGGGGTGGGCAGTATTTGATTGCTGCGGTAGCGATACTTTACGCGGTGTTGCTAGCCTGGGTCACCTTCGCACCACTGAAAAAATCACCAGTATGTACATCCTCAGATAATTTTGATAGTATAGTTATTGACGATAAAAATAGTGATGCACGTGTCATTTTTGACCGGGCATTAACTCCAAGATAGGGAGCCTAGGAGAGCGTTCGAAATGCTCTGCTAGCTAGTAGAGGAGATAGCCATCGACCGAAAATACGCCACCGTTCAGCCACTGCCTGCATGGAGTGGTGCCCGCCTGCCAACGTCAATGCTGGATTCAAGCGTTGAGCGACAGGTCATGATGGCTTGGGAGCGGTTCGTCACGGGCGAGCCATTGGCCGAGATGGCTGTGTCCAAGCATGTGCTGACATCTTGGCAACGTAGTGCGCATGCGGGCGTCAAGCCAAACACTAGGCTGGCACCTCTGGCAGCATACGGCAAAGATCTTGAACAGCTGCGCCGCAGCAACCATGACTTGGTATGGGCAGCAAAATCTCTCTTCCTCAATTCTTCCCATCTGTTGGAACGCTCAGGTTCTATCATGCTACTTACGGATCCAGACGGCATTGTGCTGGAGACGGCTGGCGATCCTGGTACGCTGGATGCGGGGCAGGATGTACACCTGATCGCCGGAGGTAATTGGCACGAGGACGTTGTAGGCACCAATGGCATTGGCACGGCATTGGCCATGCGTCGGCCTGTTCAGGTTCATGCCACCGAGCATTTTTGCGAGGGCATCAAAGGCTGGACTTGTACAGCGGCCCCCGTATTTTTTCCAGGCACCGACAAAATCCTTGGTGTAGTCGATATATCAGGCCCACCCTCTACTTATACGGCCAGCAACCTTGTGTTGGCTGTGTCAATGGCTCAGCAGATAGAGTCCACACTTACCGAACGCACTAGCCGCGAGCATATCCATTTATTGGAGGCATCGCTGAGGTTCAGCGGCTCTAGTGATGCCGCTGCCATGGTGGTGCTTGACCGCAATGCCAAGGTGATCTACGTGCGCGGCACCCTGCAGGGTGTCGAGCTGCGTGTGGGCACCTGCCTCCCCGGGCTGGAATCGAGGTACCAGGTACAAGAGTGGGCACGCAGCCTGCCAGAGGGTTTGCGTTCAGAATGGTTACACCCAGTGATAGTTGACGGCACCACTATTGGTGCGTTACTGGTAGTTCCCAAACGATCACGCAACGTGATGGGAACCCTGTCTGTGTACAGCGACGCGGTCCCTGGGGCATGCGGTTCAGAAATTGATCCTTTGCGCAGTGGCTTTGTTAGTCTATTGGGCCGTAGCCCGGCACTCATTACGGCCATGGACAAAGCCAGGCAACTCAGTGGTCGCCGCGTAGCGGTGCTGTTACAAGGTGAAACCGGGGTCGGTAAAGAGCTGTTTGCACGCGCCATACATGGCAGCGAGGAACGTAGCGGCCCATTTGTCACATTTAACTGCGGTGCATCCACTAAAGAGCTGATTGGCAGCGAACTCTTTGGTCATGTACGTGGGGCTTTTACAGGCGCTACCAACGAAGGGCGTGCTGGCCGGTTTGAGCTGGCGCATGGTGGCACGCTGTGCTTGGACGAGATCGGTGAGCTGCCTCTGGAGCTGCAACCCGTGCTTTTGCGCGTGCTGGAAGAAGGGGTCATTTATCGGTTGGGCGATGCCAAACCACGCCGAGTGGATGTGCGGCTGCTGGCCATGACAAATCTGGATTTGTTGGCTCAAGTTGAAGCAGGGCGTTTTCGTCGCGACCTCTTTCACCGCATCAGCGTAACCCGAATTCGCGTGCCACCCTTGCGTGAGAGAGAGTTGGACATTGACCTGCTGACGGACCACTTTAACCATGACCTAGCGATGCGCCACGCCATACCAAGCCGCAGCTTTGGCCCTGAGGTAATGGCGCTGCTACGCGCCTACAGTTGGCCCGGTAACGTGCGCGAGCTGCGTAACGTGGTCGAAAGTTTGTTGCTCACTTCAAATGAAACGGTTGTACGTTGCAATGAGTTACCAGAAGAGCTTTTAGTAGCAATTGGTAGTAGCACATTGGTGCAAACTAGCGAGGACGCCCCTTTATCTGCTACCAGCATAGAAGAAGCTGAACGATTGGCGATTGTGCACGCGGTAAAAAATACGCATGGCAACCTAACGCAGGCCGCACGCGCGCTGGGTGTTTCGCGTAGCACGCTGTACCGCAAGGTGGAGCGTTACCACCTTGAGAGCTTCATTCACCTGGTCGATGACCTGGATGGGGCCGCTGACTCAAAGCACTGAGGGCACCTTCACGCTGAAGCAGAGGGTTCGGCAATGCCGCCTACCACCTTGCTAAAGCCGCCGTCCACGTAGGTAATCTCGGCGCTCACACCTGCAGCCAAGTCGCTCAGCAAAAACGCAGCCACATTGCCCACGTCTTCGATTGTCACGTTGCGCTGGATCGGCGAGGCCTGTGCCACAGCGCCTAAAATTTTGCCAAAGTCTTTAATGCCCGCTGCAGCCAAAGTTTTGATGGGCCCCGCGCTGATGCCGTTGGCCCGCATGCCACGGCCCAGCCCACCCAGCGAGCCTGCCAGATAGCGTACAGACGCCTCCAGCGAGGCCTTGGCCAAGCCCATGGTGTTGTAGTTGGGCACCATGCGCTCCGCGCCCAGGTAGCTGAGGGTGAGCACGGCCGAGTTGTCGTTCAGGTAGGGCAGGGCCGCCTTGGCCATCGCCGGAAAGCTGTAGGCGCTGATGTCGTGGGCTATTTTGAAGCCCTCGCGCGACAGCCCTTCCAAAAAGTCCCCGCCAATCGATTCGCGCGGCGCAAATCCAATGGCATGCACAAAACCATCGAACCTAGGCCAGGTTTGGGACAAATCGCTAAATAGCTTCGTAATTTGCTCATCACTGCCCACATCGCAGTCAAAAATCAATTTGCTGTCAAAATCGGCTGCAAACTGTTGCGTGCGCTCTTTAAAGCGCTCGCCCACATAGCTCAGTGCAATCTCAGCGCCTTCGCGCCTACAGGCCTTGGCGATGCCATAGGCGAGGGAGCGGTTTGACAGCACGCCGGAGATTAATAATTTTTTGTTGTTAAGGAAACCCATAAGTGCCTCTTGGTAAAAGTCAGTGCAGAATTGTCGCATGCGCGCAATAGCTTTTAGCATTTTGTTGGTGTTTGCTGTCCCCAGCTGGGCAGGCCACGCCTATTCCCTTTGGGGTGACATTAAATACCCGCCCGGTTTTGCGCATTTTGACTATGTGAATCCCAAAGCCCCCAAGGGCGGCGAGTTGGTAGCGGTGAGCAACCTGCGAGTGTCTACCTTTGATAAATACAACCCTTTCACCATCAAAGGCTCGGTGCCAGCCTACTTGAGCGAGATGCTGTTTGAAAGCCTGCTGACAGGCTCGGCAGACGAGCTGGGCACGGCGTATGGCTTGCTGGCAGAGGATGTAGACGTGGCTGCCGACGGTTTGAGTGCCACCTTCAAGTTGCGCGACACCGCCCGCTTTCACGATGGCAAACCCGTGCTGGCCGACGATGTGAAGCACAGCTTTGAGATGCTGATCAGCAAATATGCGCAGCCGGGGTATCGCACTTTGCTAGAAGATGTGGAGCGCGTCGAGGTGGTCAATCCCCTCATTGTGCGGTATGTGTTCAAACGTAAAAATCGTGAGCTACCGCTCACGGTGGGCGGCCTGCCAATATTTAGCCGTGAGTGGGGCAAGGGCAAAACCTTTGACAAAGTGGTCACCGATGTGCCCATTGGCAGTGGCCGCTACAAAATTGGCCCCGTCATCTACGGCAAAGACATCACCTATGTGCGCGACCCCAGCTACTGGGGCTCGAAGCTCAATGTCAATGTAGGGCAGGGTAATTTTGACCGCATCACCATCAAAATCTACAAAGACAACGTGGCGCGGCTGGAAGGCCTGAAGGCGGCGGAGTTTGACTTTATGCAGTTTTACTCTGCAGGTGACTGGGCGCGCAGGGCCAACGGTAAGCGCTTTAGCAGTGGCGAGATTGTCAAGGGTGAGTTCAAGCACAGCCTGCCCACGGGGTTCCAAAGCTACATCTTCAACACTCGGCGTGACTTGTTCAAAGATGTGCGGGTGCGCCAGGCTATTGGCCTGGCACATGACTTCAACTGGATGAGCAGACAACTTTTTTACAACCTGTACAAGCCGGTGCAAGGGATGTTTGGTAACACCGATTGCTCGGCATCGGGCACACCCAGTTCAGAAGAACTGGCCTTGCTGGAGCCTTGGCGTGCGCAGGTGCCAGCGGACGTGTATGGCGCCATGGCGCGCCAGCCCAATGCAGACGGGCAAGAGCGCCTGCGCGAGAACCTGCGCCGAGCACAGGCACTGCTGAAGGACGCGGGGTGGACAGTGCAGGACGGCGTGCTGCGCAATGCCAAAGGCGAGGCGCTGGTGATTGACTACCTGGACAGCCAGGAAGCCCGGGGCGCTACTTTAAGCTCGTGGCAGCGTAACCTGTCCAAGCTGGGAATTCAACTGCGCTTACGGGCGGTGGATTTTGCGCTGTACCAACAGCGCTTGGCCAAGTTTGACTACGACATGATCAGCATTAACTTCCCGGGCACCAACAGCCCTGGAGCGGAGTATGCTGACATGTTTGGCTCCAAAGCTGCCACGGTGGAAGACTCTGGCAACTACTCGGGCGTGCAAAGCAAGGCGGTGGATGCGCTGATCGACAATATGGTCACAGCCGAATCCAAGGCCCAGTTAGTCCCCGCCTGCCGCGCCTTGGAGCGGGTGATCGCCCATAGCCACATCATGATTCCGCAGTGGTACAGTGGCCAACATAATGTGGCCTACAACCCCAACAGAATTGCCAAGCCCGAAAAAACACCCACCTATTACCGGGCGGATGGTTGGTTGCTCAACATGTGGTGGGCACAGCCTGTGGGTAGCGCGGTAGCCAAATAAAAACCATGCTCAGCTACGTTCTCAAACGCTTCTTGTTGATGATCCCCACTTTGTTTGGGGTGCTGCTGTTGACGTTTGCCGTCATCCAGTTTGTGCCCGGTGGCCCTGTGGAGCAATACCTGGCTGAATCCAAAGCCAGCACGGGTGCCAGCGGTGAGTCAGTCTACCGGGGTGGCAAGGGCGTCACCGAGAAGCGCTTGGCCGAGATCAAGGCGCTGTATGGTTTTGACAAACCCGCACCCGAGCGTTTTTGGATCATGCTCAAGTCGTATTTAACGTTTGATTTGGGCACCAGCTTTTTCCAGAATAAACCCGTGTGGCAATTGGTGAAAGAAAAGTTGCCTGTGTCTATCAGTTTGGGGCTGTGGACATTTTTCTTGGCCTACTTCATCTCTATTCCATTGGGTGTCGCCAAGGCGGTACGAGCGGGTAGCCGGTTTGACCTGTGGACAACCTTGCTGGTCTTGGTGGGTTATGCCATCCCTGGCTTTGTGTTGGGTGTCGCTTTGGTGGTGATTTTTGGTGGGCAGTTGCAGTGGTTTCCGTTGCGCGGGCTGACCTCGGCCAACTGGGAGAGCCTCAGTTGGGCAGGCAAAGTCACAGACTACCTGTGGCACATCGCCTTGCCCGTCACAGCCAGCGTGCTGGGCAGCTTTGCGGTCATCACCATGCTGACCAAAAATTCGTTTCTGGAAGAAATTCGCAAGCAGTATGTGGTCACGGCACGCGCTAAGGGTTTGGATGAAAAACGCGTGCTGTACAAACATGTGTTTCGCAACGCCATGCTGCCCATCATTGCGGGTTTTCCAGCGGCATTTATTGGCGCGTTCTTTGCGGGATCGCTGTTGATTGAAACCCTGTTTTCTCTCGATGGCTTAGGTTTACTAGGTTTTGAGAGCGTGATTCGGCGCGACTACCCTGTCGTGCTGGGTACGCTGTATTTGTTTACGCTGATTGGGCTGGTGACCAAGCTGGTGAGCGATTTGATGTATGTGCTCGTCGATCCGCGAGTGAAGTTTGATTGATATGAGCGCACCATACCCTACCGTCTCTAACCAGCTTGCCCAAGTCGACGCAAGCGCGGTCGCCATCGCAGCGCCAGCGGCGACCGCCGTGCTAACTTCTAGCCCAGTGGTGTCGGCATCTCCCAGCCGCCGCGCCTGGCTGCGCTTTAAGCGCAACCGCGTGGGCTTTTGGAGTTTGGTTGTTTTGTGCACTCTGTTCGCCATCAGCTTGGTGGCTGAGCTGGTGTCTAACGACAAGCCTTTGGTTGCGCGCTACAACGGCCAGTGGTATGCGCCGTTCGTACAGCAGGTGCCAGAGACCGCTTTTGGTGGAGACTTTCAGACCAATACCGATTACCTCGACCCCTTTGTGCGCGAGCAGTTTGGCAAACCGGGTAATTTTGCGCTGTTCCCCATCAACAATTACCACCACGGCACCTTGAACTATTTTGCCAAGCAGCCCAACCCCGCGCCGCCGTCGGCTGACAACTGGCTGGGCACCGATGGCAATGGCCGCGACGTGCTGGCTCGCTTGCTCTACGGCTTTCGGGTGTCCATGCTGTTTGCCTTGGCGCTGACCATTGTCGGCACTTTGCTGGGCATCCTCACCGGCGCTATCCAAGGCTACTTTGCCGGCAAGGTGGACTTGGCTTTTCAGCGCTTTATGGAAGTGTGGGGCTCGCTGCCCGAGCTGTATTTGTTGATTATTTTTGCCGCTGTTTTCGAGCCCAGCATGCTGCTGCTGCTGTTGCTGCTCAGCGCGTTTGGCTGGATGGGCCTCTCAGACTACGTACGCGCCGAGTTCCTGCGTAACCGCCAGATGGACTATGTTCGCGCTGCTCGGGCGATGGGCCTGAGCCATTGGCAGGTGATTTCCCGCCATGTGCTTCCCAACAGCATGACCCCCGTGGTGACCTTCTTGCCCTTTCGCATGAGTGGAGCAATTTTGGCTTTGACCTCACTGGATTTTCTGGGGCTGGGTGTACCGCCCGGCACGCCGTCGTTGGGCGAGATGCTGGCGCAGGGGAAGAACAATATTGACGCGTGGTGGATTTCGTTGTCTACTTTTGCGGTGCTGGTGGTTACGTTGCTGCTGCTGACTTTTATGGGCGATGCGCTGCGCGATGCGCTCGATCCCAGGAAGGCAGACAAATGAAAGACGTAGCCTTGGAGAACCCTTCGACAAGCTCAGGGGGAACGGGAAAAGCCTTGCTCGGCGTTCAAAATTTAAGCGTGTCCTTTGCAGGTAAAGAGGTGGTGCACGGTATCGACTTCTCGATCAACGCTGGCGAAAAATTGGCGCTGGTAGGTGAGTCTGGCTCAGGAAAATCCGTCACTGCTTTGGCGATCTTGCGCCTCGTGCAAAACGCGCAGCTCAGCGGGCAGGCCATCTTTGATGGGCGCGACACGCTGCAAATGCCAGAGCACGAACTGCGCGGCCTGCGCGGTGATGATATCGCCATGATCTTTCAGGAGCCGATGACGGCGCTGAACCCGCTCTACACCATTGGCGACCAGATTGCCGAGGTGCTGGAGACCAAGCAGGCGCTAAGCAAAAAGGCGGCGTGGGCTAGGGTGATTGAGCTACTAGTGGAAACCGGCATCCCCGAGCCAGAGCGCCGTGCGCAAAGCTACCCGCACCAGCTCTCCGGCGGGCAGCGCCAGCGCGCGATGATTGCGATGGCACTGGCGTGCAAGCCGCGCCTGCTGCTGGCCGATGAGCCAACCACCGCCCTGGACGTGACGCTGCGCCAGCAAATTTTGGACCTGCTGGGCGACTTGCAAAAAAGCCACCAGATGGCGGTGCTGCTGATTACCCATGACCTGAACATGGTGCGCAAATTTGCCGACCGTATCGCGGTGATGGAGAACGGCTACATTGTCGAGCACGGTACCGTTGCCGAGGTGTTTGCCAACCCGCAGCATGCCTACACGCAAAGGCTGCTGGCCAGTAAGCCGGTGCGGGATGTGGTTGAGCTTGCACAGGGCAGCGCTACCGTATTGGCCGCCAAGAACCTGCGCGTTGGCTACCCCATTCCCAAACCCGGGTTCAAAGGCTGGTTCAGCAAAGGCGAGTTCGTAGCAGTCAAGCAAGCCAGTTTTGATTTGTCAGAGGGCCAAACGTTGGGTGTGATTGGCGAATCTGGCTCAGGCAAGTCCACACTGGCTTTGGCCATGCTGGGGCTTACTAAAGCCTCTGGAGAGGTGTTTTACAAAATTTTTTATAAGGCAAATGAGGCTCTGGCCCAACAGAATATCGCGGGAGCAGCTATGAAAGACATAGCGTCCGTTGACTACGCTGCAGGCCTGCGCAAAACTGTGCAGGTGGTGTTTCAAGACCCTTTTTCATCGCTCTCGCCCCGCATGACGGTGGAAGAGATTGTGGGCGAGGGCCTGCGTGTGCATGCGCCAGAGCTGAGCATAGCCCAGCGGCAAGAGCGTGTGCTGGCGACTTTGAACGAGGTAGGCTTAGGCCAAGCGCAGTTTCCCAATCTGCTGCAGCGCTACCCGCATGAGTTCTCCGGTGGCCAGCGCCAGCGCATCGCTATTGCGCGCGCGCTGATCATTGAGCCGCAAATTCTGGTGCTGGACGAGCCGACCAGCGCGCTGGACGTGACGATACAAAAACAGGTGCTCACGCTTTTGCAGCGCCTGCAAAAAACCCATGGCCTGAGCTACCTCCTGATTACCCACGACGTAGACGTGATCCGCGCCATGGCGCATGAAGTGATGGTGATGAAAGACGGCGACATAGTGGAGCAGGGCAGTGTGCACGCAGTGCTGGATGCGCCGCAGCATGCCTACACGCAACGCTTGGTCGCAGCGGCTTCTTGAAAACTCGTGCACCTTGGTCGGCACGGCCAAGACGCTCAGCCGCCTTATAAACTCTGGAACGCAGATTCTCTTGAGTGGGGCATCATCGCCCGCACGTAATTGATGGGCGCATGGTCAGCCAGTTCGCGCGATTCGGCAGCGCTCTTTACCCACTTGGTATCCTGCGGATAAGCCAAGTGGGCTGCTTTGCGGTCTAGGTCAATTGCCTCGGATGCAGGGCTGGTGCGATGCAGCTCGCCTTCGGAATCAATGTACATCAACGCGCCAGCATGCACATAGTCAAGCCGCATCGCGGGCAAGGTACACACTACGTCACAACAGTTGACATAGCGGTCGATCTGCATGCCCTCCAGTGTTTGGACAAAATCTTTATTGCCAACAGCGGGTGAACCGATAGTGACCAAACGCGCCATGGGCGACTGTACCCGGCTGGCTGCCAAGGTGGCCAACGCCGCGCCCATGCCATGCCCCGTAAAAACACAATCGTCAAGCCGGTTGCCGATGCTGTGCGTGAGCCTCTCCCACATGCTGCCTAAAATTGTCATGCACCCTTGGTGCGCGTGGCCGCCCACAAACCAAGATGCGATGGCTGCGCGCTTATCGGTGGCAAAGTCGATCAAGTTGGGCTCCAAAGTACTGAACACCAGCACCAGTTTGCCTGCAGTCTTTAACCGCAATGCAATGGCCTGCGCGCTCGGAGCGTGAAAATCATCCACCCATTCAAAACCGCCTATTCTCAGTTCAGTAAGCAGTCGGGCGTTTTGTTTCAGATCATGCTGAAAAGGTGTATACGCCAGTCGAGACAGCTCTGCGCACACCCAGTCGTGCATATGCGGCGCTGCGTTTTCAAACACGGTGGGTGCCAGGTACGGTTGGTACAAGCTGCTGCGTTGCGCGTCGTAGTCCATAGGCCAGCCTCCTTAGTTGACATCGTGGTATGCAAGATATGCTACTCTTTAAAGGTGCCCGCCACAATCTCCCACAATTTGTCTGGGTCCAGGTACTTCTTCAGCGCAGCATTGATGGCGGTGGCATCCAATGCCTCGTAGGCTTTGTCAAAGCGTGTGGCGTAGTCCAAGGGTCGGTCGTAACGCAGATTGCCAGCGATGCCGCCAATGGCATTTGCGGGCTGGGCGCGCAGCTCGGCGCGGCGGGCGACGATGGCGGATTTGGCAAACCCTACTTCTAAGCCGCTAAAGCCTTGCTCGCGCTTTTCAAGCAATACCTCACGGATGGTGGCGCGTAGCTTGGCGGCATTTTGCGGCGCAAAGCTGGCGCTGATGTCGATAGAGGCTGCATGGCCTTCAATAGGGGCGTTCAGGTTGGAAGACACGCCGTAGCTGAGGCCTTCCTTCTCCCGCACACGTTGCCACAAGCCTTGGCGGCTGAGTATCTGCACGCCCAGGTAGAGGGCCGGGTACTCATCGTCGGTCTCATTCATGCGCAGGGCGATGCGGCCCAGGTAGCTGGTGTTGGCTTTGTCGGCCAGCGCGATGGTGGAGGATTTGTCCACTTGTGGTTGCGCATGCTCTGCGGTCCAAGGTGCGTGCTTTTCTTTGCTGGCCCAGTCGCCCCACAGCGTTTGCAACTGAGCTTGCACCGGGGCCAGGGCGACCGGGCCCATCAGCACCAGCTCGCCCACTTGGGCAGAGCCAAAGCGCTGCCAGTAGGCGCGCAGCCCATCGGCGCTGGCTTGGCGAATCAGGGCCTCGCTTTGGGCATGCTCGCGCACCTCGCGCGGGTCGCCCTCCCCATACAGGCTCTTGGGGCGGTAGCTGCGTTCCAGGGCGTTGCTGGCCACACTGGTAGTGTCTGCTTTGATGTTTTGGATGGTAGCCAGCATGGCGCGCTGGTTGCGCTCAAAAGCGGGTTTGGCAAACCTGGAGTCGTAGAGCAGTTGGTTCAGCAGCTCCAGTATGGCCTGTGTGTTGGCGGCTGGAAACTCCAAGGTAGCATTTAAAAACCCGACGTTGCTGGCAAAGCTGATACGCGCGTCCAGCGCCTGCAAGCGCTCTTTGATTTGCGCGGCGCTCAGGGCAGAGGTACCTTCCATCAGCATGGGCCCGATCATGGTTGCCAGCGCGCCCGAGCCTTTGACCGATTCGGCGGTGCCCCAGCGCAGGCGCAGGGTGCCAACCACGCGGTCGTCTTTGGCAGCGCGGGGCACGACGGCCATCTTGAGGCCCGGGGCGCCCGCTACTGTGAGCTGCGCGCGCTGGGTGCGCTGTACCAATGCGGCGGGTGTGATGTCAAAGCTATCGGCTTTCCGCAGGTAGCCGTTAGGGGGCAGGCTGGAGGCTACAGGAATTGATGGCTTCTCAGTGATAGCCAAGGTAGATATTGCGCGAGCAGCTACCAATTGTGCAGCGTCCGGGATGCCGATGGCAGGCGCGCGGGCGCTTTGCGCGGCGCTGTCAATGGCCACCGGCAGGTAGGTGCCTGCGGTGCGGTTGCTGGCCACCAGGTAGCTGCGGGCCACGGCACGCACCTCGTCGGCCGTGACGGCCTCCATCGCATCGCGCAGGCCAAACAGCAAGCGCCAGTCGCCCATCGACACCATCTCACTGAGGGCTTGGCCTGTGGCCTCGGCATCGCGCAGCATGGCGCGGGTGTTGGACAGAAGGCTGTTTTTGGCGGTTTGCACGTCTGCCTCGGTGGGTTGGTAGGTTTCTACCACTTTGGCCAGCGCGTCAGCAGAGCCTAGCGCTTTGATGGCGTATTGCTCGTCGCTGCTGCCCTCGGCTTTCTCGGGCAGGCCGATGCCGACGGTCAAAAAACCGGGTTCCCGCGTGGCGGCGTAGTAGGCCCATTCGGTAACGGCCAGGCTTTGGCTCACCAATCCGCGCGCCAGTGGCCCCGCGCGCTGTTTAAGTGCTTCTGCCAGCACCCGCACGGCCACGCCTTCGCGGGTACCACCTGCGGGCATGCGGTACATCACCGCTGTGGTCGCAAGGCCGCCCACGCGGCGCAGCGTGACGCTACGCTCGCCGTCTTGCACAGGGTCCAGCGTGTAGCTGGGGATCAATACCGCACTAGGTTTGGCGATAGCTGCAAATTCGGCGGTGATTTTGGCTTTAACACGCGCTTCGTCAAAGCGTCCGGTGACGATGAGGGTGGCGTTGTCGGGGCGGTAATGCTTGCGGTAGAAGGCGTACAGGGCCTCTAGCGGTACGTTTTCTACGTCGGTTTTGGCACCCAGTACGCTGTGGCGGTAGCCGTGGTAGCTGAACGCGGTGGCGCGCATGCGGTCGCCCAGCACGCGGCCAGGGTCGTTTTCGGCACGCTCAAACTCGTTGCGCACCACCGTCATTTCGCTGTCCAGATCGGCGCGGGTAAATTGGGCCTGCGTCATTTGCCCGGCCAGCCAGCCCAGCATGTAGTCCATCCGCTCGGTGGCTTTGTCGTCGCTGCTTAAAAAGCTGGCAAAGTAGTTGGTGCGGTCAAAGCTGGTGGTGCCGTTAAAACGCATGGCCAGCGCCGCCATGTCGGTTTTGGGGTTTTGCACCTTGCCACTGGCTTTGAATAGCATGTGCTCCAGCAGGTGGGCCGAACCCGTCTCGCCCCCGCCCTCGTGGCGCGAGCCAACCTTGTAGGTGATGTTGACGGTGGCCACAGGCTTGGTGGCATCAGGCGCAAGTAGCACCTGCAAACCGTTGGGCAGGCTGTATTCGCTCACGTTGTCTATGGAACGCACGGGGCTTAGTTGGGCCGAAGCGGCCAAACTGGAAAGGCTTAAAGCAAGGGCGATAGCAAAATGTTTCATGCCCACACTGTAAACTGCTTAGCTATGCACAGCACTGGTGAAAACGCCCATTTTTTGCAACTGGCCTTGGACGAGGCCCACGCCGCTGTGCAGGCGGGTGAAGTGCCCGTGGGCGCGGTGGTGGTGAAAAACGGCCAAGTTATCGCCACAGGCCGCAACGCGCCCATCGGCGCACACGACCCTACGGCCCACGCCGAAATAGTGGCCCTGCGGGCCGCTGCGGCTGCCTTGGGCAACTACCGCCTGGACGATTGCGAGCTGTATGTGACGCTAGAGCCCTGCGCCATGTGCGCCGGTGCCATGCTGCACGCGCGGCTCAAACGCGTGGTGTACGGCGCGCCTGATGCCAAAACCGGCGCCGCCGGCTCAGTCGTCAATCTGTTTACCAATGCTGCGCTAAACCACCATACCGAGGTAATGCCTGCTGCACAATTAGGAGCTGCTTGCGCAACTATCGCGAGCGCTAGTGGCCAATTGTTGCAAGACTTCTTTTCTGGTAAGCGCAAGGAGATGCGGATGCAAAAGACCAGCAACCACCCGCTACGCGACGATGCGCTGCGCACGCCCGATGCGGCTTTTGCCAACTTACCCGGCTACCAGTGGCCGCCCCATTATGTGAGCGACCTGCCCAGCCTGGCCGGGTTGCGCATGCATTATCTGGATGAAGGCCAGAGCGAACCGCAAGGCTCTGCACAAGACCAAACCACCTACCTCTGCCTGCACGGCAACCCCGCCTGGAGCTACTTGTATCGCAAGATGATCCCCATTTTCACCGCCAGCGGCGCGCGGGTGGTAGCACCCGACCTCATTGGTTTTGGTAAATCAGATAAACCCAAAAGAGACAGCTTTCACAGCTTTACTTGGCACCGCCAAACCCTGCTAGAGCTGGTGGAACGCTTGGATTTAAAAAACACCGTGCTGGTAGTGCAAGACTGGGGCGGCCTGCTGGGCCTCACACTGCCCATGGCCGCGCCAGAGCGCTACAAAGGCTTGCTGGTAATGAACACCACCCTGGCTACCGGCAATGCACCCTTGTCCCCAGGTTTCATCGCCTGGCGCGAGATGTGCGCCAAAACCCCCGCCTTTGACATCGCCCGCCTGTTTGCACGTGGCAACCCGCAGATGAGCCAGCAAGAATGCGCCGCCTACATGGCCCCGTACCCCGATGCAGGCCACCGCGCCGCCACCCGCGCCTTCCCGCCCATGGTGCCCGAGTTTGCAGAGTCAGACGGCGCAGTCATCAGCCGTGCTGCCCGCGATTTTTGGCAAACCCAATGGAGCGGCACCAGCCTGATGGCCATTGGCCAGCGAGACCCTGTATTGGGTGAGCCATCGATGCGCAGCCTGCACCAGCTTATTCGCGGTTGCCCTGAGCCTGTGTTATTGCCCTATGCAGGGCATTTTGTGCAGGAACATGGGCAAGGGATCGCACGGCGGGCGGTGGCGATGTTTCTGTAGGCTCTGCGGCTCCACTTTAAGTGTGGTCGTTTGACCTGCGTCTAATCGCCCGGAACCCAGCAGGCTCACGCATAAAGGCCCTTGGGCGAGCACACTAAAGCACCCGCCCCGGATTCAACATCCCCTGCGGATCGAGCGCCCGCTTCACAGCGCGCATCATGTCCAGCGCTACAGCAGACTTGTAGTGCGGCAGCTCGTCGCGCTTCAAGCTGCCAATGCCATGCTCAGCGCTGATGCTGCCGCCATGCGCTAGCACGCTGTCAAACACCAGTTTATTTACACCCGCCTCTTGAGCCTGCAAAAACGCCTTGCCATCTGCGCCCGCCGGGCACTGCACGTTGTAGTGCAAATTGCCGTCACCCAGGTGGCCAAAGTTAACCAGGCGCACGCCGGGGATGGCCTCGCGCAAGAGCGCATCGGTAGCTGTAGCAAACTCGGGGATGCGTGAGACGGGGATGGAAATATCGTGCTTGATATTGAGTCCTTCCTCGGCCTGCGCCAGCGGAATGCACTCGCGAATATGCCACAGCGCCTTGGCTTGCTGCAAGTTCTCGGCCACCACCGCATCGGTAATGATGCCCGCCTCCAGCGCCGCTTCCATCAAATGGTCAAAGCGCTCGCGGGCATGCTGCTCGCTCTCAAAGTCGCTGTTCTCCAGCACCACGCAAAAGGGCGCTGCGTCCCATAACGGTACGCGCTGCTGCGGGAAATGCCGGGCGACCAGAGACAAGGCAAATTGCCCCATCACCTCAAAGCCCGTAAGGCCACTGGCGAGGTGCTTTTGCGCCAAGCCCAGCAGCTTCACAGCGTGGTCTAGCGAGGGCAGGCTGGCCCAGGCGGTCAGGCTGGCGACTGGCAGGGGGTAGAGCTTCATCGTGGCGGCAGTGATGATGCCCAGCGTGCCTTCGCTGCCAATCATCAGGTTGCGCAGGTCGTAGCCGGTGTTGTCTTTGCGCAGGCCGGAAAGGCCGCTCCACACCTCACCTTGCGCATTGACCACTTCCAGCCCCAGGCACAGGTCACGCGCATTGCCGTAGCGCAGCACCTGCGTGCCGCCCGCGTTGGTGCCCAGGTTGCCACCAATGGTGCAACTGCCCTCGGCGGCCAGGCTCAGCGGAAACAAGAAGCCTGCGTTTTCTGCGGCGGCTTGCAGGTTTTGCAGAATGCAGCCTGCCTCCACCGTCACCGCCATGTTGCCGGTGTCAATGCTGCGCACCGCGTTCATGCGTTGCAGGCTCAGCACCACTTGCTGGCCTGTGGTATCGGGCACGGAGCCGACCACCATACCCGTGTTGCCGCCCTGGGGCACGATGCTCACCTGGCTACCCGCTGCACGCGCTGCCGCGCAGGCCTTGACCACAGCGGCCACCTGCTGGGTTGTAGCGGGCCGCACCACGGCAAGTGCTTTGCCGTGCATGCGCTTGCGCCAGTCTTGCTCGTACTGGCTTAGATCGCCTTCGGTGAGCACATGGGTGGGGCCAACGATGCTCTTG
Source organism: Polaromonas sp. (assembly GCA_031390175.1). Classification (GTDB taxonomy): domain Bacteria; phylum Pseudomonadota; class Gammaproteobacteria; order Burkholderiales; family Burkholderiaceae_C; genus JAAFIP01. The sequence continues at coordinate 39,446 of JANMTF010000339.1, forward strand.
AGGGTATGGATCAGGTCATTCATAGTGCTAGTTATTTAATAGCTTCTTGCGCAATTTTCTATTGGGCTATCAGCAGATTTACTGTACAAATTTTACGTCACCACCATTGAACTCAGCCTCGGCTTGGCGCAGGATAGTCACCACCGCGTCAAACGGTGGTGGCTCGGTCATAAACATGGGTCGCATGGTGGCGTAATCATTGGCCAGTGCGACCATGCGGTGGGGTGCAGGTGCGAGCCTAAAGCTGCCGGGTAGGGCGATGTCGTAGCGTGCCCAACTGCGAGCGAAGACTCTGCTTTTCCACTGCACCACGCGGGCGCACTGTGTGGTGTCGGCCAAAAATTCTGCCGCTCGGGGCTGCTCCAGCAGCCGCGCCATGTCAGCAAAGTGGCGCGCGTATCTGTCGGGGGTGGGCAGCGAAGCAGGGCGGTGAAACTCGGCATGCAAAATGGTGGCTTTTTCCCAAAACGTGCGCTCCAGCTCCAGTGCCGTCACGCTGCACTGCCAGTCGCTAAACACCTGCGGAAACACTGTTGCCAACATCGGCTGCACCGGGTAGCGGCCCGTGGGCTGTTGGTCAGTCAACGTGCCCAGCTCCAGCTTGACCTCGCGTCGAATATAGGAAAAACCATCGGTGTGCACGCTGGGGTAGCGAAAATACAAAATCGGCGAGCGTGCATCTGCATCCACCTCAAAGTGCAGCCACGCGGCCACGCCTTTGTCATCTACAGGCGCTACGCCAATAGCTTGGATGATTCGCGCTTCCAGCAGCGGTCGCATCACCGTCTGCACCTTGTCGCCACACAGGCGCTGCATGTCCAGCACCGCAGCGTCACGCCGTGTTCGGCTGGTCAGCGCATCAAAGTCTTGCGCGCTGGCACCTACAAACTCAGGCACCAGGCACAAGTCAATGTCTTCTGAAAACCTGTCAATCACGCCAAACACTTTAGACAGCGACGTGCCACCTTTAAACACCAAATGTGGCGCTAGCTCGGGCTGGCTGAACAGCAAGGACAGCAGCCACGACACCCAAAAGTCTTTTTCAATAATGACCGACTGCCCTGCTTGCCCGCCAGATGCTTGGTCGTAGGCCAACTTCCTGCGCTGTGCGGGTAAATTTAAAAATGCTTGCGCGTTGATATTCGTCATGGAGTTTTAGTTATTTTTAGAATCAGGGGTATCAGGCTGCGCCACTGCCACCATGTGCGGGCGCATCCATGCAGGGGCCAGCGCCAAGTCTGATAACAGCTTAGCCCGCTCTGCCTGCGGCAGCTTACTGCGCAGACGCGCAATACGGCTGGGCGTTACGTGCAAAGGCCCCAAGCTCTTAAAAGCCTGAATCACCAGCCCGCTCAGTTTGCCCGCTGCCGCCATGTCACGCGGCGTGGTGCGTTTAAAGGTAATTTGCATCGGCCCCGCGCGCACTACGCGCGAGATACCGTCGGTCATCAGCACTACTTTGGCGGGCACCTGCTCTGATAAACCCAGCAAGTTGGCGGCATACACACCCGTCGGCTGGGTACGAATTTTGTCTTTACCCGCCACCGCTTTGACCACCGCCTCCACTGACGGCCACAGCGTGCCAAACAGCGGGTCGTGCCGGGGCTTGTCGTAGATGCCGCGCGACAGGCGGCGCAGCTTGTTGTGTGCTACCAGGCGCTGCAAAGCCTTGTCAATGGCAGCGCGGCTGCCGACCGCTGTAAACGTGCTGGGCGTAAAAACGGTACCTAAGCGCGCGCGCTGCACCCTGCGCTCAATCTGCGTATCAATGCTATCAGGTGAAGAGGCTCGTGGCATAGGTGAAAATGGATTCTATTTGTCCGAAAAATAGCATATTTTTCGGACAAATAGAAGTGTTTTTTGCGTCCTGTGGCGTAGTATCCACGTACCGAGGCGGGTGGTTTAACCAAATAAGGCGGGGATAGATAAATCCGCTATATTTTAAATAGCTTCTACCGCAATATTCTATTGCGCTACAGCCGTTTTATGTGCCAAACGCAGGCGCACATGCAGCGCGCAGGCGGCGAACAGGGTGCAGCACAGAAATACTTCGATCATGGCGTAGTAATTGCTGGGCGGCTTGTCGCTCCAGGCGCGTACCACGCCTTCGGTAAAATACAGCCACACCATCAGGCTGACCCAGCGGTAGGTGTACATTTTGTTTTTAAGCAGGCCAGCCAGTGGAAAGCACAGCGGCAGCACTTTCAGCGCCAGCAGGGTGCCACCGGGGCGCAGGGGCGCTAGCACCAGCTCCCAGGCTACTCCCAGCACGATGAGGCTGAGCACGCTGCCTACCGCCAGCCAGCGGGTCATTTCTACGGAGTTTTTCATTCTAGGGGTCGGATACATTGCGGGTTTTGGATGGCATGATACCGGGATGGATGCACCATCGGGAACAATAGGCTCTTTTATTCGCCAAAAGGCAGGGCAAGCAGCCGCTTTGGCCGCTGAGCTGCTGGCCACGCTCAAGGTTTTTCCGTGGCGCAACACGGCGGTGGTGCTGCGTGAGCGATTCAGGGAAGATCAGTTGGGCCTGACCGCCAGCAGCTTGACCTTTACCACCATGATCGCTCTGGTGCCGCTGTTTACCGTGGTGTTGGCCGTGTTCACGGCGTTTCCCATGTTTTCCAAAATGCAGGGCGTGCTGCAGCAGTGGCTGGTAGAGAGCCTGATTCCCGACAACATCGCCCGCAATGTGCTGGGCTACCTGACGCAGTTTGCCAGCAAGGCCTCGCGCCTGGGGGCCTTGGGTTTGGCGCTGTTGCTCATTTCGGCGTTGGCGTTGGTTTTGACGATTGACCGCACGCTCAACAATATTTGGCGGGTCAAGCGCCCGCGCTCCTTTACCCAGCGGGTGCTGGTGTATTGGGCGGTCATCACGCTGGGGCCGCTGCTGCTGGCGGGCAGCTTGACGATCACATCGTTTGTGGTGTCTGCCTCGCAAGGGGTGGTGGGTAGCATGCCGGGCGGGGTGCGGTTTTTGCTCAGCACCTTGCAGTTTGCCATGGTGTCTGGTGGCATGGCAGCGTTGTTTCGCTATGTGCCCAACACGCATGTGAAATGGGCCCACGCTTGGTCGGGTGGTATCTTTGTGGCGCTGGGCTTTGAAGCCGCGAAAAAGCTGCTGGCTGTTTACCTGGCCAGCGTGCCCACGTATTCTGCGGTGTACGGTGCGTTTGCCACCGCGCCGATTTTGCTGCTGTGGATCTATATTGCCTGGGTGATCGTGCTGCTGGGCGCGGTGATGGCGGCGTATTTGCCCAGCTTGCTACAGGGCGTGACGCGCCGTGGCGGCGGGCCGGGTTGGCCGTTTCAGTTGGCGGTGGAGGTGCTGCAGCAACTGCATGTGGTGCGCCACGATGATCGGAAGGGCCTGAGTTTGGCCAGCCTGACCGCACGCTTGAAGGTGGACGATTTGCAGCTGGAAGCCCCAGTAGAGGCGCTGCTCAAGCTTGACTGGATCGGCCAGCTAGACACCATCACCGGCGAGCCAGCGCGCTATGTGCTGCTGGCCAACCCCGATACCACGGCACTCATGCCTTTGGTCAATTTGCTGCTGCTGCAACCTGCAAAAAGCCTGGATTTTATGCGGCATACCGGGCTGCAGCCTAATGGAATGATGCGGGAAGCGCTATAAAAATAGTAGCTTATACCTCGCCACCAAACTTCTTGATCAAGTTGGCAATGTACTTGTCCACCAGTTTTTCAAACTCGCCTTGCACCACGGGGCCGACGATCATTTTCATCAAGCCGGGCAGGGGGACATCCACCACGCCTTTGATTTGCAACGTTACGCCTGTGGACTTTTTGTTGTCGGTGATTTTCCAGTTGCCGCCCACTTGCGCGTTGCCCACGCCTTTGACGGGGGTCCACACCACGGTGCCTTTGGCTTGGTCGCTTTTGTATTTGCTGGCGTAGACGGTTTGGATGTTCACCTGCGCGGTGCCCACTTTTTCCATCTCCCATTTGTACACGCCGTCGCCCATGTCGGTGAGCTTCTCTACCTTGGGAAAGTGGCTGACGGAGGTGGGCACATCAGACAGCACGGCAAACACATCAGCCGACTTGGCTTTGACTTCAAACTCGTACGCTAAATCGATCTCTACGCTGATGGCCATGGTGTGGATCCTGGTGAAATGGGTGGTTGTTAAATTGCCAGCGCTAGCCTACCAAGTTTTGCGCTACACAGCAATAGAAATTGTGGGTATCGAGCTTGCATGGGTGTTCAAACATTCAGCTAGATCACGGCTTTGATGGCAGTTTGCCAAACTGCAGCCAGCTTTTTCCAGCCCGCAGCATTGGGGTGAATTTCGTTGATCCAGTCGCCGCTGTCGCCAGTGCTGCCTGGCGTAGCGGGTGTGAGCGTGCCGTCGGTGGGCACCAGATGCACATTGGCACGGCCCTGAGCCCATAGCGCCACTGTGGTTTGCACGTCGTTGAAAATACCGTCCGTCAGGTCGGGCCAAATGGCCTCTGGAATACTATTTTTCATGTAGGCCTCGCACAGCCAGGCGTTGCCGTTTGGCAGAGCGGGTGCGTTGCGCGCCGTGGGGGTGTCGTAGCTGTTGAGAAAAATGGGCATGTCGGCATGTTTGCTGCCTTGCACCAGGTCGTACAGCTTGGCAAAGTTGGGGTCAAGGTACTTCGTGATCAAGAGCGCCACAGCATCTTGGTTGACGCACTCGCGCCCGTTGATGGGCATTGCCTGCCCCGCCATGTTCTTCAAAATCCCTTGTCCGGGGGCAGGGTCGCGTGCCGCGTCGATAAAGTCGTTACCCGCCGCGCTGAGCAGCAGGGCGTCGAATTTCCAGGCGAAAGTGTGGCGCAACCAGCCTGCAAAATCGCTATTCAAACACTCGCCCACGCGGCGCATGGTGTCGCCAAACATCGAGCAATTGACGATCAGCACCGAGTCACCCGCCCCGTCCATCGCCTCTGCCAAGTAGCTGGGCAGTGAGGCACTCAGCAGCGAGCTGCGGTCCATCCACGAGTCGCCTTCTGCTAAAAAACGGTACTTGAACTGCTCAGGTGCCAAGCCCATGTCAATGTAGCGATCAAAGTCGCGGCTGTAAACGACAACAGATGCCATGGCAAGCTCCTCGTGATTAAACCGGGTGGCGGTGCAACACTATATCGCCAGTCGGGTAGGCCACGCAAGGCAGCACATAGCCCTGCGCTTTTTCTTCGGCGCTCAGGCCTGGCCACTCGATGGCGTAGCGCACACTGCCCTGCGAGAGCTGGCCTATGCAGGTACGACAGGTGCCGTTGCGACAGGAATTGGGCCACACCAGCAGGGCTTGCTCGGCGCAATCGAGCAGGGTTTGGTCTGTGGCTACGGGAATGCAGCGCTCGGGCGCGCCGGTAAGGCGCACGGTACAGCTGAAAATTTGATCGTCCATCCGCCAAGCGTAACGCCAAAATCTTGTAAGCTGTAGCCTGTCCCCTAAACCCTGTGCCCTCACTCCTGTCCCCTCTAACCTTCGACTACCCATGCCATTGACCACCATCGAACTGGAAACCGCCCCCAACCCCCGCGCCACCGTGCTGCTGATGCATGGCCTGGGCGCTGATGGCAACGACTTTGTGCCGATTGCCAAAGAGCTGGATCTGAGCGGCGTAGGCCCCGTGCGCTTTGTCTTCCCCAACGCACCGCACATCCCCGTCACCGTCAACGGCGGCATGCGCATGCCCGCGTGGTACGACATCGTGGGCGCCGACCTGGCCAAACGCGAGGACGAGGCCGGCCTGCGCGCCTCGCGGGATGCCATTGAGCTGCTGCTGGCACGCGAGAAAGAGCGCGGCATTCCAGCCGAGCGCATCGTCATCGCAGGTTTTTCCCAAGGCTGCGCCATGGCCCTGCTGACCGGCCTGCGCCACGCTGAGCGCCTGGCCGGTATCGTCGCCCTGTCAGGCTACCTCCCGTTGGCCGCCACCACGGCTGCCGAGCGCCATGCCGCCAATGCGCACACCCCCATCTTCATGGGCCACGGCCAGCAAGATGGCGTGGTGCTGCTCAATCGCGCCAGCGCCTCGCACGATGCCCTGCGGGCTCTGGGTTACAACGTAGATTGGCATGAATACCCCATGGCCCACTCGGTGTGCATGGAAGAGATTGAAGACTTGAGCCAGTGGTTGAACCGCGTGCTGGCCAAGGCTTGAGGCTTGTGGCGAGGTCGCAAATAAAACAATCTGCGTATTGATTTTAGTCCCATATAGGGACTAAAATACCAACATGCACTTGATCGCCTTCCCGCCACTGCTGGCATTTGCTGCGAAACATCCCGCAGCCAGGCAGTCCATACTGGCATGGTGCGATGAGGTGAAAAAAGCGCGGTGGAAGCAACCGGCTGACATCAAGGCACAGTACGCATCAGCCAGTATTTTAAAGATTCGGCGCGTGGTGTTTAACCTCAAAGGCAATGATTACCGGCTGATAGTTGCCGTCGCCTACAACACGGGATTCGTATTCGTAAAGTTCATTGGCACCCACGCACAATATGACGAAGTGGATGCCGACACCGTTGCCATGTATTGAAGGATTTAGTTATGACCATTCATCCCTTGCATACCAAGGCTGAGTACCATGCCGCACTGAAAACCGTATCTGACCTTGTGCAGGCAGATCCCGCGCTGGGCACACCCCAGGCGGATCGGCTTGAAGTGCTGGGGACGTTGGTGCAGGCTTATGAAGCCAAGCACTTCCAGATAGACTTGCCTGACCCCATTGAAGCCATCAAGTTTCGGATGGAGCAGCAAGGCTTAAAACCCAAAGACTTGCAACCCATGATTGGCGGTTTGAATCGGGTGTATGAGGTACTCAGCCGTAAACGTCCCTTAAGCTTGGCAATGGTACGGCGCTTGCACGCTGGGTTGGGTATCTCCGCAGATTGTTTGATTCGAGAAACCGCATGAAATTGACATGACGAGGCTGGCAAGCCTGCTAAGTCGTACAATACAGGGTTGCCCACACCGGGCAGCAACTAACCCCGGGCGCTACCCGCCCACACCACACCAGACTCAATGGCAAAAGAAGACTTAATTGAAATGCAGGGCAAAGTGACCGAAGTGTTGCCCGATTCGCGCTTTCGCGTAACCTTGGAGAACGGCCACGAGCTGATCGCCTACACCGGCGGCAAAATGCGCAAAAACCTCATCCGCATCATCGCCGGTGATGCCGTGTCGCTCGAACTCTCGCCCTACGACCTAACCAAGGGCCGCATCATGTTCCGCCACATTGCAGGCCGTCCAGGCCCAGCGCCGCGCCGCTGACCACACGCTGGTGTTTCATATCCGATGGTGAGAACTGCTGATGCTTAAATCTCATTCATGGATTGCCAGCGCCGCCTTTTGCCTGGCAGTGCTACTGCACGCTCGCAGGCTCTGCGCCCAGACAATCATGGACACCATGTGATTTGGCTGCCTTGGCGGGGGCTTGCAAACTGGCTTACTCACTAAACCGTAGCGCTCCGTCTAAGCACGTCAGGGGCTATCCAATGTCCGCCGTACTGGTTGACGGCGTCCTCTATTTAGCTATTGACTGTAAGGCTTACCGAATTTCTTGGCTGCATTATAAAAATCTACTGATGAAATCCAGTTTTTATTTTTAGGTTTTGCATTGGAAGAGTACTCATAACTATGGTCCCACCAGCTTCCTGTTCCCAAGTCTTCTCTAAACAAGTAACCCTCTAAACCGCCGCCACGTCCAACACAAAATTTCTTGCCCTGGGCTGCATTGTTGAATGCTTCTTCGCCGCTGATGTATCCATCATTGTTATTGCCGCCGGATGCGGCTTGATATATAGCATCTGCTCTGCATAACTCGGGGTGGTCAGGGTAGCACTCATAAAGGTCTTTCCATGTGATTGCTTGGCCGTCAAATATGCCATCGGGAAGCTTGCGTCGTGTGCCATCTTGATATACGTATTTGCTACTAGCCAAGGCAATGATTAGGACCTGTACTCCTAATTCAAGTTTTTCTATTTCTTCTCGGTCATTCTTAAATGCCTCAAGTTGAGTTGCATCACTACCGAAACCTTGCTGAGCCTTTGCTTCAATAATCACAATGTGTTTTTTCGAGAAAAGACATAAATCAAACGTCCGTTTTGGGGAATACAAGATGTGATCTTGTTTCCTGTGATGCCATATGTCTCGATAAAAACACACCTCAAAGCCGATCTCCCAATCGGACTCCGTTGGCAACATCTCGTCTCCCTCCAGTTTCGCTAGCTCGTTGATGTGTCCTACAAATTCATTGATCTTTTTGTTCCCCTTTACCAAGTTAAAAAGGTGTTGGCAAAAAAATCTCTCATCACGCGTAATCTGCGACCACAAGCGACCGCCCAAATAGTCCCAACCTTGATTTCCGAGCGTTGATTCATTGCACATGCCACTACCCGATTTTTGTACCAGCGAGCTTGCGAAGCTATTTGGATCCGGAAGACTGACCCCAGAGAACTTTTTCCAAATTTCCACCATCGCCAATGTATCCAAAGCACAGTAGGCCTGCAATTGGTCATGGATTTCCTGCTTGCGATGTTCAGTGGTGCCGGCCTCTATAGCTTCCAGGAACGCTTGCATCGCCATGTCACCATCTTGCACGCCGTCAAGTTGCTGATAGTTCAACTTTGGCGCGATGGCAGGAAGCAGTTTCTTGATGCTCCAGCTACCCCTTTGACTAGGATGGTAGAAGCGAGCCTGCGCAATTGGTAGCAGGTCTACCAGCCTTTGTTTGATGGCAAGCAAAGATGTTTTTAGTTCGGGAAAACGTTGCGCAAGCTCATTGATTCTGCTGCCCTCGAAGCCTAAGTTATAAACAAAAATTGGACCAAAATCTCCGCACGTTTCCACCAAAGCACACGCGAATGCGTGAGTAGGGTCTTTGCCAGAAAGGTCCAGGAATCCATGATGAACGAGGGTTCCCTGCTCGTCTAGGCGATGCGAACTAAACTGAAAAGGCAATGACTGAAACGGCCTGGTACCGGCCCATTTAGGTACCCCAAATTGAATGGTCTCGAAGTCTAAAAAATACGCGGGCAAGGTGTACGGCTGCAGATCGCACTTGGCTCCAACTGCATCAAAGTAGCATTCACCGCTTACCGTTTGATCACGCACCCTTCGTTGCTGCAGGTTGAGCAGCGATTGCGGGATGTCGCACATGTCCACAACCGCATTTTCATTAATGAATGTTTTTAAAGTTTTCGATTGAATACGCGGTAGCCAGGCCACAGGAAACACAGCGTTCGGCTTATCTTTGTGGCAATGGGCTGAAAAGCTGCAGGGGAAAGGATCTGTGCATTGCAAACCAGTAACAACATCTGGGGGCGCTTCTTTGGATACCACGGCCTGCGCGGCGGCAATCCAAGTTCGTACCTCATCGGTGCGACTAAATGCGATTTGAGTGAGATCTTTTTCCACCAACAGGCCGCGGTAGTCGCCATCACCTTTGTATGTCCAGCTCGAATCAATATGGGCCAAAGATACGGCGGTCAGGCGCACGCCCGATTCACGTGCGACGAAAGACTGAATTGCAATATCGTCCAGGTAGTAGTCTTTGACAGAAGTGGAAGACTTCACCTCCACCATGCGCCAGGCGGCTTTGCCATCCTGCGACACCGGCAGCATAACGTCGGCAAAGGCCATAGCACCACCGGCCGCAAAGCCAGCTTCAAAGACAGGGGTATTACCCAGCAGCAGACTTTTACTTCGCTCAATTGCCGGTCCTACGCCTTCAGCGTGCAGGTCAATCAACTCCCCTTGTCCCGTTGGGTCATACAGACGTTGGGCCAATTCGCCAACCTCATGTCCCGTTCTGAAAATGGCCTGGGTGGATTTTGAGTCTTCGCGCAGTTCTGGTTGGTGTACTTCCAGCCACAGTCGCTTAGGACATTGCCTGAAGGCAATAAGTTTTGATTTTGAGAGATTGCGTTGACCCATTTTTATTCCTAATTGTTTTTTTGCTTTTTTATTGTTACATATGTTCAAACGAGCGCTGTTTGAATTTACAGATTTGGCAAAAAATCCAAGAATTCGTGAAAACTGTCACAGTTTTACCGCCTCAAACTCAAGGTACTGGTTGTTGAAACTGTGGTCTGCATGAATGCGGCCTGTGATCAATGACCACTTCTGCGGCCCGCTAAGCTGGAGTAGCACCGCCGATCTGATCTGGCCAGTGCGGCGGGCGTTTGACCGCCTGGGCAAACATCACCTTTCCGGCTTGGCGGGGGATTCACTACCTGTGCAAACACTATCAGGCATAGAAATATGCGGGCGTTCCACGGTCATTGCAAACACCACTTTCTAGCATGGCGGGTATTGCACATGTGCGAAACCACACTTTTCGCTGCCCGGGCGCTTGGGAATTGGACGGCGTAGCGGCATCAAGGAGGAGTAGGCGGCCATAAGCCGCCACGGGGGACAGCCGCGTAGCCGT
>JANMTF010000341.1:0-33331 GCA_031390175.1 Polaromonas sp.
AGCCCGCTGACCCGCGCGCGGCTGAACACCGAGCTGCTGCCCGACACCGCAGAGGTGCAGCCCAGCCGCGAAGCCCTGCTGCGCGACTTGGCGCTGATGCGCGACCTGGTGACCGACCTGCTGGAGAGCGAGCGCCTGGCCAGCCCGCATGTGGCGCTGCAGCGCGAGCCAACCCAGCTGGCTGAGCTGGTACCTGAAGTGGTAGATGAGGTAGTAGCCGAGGCGGCCGATAGCACCACTACCAGCCTGCCCGACCCACCGCGCGTGACGCAAACCCTGGCTGCTGATCTGCCCGTGCTGGCGCTGGACCGCACCCGCATCCGCCTGCTGCTGCGCAACCTGCTGGACAACGCGCTGCGGCACAACACCGCTGTCGATGGCACGCCACTGCAAGCGGTAGTGCTCAGCGTGCAACGCACAACAGAGGGCGGCGTGCACATCAGCGTGCGTGACTTTGGCCCCGGCGTGGACCCTGCCGCCCTGCCCCATTTAGCCGAGCCCTTCTACCGCCCCGACGCTGCGCGCGAGCGCGCCACCGGCGGCGTAGGCCTGGGCCTGTACCTGTGCAAACTGGTAGCGCAGGCGCATGGCGGCAGCCTGGCCGTGCGCAATGCGCTGCCAGGGCTGGAAGTAAGCGTAGTGCTGCCCGGGCCAGATTGACTGCAAATGCTGATGCGGCAGCGCTAAGCAAGAGGCTGTGTAGAGGGTTTATTCACTACACTTTTCGTAGCTGCTCCCGCGATATTCTATTGGCCTGGAGGCTTATTCTCTTACAAATAACCTGCTACACCCCCAGCGCCTGCCATACCCGCATAGCCGCATAGGCGTCGTTCGCAGCGTACACCAGTTGCGCCTCGGTCAGGCGCAGGTTGGCCCAGTTGCTGGTGGCGGCTTTTTTGCTTTTGATGAAGCGCTGGTTAAACAGCACCGCCACTGCGCCCTTCACGCCCATGTCTTTACGGTAGCCGCGCTCGCGAAAAATAGTGTTCAACTCCAGCACGCCAGCGGGCTCTACGCCCAGTTTGCTGATGATGCGTTTACGGTCGTCGCCCAGGCCAAAGCCTGCTTTGGTAATGCCCTGCAGTTCTAGCAACTGGGCTACCACGGCGCGGCAGTGCGGGTCATGCAGCTGGAACACCCAGGCCTGCTCGGCGGTGGACAGCTGCACAATGTGCGGGCCGTCAGACACCTCGCCTACTTTGAAGGTGGGTTTGGATTCGGTGTCAAAACCCCAAGCGGGAGAGTCTGTCAGCCTTGCAAAAGCCTCTTTGGCCTGCGCGCCGGTGGAGATGAGCGCGATGCGGTCTAGCCCCAGCCTGTCAAAAGCGGGCAGCAGGGCAATGGCGTCTTTGTCGGGGGTGGGATGGTGGGTAGGCATAGCGCCCTATCATCGCAGCTATCTGGTATTCTTCACGCTCATGCACATTGCCATCAACTATCCTGAGCTACTCTGGCCTGTTATTGCCTGTTTATCGCGTTGAAACCCTATGCACACTGCGCCCTTCGATCCTTTGATCTTGATGCATGCGTCTGATGTAGGCCGCCATACTAGCCGCCGCACCGCCTTGCTAGGCAGCCTGGGCCTGCTGGCACTGCCTGCGTCTGCTTTTGCCGCCAATGCTAAGCCAACCAGCGCCCCATCGCACACACCCGCTGGCGTATGGCCGCAAGCCTTGCAGGTGCCCGGTGGCATTGCGCGGCTCGCCTTGGGCGCGGGAGCGGCGCGGCCAGCAGCCCATGTGGGCCATGCTGACGACAAAAACAAAGTACCCTTGCTGGTGCTAGGCGATGCAGCGGGTTGGACCACGCTGGTAGGCATCCCACTAGCGGCCAGGCCAGGCCAGGCCAGCATTACCGTGCAAAGCGAGGGCAACGGCCAGCGCCAAGTGGCCTACACCATAGAAGCCAAAAAGTACCAGGAGCAGCGGCTGAAGGTAGCGCCAGGCACGGTAGATTTGTCGCCCGAAAACGAGGCCCGGTATGAGCGCGAGCGCGCGCACCAAGCCATAGTGATGGCCACGTTTACCGAGCCTACATTGCAAGCCACACAGTTACGCATGCAGGTACCGGTACCCGGGCGGCGCTCCAGCTCGTTTGGGTTGCGGCGGGTGTTCAACGGCAAGGCGCGCAGCCCGCACAGCGGCATGGACATAGCCGCCACTACAGGCACGCCCATCGTGGCACCGCTGCCCGCGCGGGTGATTGATGTGGGTGACTATTTCTTTAACGGCAACACGGTGTGGCTAGACCACGGCGGCGGCCTGCTGAGCATGGTGTGCCACTTAAGCGCCATCGATGTGCAGGTGGGCGATACATTGAAAACCGGTCAGCGCTTGGGCGCGGTCGGTGCCACCGGCCGCGTGACGGGCCCTCACCTGCATTGGGGCGTGATGCTCAACCGCACGATGGTTGACCCGGCGCTGTTTTTACCGGCTTGATAGCGGCGCGCTTTTTATCGCGCCGTGAATCAAACTCTCAATCGAGCTTGATGCCCAGATCCACGGCCTGTTTGATCCACACCGGCACATCGCGCTCCCACTCACGGCGGGTATCGCTCAAGTTTTTGGGTTTATTGGGGATGGCAAAAGTCTCGCGCAGTTTGGCTGCGCGCTCGCTGTTGGCACCGTCTACCACCACGCGCGAGAGCGCTTGCAGCACAGCCTCTGGCGTGCCCGCAGGGGCCATCAGCGGCAGCCCGCCTTCCAGTGAGACCAGCTGTCCCTGCACGCCCTGCTCTACCAGGGTGGGCACATCGGGCAGCTTGGGCGAGCGGTACATGCCTGTGACGCCAATGGCACGCACGCCGCGCGACTGCACCGTAGCAAAGGACTGGTAGCTGCCGATGGCAATTTGAATTTGCCCCGACGCCAGATCTATCCACATGGGCGACTCGCCCCGGTAATGCACCGACACAATTTTGGTGCCGTCGGTGCGGTTGGTTTGGTCGGCCACCATGTGCGGGTACGAGCCGGGGGCGTAGGTGCCCATCGAGACATTATTGGTTTTAGCAAACTCGACAAATTCACGCATAGTGCGCGCGGGCACTTTGTCCGACACCGCCACGATCAGCGGGCCGCTGGGAAAATTAGCCACCGGGGTGAGGTCTTTGTCCAGGCTGTAGGGCAGCTTGGTGTACAGCACGCGGTTTTGCCATACCGTGCCCGACGTAGTCATCAGCAAGGTGTAGCCATCGGCGGGGGATTTGGCTACTGCATCGATAGCGATGATCGCGCCGCCACCGGGCTTGTTGTCCACTACCGCAGGCTGGCCCAGTGCGCTGGTCAATTGTTCTGCATACATGCGGGCGTACGCATCGGTCAGCCCACCGGGCGGGAAGGCCACCACGATGCGGATAGGTTTGGCGGGCCATTTGGCGTTGGCAGCGATGGCCGGTTGCGCTACTGCGGCTGGCACCCAAACACTGGCACCCACTGCGGCGGTGGTGGATAAAAAATGGCGGCGTGATGTGGGGGTAGCGTGAGGCATGGTACGGTTTCTGATGGTGTATGAACTCATTCAGTCTATCAGCCGAAGGATTGCGCAGCGCAGGGGATAACCCTGCACCTGCGCAGTCAAGCTATCACCGCGTCCACCGGCGCACGGCACCTACATTTGTGCTATTTGATTTTTAAAAAATGTTGTTACATTCAGTCTCAAGATCAACATCACCAGCATTTCACGAAGATCACTTGCCAGATCAAAAAGCAAGCAACATTCGTATACCCACCGAACAGGAGACAACACAGTGAACGCGCCAACCAGAAAATTCAGTACCCCTTACCCGGTTCCTGCGCTGAGCGACAAGGAACGCAAGTTCATCGCCGAGATCAATGCCACGTGGACCCGGCAAATGGCCCACGACAGGCTGCGTTCGACACTACAGGCGGCAGTCGAGGTCGAGCTAGCCACCATCCCGATCTATCTCTACACGTATTATTCGATTCAGCGCACAGTTGGAGACTCAGCCAAGCCACCTGTTTTCCCACACACGGCGCTGTCGCGCTTTGCCGACAAGGCCGGTGCGTTGGTCATGAGCGTAGCGGTCGAAGAGATGCTGCACATGTCCCTATCGTCGAACGTTCTGTTTGCGCTGGGCCAAATGCCGGTGTTGTTTGGCAAGTCGCCCACCTTCCCTGCCAATTTGCCTGGGCACTCGCCCGACGGGCCCAGCGGTGGCCGTGCAGCAATTGACCTCGCCTCTTTAAGCGAAGCGCATCTGAGACAGTTTTTGCTCATTGAATACCCAGCCCCTGCGGACGCCAAACCTGAAGGCGCGGATTGGCAGACGATTGGTCAGATCTATTCATTTGCCCGCTGCATCATCTCCTCCCATTGGATCAGCGACAGCGACTTCCACGGCAACCGCAAGTACCAAATACAGTCCGGCAACTACTCGCCCAATAGCATCGACACCATCTACCCCGATGCCGCTTTCAACATGGACACACCCGTACCCGCCGGTCAACCCGGCTCGGCGTCCAAGGTTGCCAAGTACGCCTCTCGTGAAGATAGCCACGTGGGCAGCAAACAGCTTCTCCAGATCTCTAGTCGCGAAGAGGCATTGCAAGCTATAGCCACCATAGATTTCGAGGGTGAAGGTTTTGGCCCCACCAAGTTTGATGACCCCTCGCACGGTGAATACTCGCATTACTGGAAGTTTCTGACAGTGCAGTCGCACCTTGCGGGTTACTCAAAGACGGGGCCCGATATCGCGCCCCTGCCGCTGCCGCCAGAACCCGTCGTGCCATCGATCACGGCTGATGAATTAGGCAGCGTGGTGTTCAATTTTCCCAAGAACCCTAGCACTACGGTGCCCGTTCCCCTGCACAACACCGGGTACACAGACCCCTTCGACCGCGACATCGTTGATTTGTCCAGCGCTCTGTACACCTACATGCTGATCATGACCGAGACCTTGTTCAAAGTACCCGACCCGCAGCAGAAGCTCTTTTTTAACCAGACCCTGCACATGTCGATGATCTGGTTGCTGGACAAGTACTGCCAAGGTATGCGAACGGTCTACGTGAACTCCACAGCAACGCCATCCAACACCCCAGATGGCAAAGCACGGCTCGCTCCCTCATTCCAAAATTACCCGTTCAGCTCGCGCGCCTTAGCGCACGGCGAGATGGCGACTCTCGGGATGGCCATTGAAACCAAGTACGCCCACGACCCGCGCTTTAGCGCCGTCGGCTGGCTTGTGACGATGATCTCGGGCAACGCCACGACGCCACCCGTGCTGCCCGATGTGGCCCAATATTGGATGCCCTAAATAGCACTTTGCCACCCTCCGAACCACCCAATGACTAGAGGATCAAGACATGACTGATACTACACCTCCCACACCACCCACCGTACCAGGCTTTCCTGGCGTACCCAGCTTCCCGGCCTCGCCACCCCCACGCCTCCTCTGCCAGCCAGACCATATTCGCCACGCGTGCATGGGGCTGAACCACTGCCACAACCAAGGGCGCACGCTGAGCAACGCCTGCGCAGGCCAGGGCTACTGCTCCACTGCCTTTGCCAGCAGCCCAGCCGACCCGGCCAACGGTGTCGCTGCTGACCATCAATGCCACGTGCGCAACCAGTGCAAAAGCCAGGGCGGCTGCGGCCTGTACGGCACCTCTGAGGAGCAAAACTCCCCCGGGGCCAACGATTGCAGGTCTTTGGGCTCATGCGCCACGCCCATCAACGCCGAGCGCTTTAGCACCGATGGCGTCAACCGTGGCAAGAGC
The DNA here is from genome assembly GCA_031390175.1 of Polaromonas sp. Lineage (GTDB taxonomy): Bacteria > Pseudomonadota > Gammaproteobacteria > Burkholderiales > Burkholderiaceae_C > JAAFIP01. Next base: position 5,736 of record JANMTF010000341.1, read on the forward strand.
GTGTGGGTACGCGCGCGGCAAAAATTCACCATCGATGTCTGGCCCAGCCTGGTGGTCAAGAACCCCTCGCTGCCAGCCACCCCACCTCAAGTCCCCGGCGCAAGCAACAACGCCGACCTGTTCAAGTACGGCCCTACCATCGAGTGGATTGAAGCCAGTGGACAGGGCATGACGGCCTGCGGTGCCAGCGGCATGAGCGGTGCCGGGAGCTGCGCCTAAGGTGAGCGGGTTGATTGACCCCACGAGCCGCCTGGCCCTGCCAAACCTGGGCCTTGGCGTGGGGCTGCGCAACTGCCACTTCAACCATATCTTGGCCGAATGGCCCGCCGTAGACTGGTTCGAGGCGATCTCCGAGAATTTCATGGACTCGGGCGGGCAGCCTGGGCATGTGCTGCGCCAGATCGCCGAGCGCTATCCCGTGGTGTTGCACGGCGTGTCCATGTCCATCGGCAGCACCGCCCCGCTCCACCGTAGCTACCTCGAACGCCTTAAGCGGCTGGCCGATAGCGTGCGCGCGGTGTGGGTGTCCGACCACCTGTGCTGGACCGGCATTGCAGGCATTAACAGCCACGACCTGCTGCCACTACCGTTCAACGAAGAGACGCTGCGCCACGTGGCCCGGCGCGTGCATGAAGTGCAAGACATTTTGCAGCGTCCGCTCATCTTGGAGAACCCCAGCACCTACATCGGCTTTCGCGACTCCACCATCGCCGAGCCAGACTTTCTGCGCGCCCTGGCCGACGAGACCGGTTGCGGCCTGCTTTTGGATGTCAACAACGTGTATGTGAGCTGCTTCAATGCCGGTACCGACCCTGTAGCCTATCTGAACGCTTTTCCGTTCGAGCGGGTGGTGCAAATGCATCTGGCCGGTCACCAACACTGCGGCACACACATGATAGACACCCACGATGGCCCTGTGTGCGATGCGGTGTGGGAGCTGTACCGCCTGGCCTGGCAACGCACAGGCGGTGTCTCCACGCTGCTGGAGTGGGACGGCAATGTACCACCCTTTGCGCAGATGCACCGCGAGGTGTTGCGTGCGCGTGATGTTATGGAGGGTGCCTTCGACCCTTCTCGGCTCACCAGCAGTGCCAGTACGCAGTCCGCCTCCATCTCCACCCCCGTGGACTTCATGGTGCCCGGCGTGATGCAAAGCAACCGGCTGGAGATGGCATGAACGCCAACTTGCCTGCGCTGCAACACTGGATGCTGGAGGCCTTGCGCGAGCCGCGCAGCACCCAGGGCATCAGCGAGCGGCTGACTGACTCACCTAGGATGGACGCACGGGCACAGTTGGCCATCTACCAGCGCAGCTATATCTTGCGCCTGGCCAAATGCCTGGCCGAGCAGTTCCCCGCGATGGTGCACGCTCTAGGTGCACCGCTGTTTGATGACTTTGCCAGAGAATACCTGGCCGCTTGCCCCTCCGATGCCTACACGCTCTACGAATTGGGCCGACGCTTGCCCGCCTGGCTGGCAGAGTCGCGCCCCGACCGCGACCTGGCAGCAGACGAGCGCGAAGATTGGATCGACTTCCTGGTAGACCTGGCCCGCTACGAGCGAGAACTGTTTCGCCTGTTCGACGCACCCGGTCATGAGGGTGGAGTGTGGCCCACTGGTCACGAGGCCGATGCACAGTTGGTGCTACAGCCTTGCCTGGCGCTAGCCCAGTACCGCTACCCGGTAGCTTGGTACTACCACGAGGTGCGCCACGCCCGCTCGCCAGGGTTTCCCCCTGCGCATCCCTCCTATGTAGTTATTGCGCGGCGCAACTACCTGACCGCAACCTTCCCATTAAATCCCGTGCACTACCAGTTTTTGTGCGGGCTACAAAAGCTGGGTTCGGTGGATGGCGCACTGGCTGCAGTGGCTTTGGAGTTCAAACGCCCCTTGGCGCAAGTGCGAGACTCCTGGCACGCCACCGTGCGTGAGTCTTGGATGCGGGCGGGATTTTTCATCGCCAGGGATAAAGCCTGCGTGCAATGAGGTTGATTGACAGGCGCAGCCAGGCCTGTAGCGCCTAATGCGCCGCCGGGCGGCCCCATAGCTGCTTAAGCCGCGCATCGCGCCCACAGCTGGTGCGATAGTACTTGTAGCGCACCGGGTTTTTCTGGTAATAGTTTTGGTGAAGCTGCTCGGCGGGGAAAAAAGGGCTGGTGCAAGAGTTTGCCTTCCACAGTCTTGTACGGAAGCTGGTCGATGGTGCACTCAGCTCCGCGGATGCCCCCGCCGTTTGCATTACATTGGTCGTACTTTGGATAAACAAATATGAGCTTACTAACCGGTATCCGTGTTCTAGACTTTGGCCGCTTTATCGCAGGCCCCTACTGCGCCGCCCTGCTGGGTGACCACGGGGCCGATGTCATCCGCATCGAGCGCGTGGAGGGCGGTGAAGACCGCTACATCCCGCACGTAGCCGACACCGGCGAAGGCGGCTTGTACCTGCAAATGAACCGCAATAAACGCTGCCTCACATTGGATTTAGCCAGCCCAGAGGGGCGCGAAATTGTGCGCCAGTTGGTCAAAACGGCTGACGTGGTGGTGGCCAATTTACCGCCCGCCACGCTCAAGCAACTGGGCTTGGACTACGAGACCTTATCGGCGCTGAACCCGCGCATCGTGCTCACTGCGGTAACGGCCTATGGTGCGGGCGGCCCCTACAGCCAGCGCCTGGGCTTTGACGGCGTGGGCCAGGCCATGAGCGGTAGCATGTACATGTCGGGCACGCCTGATGCACCGGCGCGCACGGCGGCCAACTATGTCGATTTTTCCACCGCCCAGGCCTGCGCCATGGGCACGCTGGCCGCGCTGTGGGCACGCGAAAAATCGGGCAAAGGGCAGTTGGTAGAAGGCTCGCTGCTGCGCTCGGCGCTGATCATGGGCAACTCGGTACTGATCGAGCAAGCGGTCAAAAAACCCAACCGCATCCCGCAAGGTAACCGTGGCTATCTGGGTGGCCCCGGCGATGTATTTAAAACCCAAACCGGCTGGCTGCTGGTGCAGTCCGTGGGCCAAGCCATGTTTGACCGCTGGTGCGACCTGGTGGGCGCGCCGCAGATGAAGATCGACCCACGCTTTGCCAGCGACGTGCTGCGCGGCGAGCACAGCGCCCAAATCAGCGCCGTGATGCAAGCCTGGTGCACAAACCAAACCCGCGAGGCCGTACTGGCGGCACTGGCCCAAGCCAAGATTCCCAGCGGCCCGGTCTACTCACCGCAAGAGGCGCTGGACGACCCACACGTCCAAGCCACCGGCCTGATCACACCCCGCCCTTTTGGCGGCATGGCCCAGCCCTTCCCGCTTACCCCCCATCCAGTGGATATGTCGGCCAACGCTACGCCATTTACGCGCCCGCCGCCGCAGCTAGGCGAGCATACCGACGAGATACTGGCCGAGCTGGGCTATGCGGTGGCGCAGATCGCCAGTTTGCGTGAAGCGGGCGTGGTGTAAGACCATGACCCGCCTGCGCTTGGCCTTGCTAGTTACCCTGTCCATGCTGGCCTTTGCAGGCAATTCGCTGCTGTGCCGCATGGCACTGAAAAACACCAGCATTGACGCAGCCACCTTCACCAGCGTACGCATGCTCTCGGGTGCCTGCATGCTGTGGCTGGTAGTGCAGTTGCAAAGTGGCTCGGGCTGGGCCAGCTTGTTCAGCCGCTCAGGCACTATGGGTGCTACAAGCACCGTGCGGGGTGGCGACTGGTTATCAGCCTGCGCGCTGTTTGCCTACGCAGCATGTTTTTCATACGCCTATGTCAGCATGTCTGCCGCCACGGGTGCGCTGCTGCTGTTTGGCTCTGTGCAGGCCAGCATGATGGGCTATGCAATAGCGAAGGGCGAGCGCTTAAGCAAGCTGCAAATGCTCGGCTTTGCACTGGCCTTGACCGGGCTGCTGGTGCTGATGTTGCCCGGGCTGGTAGCGCCCAGCTTGGTCAGCGCGCTGTTGATGGTGAGCGCGGGCTTGGCCTGGAGCGTGTACACGCTGCAAGGCAAGCGCGCGCACGGCCTGGCCACGGCCAGCCCCAGCCAAGTGACGGCAGGCAACTTTATGCGCACCGTGCCGCTGGCGTTGCTGCTCAATGCGCTGATGTGGCCCAGCCTGGCGTGGGACGCTACGGGTTTGGCGCTGGCCGCAGTATCGGGCGCACTGGCCTCGGGCCTGGGCTACGCCCTGTGGTACCAAGCCCTGCCCGCGCTCAAGGCCACCCAAGCTGCCACGGCGCAGCTCAGCGTCCCCGTCATCGCCGCGCTGGGCGGTGTGGCGCTGTTGGGCGAAAGCCTGACACTCACCATGCTGCTGGCCTCCACCGCGATACTGGGCGGCATTGCGCTGCTGATTTTGGAAAAACGCCAGGACCCAGGCTAAGGGCGTGACACAAAGGCATAACGCGTGGCCTTGCCCCGCCCTGTTTTCATCCACAGCCCGGCTGCCAGCAATGGCGTCAGTTCACGGTACGCGGTGGCGCGTGACAGACGGTGATAGTGACGTATTTTTCGACGCGTATCAAGTCGCGTTAAACTGCCCTGCATTTGTCCAACCCAGCTTTGCATATGACCGAAGTCGCCCCCTCTATCTCTGCAAGCTCAGCCCCCACCGCCCATCTGGCGCCCTTGCTCACACCGCATGGCAGCTTGCATGCCGCCAGCATGGAAGATGCCCCGCCCCTGCCTACAGCATTGCAGGCACAGCTCGGCCAAGCACTCCAACTCGGCGCAGGACATGCCTTGCTGCACCTGGGCAGCATCGAGGTAGCCAGCGCCCTGCCCCCCGCCTGGGCCTGGTGGCGCGACTTTGCGGTGCGCTATATGACGCTGCTGTGCGCTACCCCGCAAGACGGCGAAATAGCTGTGGCGCTGCCCGATGCCGCCGCGCTGGAACAGTGGATCGCCGATGCCCCGCCAATGCAAGGCGTGGAGTACCTCAGCGCAGACGTCTTAAGCAGGCTGTGGCACGCGCTGGACGCAGCGCTGCATGCTGACCTTGCTGCCTCAAAGTTAGCCCTGCAAGACTTCTTAAAGCAGCGCCACCCGGCCTGGAACCTGGTTGGACGGGTGGTCTTCAACTTGGCCGAAAACCGCAAAGACCCAGACGCGCCGTTTGCCTTTTTAGCCACCTACACCTCGCGCCTCTCAGCCCACGGCAAGGCGCAGCACCTGCCTCTGTCCAAGGCGCTGGCCGAGTTCTCCGATGGCAAGAGCCGCCAGCAACTGCTGTCCCTCCTGCTGCCTGTGCAGCGCGCGGCAGAGCAGTGCGACTGGCTAAAAGCCATGGTGCAGGGCAACGAGATTTACCACCCCCTACGATGGAGCCCGCCCGAGGCGCTGCAGTTTTTGACCGATGTAGCCAAGCTGGAGGCCGCAGGCATTGTGGTGCGCACCCCCAGCAACTGGCAGCGCGGGCGGCCCAGCCAGCCCATGGTCAAGGCCAGTATTGGCGCAGCGCCGCCGTCGCAGTTGGGCATGGCCGCGTTGCTGGATTTCAATATGGAAGTCACGCTAGACGGCCAAACGCTGAATGCTGCTGACCTGCGCAGCCTGCTCAAGCAAAGCGATGGCCTGCAACTGATTCGCGGCCAGTGGGTGCAGATCGACCATAAAAAGCTCACGCGCATGCTGGAGCGCTTTAAAGCGGTGGAGCAAGCCGCCGCCGATGGCCTGCCCTTTGCGCAGGCCATGCGCCTGCTGTCTAGTGCCGCCATCGACCACGGTGTAGAGCCGGACGATGCCCAATGGTCTGAGGTCAGCGCGGGCCCTTGGCTGGCCGAGACCTTGCGCGGCCTGCGCCAGCCTGAGGGCTTGGCGCAAGTCAACCCCGGCCCAGAACTCAAAGCCACGCTGCGCCCCTACCAGCAGGCGGGCGTGCGCTGGCTCTACCTGCTCACCCAGCTAGGCCTGGGTGCCTGCCTGGCCGACGACATGGGCTTGGGCAAAACCATCCAGGTGCTGGCCCTGCTGCTAGTGCTGAAACGCGAGGCGCTCGCTGCGGGCAACTCGGCAAACGCAGTCTCTAAAAAAACCAGCAAGGGCGCAACGCACAACACGCCCAGCCTGCTGATAGCCCCCGCCTCCCTGCTGGCCAACTGGGCGGCCGAAGCCGAGCGCTTTGCCCCGTCACTGCGCATCCTGGTGGTACACCCATCGGCCATGCCCAGCGCGCAGATGAAAAGCCTGGACGCGCAGCAGCTAGCCAACGCCGACCTGGTCATCACCAGCTACGGCACCCTGCTCAAGCTGCCAGCCCTCACCGGCATGTCCTGGCGCTTGGCCGTGGCCGACGAAGCGCAGGCTTTGAAAAACCCCAGCGCCAAGCAAACCCAGCAGGTCAAAAAGCTCACGGCCCAGTCACGCATCGCGCTGACTGGCACGCCGGTAGAAAACCGCCTGTCCGATCTGTGGAGCCTGTTTGACTTTACCCACCCCGGCCTCTTGGGCACAGGCAAAGTGTTTAGCGACTTCACCAAACGCCTGGCCGAGACCCAGCACTTTGGCCCGCTGCGCGCGTTGGTGCAGCCCTATATTTTGCGCAGGCTCAAAAGCGACAAGCGCGTCATCTCCGACCTGCCGGATAAAACCGAAGTGCAGGCCTGGTGCCATCTCAGCCCCGCCCAAGCAGCGCTGTATCAGTCCAGCGTCAAAGACCTGGCCAAGGCGCTGGAGGAGTCCGATGGCATCGCGCGCAGAGGCATCGTGCTGGCCTACCTGATGCGGTTTAAACAGATCTGTAACCACCCCTCGCAATGGCTGGGCGACGCAGCGTGGCAGGCCGCCGACAGCGGCAAGTTTGCCCGCCTGCGCGAGCTGGCCGAGGTGATAGCAGCCAAGCAAGAAAAGCTGCTGGTGTTCACCCAGTTCCGCGAGACCACTGCGCCGCTGGCGGCATTTTTAGGCACCATCTTTGGCCGCGAAGGCCTGGTGCTGCACGGCGGCACGCCCGTGGCCAAGCGGCGCGAGCTGGTCAAGCGTTTTCAGGACGACGAGCTGACACCGTTTTTTGTACTCTCGCTCAAGGCAGGCGGCTCGGGCCTGAACCTCACCGCGGCCTCTCATGTGATCCACTTTGACCGCTGGTGGAACCCCGCCGTAGAAAACCAGGCCACCGACCGCGCCTACCGCATCGGCCAGCAGCGCAATGTGCTGGTACACAAATTTATTTGTCGCGGCACAGTAGAAGACCGCATTAACCAGCTTATAGAATCCAAACAGCAGTTGGTGACCGACGTACTCGAAGGCGGGGCCGAGCTGCTGCTGACCGAGATGAACGACAAAGAGCTGCTGGACCTGGTGCAACTGGACATCCATGCGGCGCAAGAAAACTAACGGAGACATTCATGGGCTATTGGGGCAGTTACTATCCGGCATACGTATCCGTGGCCGAGCGCCGCGCCAAGGCGGAGAAAGCCGCCGCCAAGGCCAAAAAGGCCGGGGCCAGCTACACGCCCATCGAGGCCTACCGTGGCGCGGTGGCCAAAACCTTTTGGGGTAAAGCCTGGTGCGACAACCTGGAGGCCTACAGCGATTACGCCAACCGCCTGCCGCGTGGCCGCACCTATGTGCGCAACGGCTCGGTGATCGACCTGCAAATCAAAGCCAACACCGTGCAGGCACTGGTGATGGGCAGCAGCCTGTACAGCGTGGATGTCAGCATCACCCAGGTGCCCACCGCACAGTGGCAAGCCATTTGCACGGACTGCGCAAGCTCTATCGACACCTTGGTAGATTTGCTGCAAGGCAAACTGGCCAAGCCGGTGATGGAGCGCATCTGCAAACCATTGACCGGCCTGTTCCCCTCGCCCAAAGAAATCCGCTTCACTTGCGACTGCCCAGACTCTGCCGGAATGTGCAAACACATTGCTGCCGTCATGTACGGCGTGGGCGCACGGCTGGACCAGCAGCCCGACCTGCTGTTTACGCTGCGTCAGGTGCAGGCTAAGGACCTGGTAGCGCAAGCGGGCAGCGGCCTGCAAGCCCAAGGCAAACAGCCCACCTCCAGCAAAGTACTGGACGACGCGGCATTGGCCGATGTGTTTGGATTGGAAATGGACGAACCTATGGCTGTGCCCACAACCAAAATAAAACCCGTCAAGCAACGCTCCAAAACTGCGCCGCTCGCAAGCGAGAAGCGCAGTGCCAGTGACCTGCCAAGTAACGCAAAGACTATTAAAACGGCAGCACCCACAACGCCAGCCAACAAGAGAAAATCACCCAGTACCGTTGCGAAAGCAGGCACTAAAGTCGCGTCTAAAGTGGCCTCCAAAGCTGCAACACAAGCTGCCGCCAAAATCGCCGCTAAATCTGCCGCTAAACCCACCACCAAATTAGCGGGCACGGCAGCAAAAAAAGCAAGAACGAAAAAGGTATCTGCGCCTACCAAGGCACCCATCACTAAACCAGTCAAGAAAAAGCCCGCTTACAGTTGAAATCCCTAACGCCAAGTCAGCTTACTTTAGCTACGCAATTAATAGCTGCTTCCACAATATTTTATTGGGCTAAAGGCCTAAATGCCTTAAAATTCCCAGCGTATGCCCGCTCGCCCATTACCATCCGCTGCGTCCGCCCACAGCGCCGCACCGCGCCTGATTCGGTTTAACAAACCCTACGGTGTGCTCAGCCAGTTCACACCAGAAGGGCGTTGGAGGGGGCTGAAAGACTTTATCGACCTCCCCGGCGTGTATGTGGCTGGCAGGCTGGATGCGGACAGCGAGGGCCTGCTGCTGCTAACCAACGACGGCCCCACACAAGCGCGCATAGCCGACCCGCGCTACAAGATGGAAAAAACCTACTGGGTGCAGGTAGAGGGTGTGCCAGATGAAGCAGCCCTAGCAGCCCTGCAAAGCGGTGTACAGCTAAACGACGGCCCGACCCGCCCTGCCAGTGCACGGCTGATGGAGGCACCACCTGCGCTGTGGCCACGCGACCCGCCTATACGCGTGCGCGCTGCCAAGCCTACCGCATGGTTAGAGCTGTGCATCACCGAGGGGCGTAACCGGCAAGTGCGGCGCATGACCGCCGCAGTAGGCCTGCCTACGCTGCGGTTGGTTCGCGCTGCGATAGGGCCTTACACCTTGCAAGGATTAGAGCCTGGCGCCTACCATGATGTACCGCCTAAAAGATAAGAACTACCCCCTATTGCGAAACCGCCAACCAGTTATTTACAATACCGTTATGACTGCCCAACCCTCCAAATTTTCGGTTCGCAACTGGCTATTTTTGGCCTTATTTGCGGGCTACATGCAAATGGGCGGCGCTTTTGAGCTGCCTGCCGCTGCGCCCAAGGGGCAGGTGTTGCTCACCGTCAATGGCAATATTGGTGTCAAAAACACAGCCGATGCCGCGCTGTTTGATGCGGACCTGCTCGACGCTTTGCCACAAAAAAGTTTTGTCACCTCCACACCATGGTTTAAAGAGCCCACCAAATTCACCGGCCCGTTGCTCAGAGACGTATTGCAGGCGCTCAAGGCCAGTGGCACCAGCATCAAGGCCACCGCGCTGAACGACTACAAAATCAGCATCCCCATGCAAGATGCCCTGAAATACGACGTGATTTTGGCGCGCCAAGTCGATGGTAAAACAATTGGCGTGCGCGAAAAGGGGCCCCTATTTGTCATGTACCCTTTTGACAGCGCGGCAGAGCTGAAAAACTTAACCTACTACAGCCGCAGCATTTGGCAACTCAAAGCGTTAAGCGTTGAGTAACGCCTACGCATTATGTTCGAGCGATGGCCACTGTGCACCCCGCCAAGCGTAAAACCCGATTTTTACCCCGGTTAAAAATCAATGCGGCATCGCTGGCCGTGTTGATTACTTTTTCACTAATTTTGACCGTGATTCCGTTGCTGACGATTCAGCTGCAAAAAAGGCAACTGAGGCAAGTGACAGCCCAAAGCCGGGTGGACTCTGTACAGTCGATTACATACCAGTTTGAGCGGGAACACAGTCGCTTGCGCACAGCCTTACGTAACGCGATAGAGAACTCCGAACCCGGTGTGCTGCACGATCTGGTTTTGCGCTATGACATTCTTTACAGCCGTTTTGATCTGGTTAAAAATAGCCCTTCACTGGCCTATCTGCGCAGCACGAAAGAATACCTTGGCGTGGCGCATGCGCTGGAGTTGTTTATAAAAAAAGCAGACCCCGTGATCGCAGGTTTGAACTCGCGCCCGATCCAACCCGACACCCTCAAAGAATTGCTGCGACAAGCCAACACGGATGAGGAGCTGTTACGCGATTTGACGAATTTTTCCACCAACACAGTCAGTAAAGAAATTGATGCTCGCAATGCAACGATTGGAACTCAAAGCTCTTACATCTTGGTATTTGCGGCGTTGCAATGGCTGATTTTGTCGGGCGCGTTGATCGGCTTTGTGCTGTACGTACGCAGACAACGGCTGCACAACCTGGAGCTGACCAAGTTCACGCGTCGCCTGCACCAAGCCAGTCGTCGGGCAGACACGGCCAACCATGCTAAAAGCGTGTTCCTGGCCAATATGAGCCATGAGCTGCGCACACCGTTTCAAGGTCTGCTGGGCATGCTTAATTTGTTGTCAAGTACCTCTTTGTCCCACACGCAACAAGACTACACCAGCACAGCCATGAGCTCTGCGCAGCATCTGCTAAACGTGCTGAACGATATTATTGATATCTCTACCATTGACACTGGTGCACTTAAACTGCGCACAGCGCCGGTGAATCTGCGCGCCCTCGTGTACCAAGTAGAAGCCATGCTGGCGGCATCAGCTCAGGAAAAGGCCATTGATCTTCGAATACATGTGTCAGAGGATTTGCCCCAATGGATCGAAGCCGACTCCACGCGATTGAGCCAAATACTGATCAACTTACTCAACAATGCAATTAAATTTACAGATGCAGGCGGCGTCGTGGTGGAAGCAACTTTGCAAACACCTCACGGAACCGGGGAACCCACCGGCATGCGCATCACAGTGCAGGACAGCGGCATTGGCATGAACGAGAAAACCCTTGAAAACCTGTTTTCCCGGTTCCATCAAGCTGACTTGTCGACCCAGCGCCGCTACGGCGGCTCGGGATTAGGTTTGGAAATTTCGCAAAATTTAGCCCATATGATGGGTGGTAGTGTCGCCGCTCAAAGCCAATTGGGGGGCGGCTCACTGTTCACTTTGTTGCTGCCGCTGCATCCAGCCAGTGCACCCAACCAAGCTCATCCGAGTAGCGCGGTTCAGCTCCGAAAACTGAAAATTCTGGTAGTAGACGACCACCCCGTAAATATAAAATACTTGTCCATATTACTGGAGCAAATGGGGCACACCACAGTCTGCTGTGAAAACGGCGTGCAAAGTTTGGCACACATTGGACAGCAAGCATTTGACGTAGTGTTAATGGATCTGCACATGCCCCTGATGGACGGCTTCCAGGCCACCAGCGCCATCAGGCAACTCCACGGCCCCGCCGCAAACACCAAAATAGTGATTGTCTCTGCTGACGTCTTGAACAATACGCGTCAAGCGGCCCTTGATGCCGGGGCCAATGAGTTCATTACCAAGCCGTTGCTAGCTGATGACTTGCGCAAAGTACTGGCCCGCTGTGTGGATGGCGCTCCATTACCCCCTGCCCATTCGCTGCCCAGTAGATCTTGCGAGCCAGCACCTGATACCAAACCAGCGCAAAGCCCCACCACAGACGAGTGGATCAACACCGAGATTTACCAGGAATTTGTCGACCTGATGCCAGCAGCCACGATAGACAAGCAACTGCAGGCCATTTTTGATCGGGACGACAATGACATCACGTCGATAGAGGCAGCTATGAACGCAGGTAACTTGCCAGAAGCCAAAAGACTGGCGCACCAGCTCAAAGGGGTCTGTATGCTAATGGGCTTTACCCATTTGGGCCATGCTTTGAGCCAAACCGAACAAGCTAGCGCGGGTGGTCAAGAAAAGTCCTGTCCAGACTTGTTAGCCAGTCTGCGTTACAGCGTCGATAAAACCCGCCTAGCCCTGGATACGCTGACAGGGCGTGCCTTTGGAAAAGCCAGCTGAAACGCGCACTGGAGTCATCTCCCTAGCCTGTTAGTTCGCGTTCACTAGGGAAAGTTCGGACAATCACCGTACCGAGCCTATTCAACCTGAAGGAAACAACATGCGTACCCAAACACTCTCTACCGTAGCAACCAACGTGATCGCCTCGAGCGGCAACACGGCTAAAAATGTGATCCAAGCTTACCGCGTGGGCGGCGAGCGTGTGGTAGGCCTGCTAGAGCAGCGCTGGAACAACGCGTTCAAAGCCTCGCGTGCACAGCTGTCCGACGAGACCGCCAAAAACGCCACCTTTGCGCAGCAAATGGTCAGTGGCTACACCACCAAGCGTTTGGCGCTCACCACCAATGGCGCGCAAGATGTAGTCAACCAGATGGTCAAGCTGGCAGGTGCTGGCGTAGAGCGCGCAGCCGCTAACGCCAGCCTGTTTGAAGAAAAAACCGGCGTGACCGCTTTGAGCACATTGGCCCAGGCATCTTTGCCAGGCGTGCTGGTGCTCGGCACCTTCGCAGCGCAGATGGAAGAAAAATCTGCCGTACTGGCACGCAAAGTGGCTGGTGATACCGCCGTCACTGCCAAGGCAAAGCGTGCGAGCGTCGCAGCGCGCAAAACCGCCGCAGGCAAGGCTGCTTGATTTGACGCTATCCTAGGCTACGGCGGCTGTCTAGAGCAGCCATTATCAAAGCCTATGATGCACGATGGTCAGCTTGAATACGTGAGCGCACGGGTTTTACCGCGAAACACGCGGTAGCTGAACACGGTGTAGCCAACGATGACCGGCAAAACCACTGCCGCACCTGCAAAAATAATGCGCAAGGACTCTGGTGCGCTGGCGGCCTGCCACACTGTCATGCGCCCTACGACCAGGTACGGAAACAGGCTGTAGGCCAAGCCGTAAAACGCCAGGCAAAAGTTGCCCACGGTGCAAGCAAACGGCACCCACTCGCCATAGTGGTTGTTTTGTGCCAAGCGCGTGGGCAGGCGGCGCAGGCTGCGCTCGGTGATGAAGAACAGCAGCGCGGTGGCCAAGGGCACAGGTGCCAGCAGCACGATGTAGGGCAAACTGAACCATTTGTCAAAAATGGCTTGGCTCAGCCAGGGGGTAACCAGTGAGATGGCGGCAATTCCAATGGCCGTCAGCCACAACGCGCCCCGCGCCCAGCGCACGGCTTGCAGTTGCAACGCCCCCTCGGTCTTCATCACCAACCAGCAGGCACCCAAGAGCACGTAACCCGCTACCAAACACACCGCTATCAGCGCAGAGAAGGCATGCGCCGCCCAGCCGCCCTTAAAGCCCAGTATGTAGCTGCCCAGCATCCAGCCCTGCGACAGCGCGGCCAGCAGCGAGCCTGCGTAGAAGGCTGAGTTCCACAATGACTGGTGGCCCGCCTGCGCTTTGGTGCGAAAGTCAAACGCTACGCCGCGCAAGATCAGGCCGACGAGCATCAGTGCGACCGGCAAATACACGGCACCCAAGATAATTCCGTGCGCCGCCGGAAAGCAGGTGAGCAAAATACCCACCCCCAGTACCAGCCAGGTCTCGTTGGCATCCCAGAATGGACCGATGGAGCTGACCATCACGTCTTTGTCCTCTGTGCCCGCGCGGCGCAGCAAGATGCCCACGCCCAGGTCGTAGCCGTCCAGCACCACATAGGCCAGCATGGCCAGGCCCATCACCGCCATGAAGATGACGGGCAACCAGTCGTTAAAGGTGGTTAAAGCGTGCACGGAAAGCTCCTTGAAAAATAGTGACGCAGTGGGGCCGACTGCCATCGGAGATATAACGCAAAAAGCGCAAAAAATGAGGCACCCAAATCGAAAAAAATACCATCATGGTGCAGCCGTTTTGACACCAGACAATCCAAAGCTCGCAGCATGCACCGTAGGCGCTGCCTGAGCCGTTGGCGCTGCGTACCCCGCCTTGCGCGCCATGTGGAACACCACCGACACATAGGCCACCAGCAGAGCCGCATACACCAGAAAATACAGGGTCAAGGTGCTGGCCAGCATGGGCGTGGGTATGTCGGCCGCTGCCTGCGCGGTGGTGAGCACGCCGTACACCAAATAGGGCTGGCGGCCAATCTCGGTCACGTACCAGCCCGCCAGGGTGGCCACCCAGCCCGCAAATGTCATGCCCACCAGCACACGGGCCAGCCAAGGTTTGAGTTCGCCTTGCCTTTTGAGCTGCCAGGCGCCAAGCCAGCCCACCGCCAGCATCAGCAGCCCCGTTCCCACCATCACGCGAAAGGCCCAAAACACAGGCGCTACGGGCGGGTGCTTGCCTTTGAACTCGTCCAGGCCTTTGACCTCACCGTTGATGTCATGCATGAGGTACAGGCTGGCCAGCTTGGGGATGGCAATTTCGTATTTGTTGGAGCGGGTTTGTTCATCGGGCAGTGCAAACAGCACTGCGCCGGCACCCTTCTGGGTTTGCCATATGCCCTCCATCGCGGCCAGCTTGGCGGGCTGGTGGCGTAAGGTGGCCAGGCCGTGCAAATCGCCAATCACCACTTGCAGCGGCACCAGCACCGCCGCCATCACCACGCCGGTGCGCAGGGTGGCCAGCACGCTAGGCACCCGGTCGCCACGCAGCCAGCGGTAGGCGCTGATGCCGGCCACCATGAACGAGGCGGTGACAAAGCAGGCCGTCATCATGTGGGCGAATTTGTAGGGGAAAGAGGGGTTGAAAATAATGGCAAACCAGTCGGTGGCGTAGGCCACCAAAGCGCCGGTTTGCGGGTCGGGCCGCATCTCAAAACCTTGCGGGGTTTGCATCCACGAGTTGAGCGCCAGTATCCAAAACGCCGACATGCTGGTGCCAAAGGCTACCAAAAACGTCGCCAGCGTATGCACCCGGTTGCTCACGCGCTGCATGCCAAACAGCATGATGCCCAGGAAGGTAGCTTCCAAAAAAAACGCCGTCAACACCTCATAGGCCAACAGCGGCCCGGCAATATTGCCCACCGTCTTCATAAAGCCCGGCCAGTTAGTACCAAACTGGAAACTCATGGTGATGCCGCTGACCACACCCAAGGCGAAGGTGAGCGCAAATACCTTGACCCAAAAGCCATAGGCCTGCATCCATTTGCTGTCTTGGGTGGCGTTAAATCTGAGCTTGAAAAAAAGCAGCACCCACGCCAGCGCGATGGTGATGGTGGGGAACAAAATATGAAAACTGATATTGGCCGCAAACTGGATGCGGTGCAGGATCAGGGGATCGAACGTGTCCGTCATGGCTGTGTTCCTTCAATTAACGCTTTGCTCGGGATGGTGCGGGACTTGGGAAAAGGGGAAGAGAGGGAGCGGGGATTTTTTGAACGCAGAGGGCGCAAAGGTTTCGCAAAGGGCGCAAAAAAGAAGATACCAAAAAAATACAAAATGAATACCAACAATCAAATTCACAATGAATTCCAGGCTTTCTAAAATTAGTGGTTACGAGTTAACTTTTTTCTTTTCTTCCGGCTCTACTTCTCTTCATTAATTTATTTTTTTGTTTTTTTTCAATTTTTCTTTTTCTCTTTTCTTTTTTTGTCTTCTTTTTCTCCCTCTTCTTCTGCGCTCTCTGCGTAACCTTCGCGCCCTCTGCGTTCAAAAAATCCCCTCTTCAATCCCCCTCTTCAAGCCTCCAAAAACCTCAAACCTCAGCCGACTTGCGCCCACCCAAGCCCAGCTTCTCCTTGATCTCCAAAAACTTTTGCGCCGCTGCGCCCAGCTTCATCAACTGGCGCAGCGTGTGCTCGTCGAGCTTTTGCACATCGGTCAGCCAGTTGGTCACCAGCTCGATCAGCTCATGCATATCGCCCATGCGTTTTTGTGCGAACATGTCGGGCGGGTTGGTGGGGGTGACCAGCAGCGCGTCGCGCAGCATGCTCAGGGTGGGGTCAATCTCGCGTTTGCGCCGCTCGTCTGCCAGCGTGCGAAAGATGGCCCACACGTCTTCAGGGGCCGAGAAATATTCTCGCCTGTCACCGGGCAAATGCTGCAAGCGCACCAGTCGCCAAGAGTCCAGCTCTTTGAGCCCCATGCTCACGTTAGAACGCGAAAACGCCAGCGCCTCGGCAATTTCGTCCGCGTTCAGCGGCTTTTCGCTGACAAACAGCAGCGCGTAAATTTGCCCCACCGTGCGGTTAATGCCCCAGCGGCTGCCCATCTCTCCGAAATGCAATACAAAGCTTTGGGCCAAAGGGGTGAGATTCATGCGATTCCTTAATTTTCAATAATTACTGAAATTATAGGAAACTCAAGACTTTGAGCCGCAGCACTGTCAAAATAGCTGTTTTGTCAGCAGGGAATTAGGCAGGTGGGCGCGAAAGCGCTCGGCCAGGCGCGGCGGGACCACTGTTGCGCTCAAATACTTGCACACGATCTGCAAGTACTTACTATATATTTGATAGCTGTTCCCGCACTATTCTATTGGATTGCAGCCAGATAGGTATCTGACAAACGGTTGTTTTTAGCGGTTTTTACGCTCCTCGGTGTCCAAAACACTCGCAACTTGTGCAAAACCGGTCATTTTGACATTATTTATAGATGCTAACGAGGCTGTAGCCCTCTGGAATATCGCGGGAGAAGCTACTGAATATGTAGCGCTATGGGTGTCCCGTGTAGCAGGGTGGATGATAGCGCTCACGGTGGTAGCTTGGTTTTTGTACGGGACCAGGCCAGCGGCGCACTTCGCTACGCGGCTGCCCCCCGCGTTGGCCTTGGGGCCAACTGCTCCGCCTTTATGCCGCTACGCTAAATGCGCCACCGACCTGATCTTGCAGATATGGCGGGCGTTCCATCGCTGGTGCGGACATTCTGTTTCGGGCTTGGCGGGTGCTTCACCGCCAATGAGACACCATCGTTCCAGCTGTCATGTCTTGCACCACCGCATGCCCACCCCACTAGCTGCCCGGGCCCTTGGATTGGACGGCGTAGCGGCGTAAAGGAGCAGTTGGCCCCAGGCCAACGCGGGGGATAGCCGCAAAGCCTTCCAACCCTAGCGCCGGGGCGTACACACCAAGCGCCAGGGTGTACCAGCAAGCAGGGGCCCGATGCCCGGTGCTCCAACCCAAGCTGCTGCCACTCGTCCAAGCTAAATCCAACGTCTGCATATCCGCACACGCCAAGCATGGCCCGATAAATAAGCGGCTCCAAAGCCTCTGCGTTATGGCGAACGCCTAAATTGCGTGTAGAGTGGTGGACATGACAACATCCAAAAATAAAACCATCGCCATCGTCGGTGCAGGCTTGGCAGGCATTACCGTCGCACGCACCCTCTCGCAAGCGGGCCACAGTGTCACGCTGTTTGACAAAAACCGAGGTTTTGGGGGGCGCATGGCCACCAAAAGCACCGAGTTTGGCAGCTTTGACCATGGCGCGCAGTACTTCACCGTGCGCGACGCCCGCTTTCGCACCCTCATGCAATGGGCGCTGGCCACGGCCCCTAATGTTGCACGCCCATGGGCAGCCAACGCCGTGCGTGTACTTGACGCCACTGGCCGCATCGCTGCTGCAGCGTTGCCTACCGCCGAGCCGCACTGGGTAGGCCAGCCGGGCATGAACACCTTGGCTGCCCACTGTGCAGGTGCGTTGGTCAAAGCTGGCCGCGTGCAGCTGAGCACCCGCGTGCACCGCATTACCCATACCACCAAGGGCTGGCAACTTAACGCGGTAGACGCCCAAGACAAAGACGCCGTGTTCAGCGGCTTTGACCAGGTGATCCTCGCTATGCCCAGCTTTCAAGCGCGCGAGCTGCTGCACAATTCAGAGCACCATCCAGCTTGGGTGAAAGCCTTGGACAAAGTAGTGGTGGCACCGTGCTGGACATTGATGTTGGCCTTCCCAAGTGCCCTGCCCATCAAACCCAACTCTCCTCCAGTGGCGCTAGGCCCGCAGTGGAACGCCGCCCGCAGCACCCACCACCGCGTGGCTTGGCTGGCCCGTGAGTCGTCCAAGCCCAGCCGCCAGGCGCTGGAGCGCTGGACGGTGCAAGCCAGCGCCGACTGGAGCCGCGAGCACCTGGAAGATGACGCACCCCGCGTTAAAGCCAAGCTGCTCAAAGCCTTCGCCGAAATCACCGGCATCCGCTCCGAGCCCGACTACGCCGAAGTACACCGCTGGCGCTTTGCCAAAACCGAAACCCCGCTGGGTAAAAAATACCTGTGGGACGCCAAAACCGGCCTGGGCGTATGCGGCGACTGGTGTATTGGCCACCGCGTAGAAGACGCATTCGTCAGCGGGCTGGAGCTGGCGCTAGCCGCCAAGTAACCAGCGATTGAGACGGGCAGCATGAGCGCCGCCGGGCCGCCCCAAGGCGCGAAGGCCCCCTCGGGGGGCAGTGAAGTACACGAAGTGACGAACGTGGGGGCCATACACCGCAGCGCCGGGCCGCCCCAAGCAAGGAGAGCCCCCTCGGGGGGCAGTGAAGTACACGAAGTGACGAACGTGGGGGCCATACCTCACTACATCGGTAGGTTTGCCCCCTCGCCTACTGGCGCTTTGCACGCAGGCTCGCTGGTAGCCGCGTTGGCCAGTTGGCTAGACGCTCGGGCGCACTATGGCACCTGGCTGGTGCGCATCGAAGATGTAGACACCCCGCGCTGCGTGCCTGGTGCAGACCAAGAAATTCTACGGCAGCTAGCCGTGTGCGGCCTGGTAAGCGATGTAGCGCCGCTGTACCAGTCACAGCGCGGCGCGCATTACCAAGCAGCTTTGGACAAGCTGATTCAAACCCGAGCCGTCTACCCCTGCGGCTGTTCGCGCAAAGACATTGAAGTAGCCTTACAGGCGCGCAGAGATGCTTCAATGCCCGCGCAAGGCGATGCATCGCCCCACAATATGCCAAGCAAGCCGCGCGGCGCAGAGCTGGTGTACCCCGGCACCTGCCGCGCTGGCCTGCACGGCAAAAGCGCGCGTGCGTGGCGCTTTGATACCCGTATTTACAAGGCAAATGAGGCTCTAGCCCAACAGAATATCGCGGGAGAAGCTACTGTAAACATAGCAAATACGCTCATCCCTTGGCATGACAGGCGTCTGGGCACACAACAGCAAGATGTAGAAAACGAGGTCGGCGACTTTGTCGTCAAGCGCGCTGACGGCCTGTGGGCCTATCAACTGGCCGTGGTAGTGGACGACGCAGCGCAGGGTATTACCCACATCGTGCGCGGGGAAGATTTGGCCGACAACACGGCCCGGCAAATCTTGTTGCAACGCGCCCTGGGTTACCCCACGCCGCAGTACCTGCACACGCCACTGGTACTGGCGGCAGACGGGCACAAGCTGTCCAAGCAAAACGAGGCTATTGCCTTGGACTTGTCGCAGCCGTTGGTGGCGCTGAATTTAGCAGCCAAACGTTTAGGCCTTCCACCGAGCTCTAGCGACTTGATGCAAGCGCTGCAAGAATGGATGCACGCTTGGCTTTTACAATCACGCCATGACCCTGCCACAGCCTAGCGCCTCCTCCAACCCGTCTCCCAGCCTGCCGCCTGCCCCGCCTCTCAGCGCGGCGCCAGCCGAGAGTGCGCCGCCTCTCACAGACACTGCTTCCCCCCTCAAAGGCCGTCCCATTCGCAGCTTTGTGCTGCGCACAGGCCGCACCACCGTGGGCCAAGCCAAGGCGCTGGAAGATATCGGGCCGCAGTACATTTTGCCGTACCAGGCTACCGCTATAAATTTAGAAGCTGCTCGCGCTATGGTTCAGACGGCTAGTGGCCCAAACGATACGCAAGACACAGCCCCCAGCATCACCCAGACGATTTTTGAAATCGGCTTTGGCATGGGCGAGGCCACGGCGCATATTGCCAAGCTGATGCCCCGCGCCCTGTACATTGGTTGTGAAGTGCACCCCCCCGGTGTGGGCGCGCTGCTCAAGCGCATTGGGGACGAGCACATCAGCAACATCCGCATCATTCAGCACGATGCTGTAGAGGTGCTGACGCATATGCTGCCACCCGCCAGCCTGGACGGGGTGCATATTTTCTTTCCCGACCCGTGGCATAAAAAGCGCCATAACAAGCGCCGCTTGATCCAGTCTCCATTGATAGCCCTGCTGGCCTCGCGCATCAAACCCGGCGGCTACCTCCACTGCGCTACCGACTGGCAGCACTATGCGGAGCAAATTTTGCAGGTTTTGGGGGATGAACCCAGTCTTGTGAACACCTCGAAAAATGCTGACGGTTACGCCCTTAAACCAGACTACCGCCCACTCACCAAGTTTGAAAACCGAGGCATTAAGCTGGGCCACGGCGTGTGGGATCTGGTGTTTCTCCGCCACACGGCACAAAGCTAAGCCGGGCTGAGCGATTAAAATTGCGGCATGCCTCTTGTTGCTGAACTTTTGTTATTTATCGCTCTCGGC
This sequence comes from Polaromonas sp., assembly GCA_031390175.1. Taxonomy (GTDB): domain Bacteria; phylum Pseudomonadota; class Gammaproteobacteria; order Burkholderiales; family Burkholderiaceae_C; genus JAAFIP01. Next base: position 26,085 of record JANMTF010000341.1, read on the forward strand.
GTGCTCATTGCCTCCATCGTCGAAGCGGTAGTGCTGAGCCGCCGCACGCCAGGCGGCTATGACTGGGCCAGCATGGGTGTGTCCATTGCCGACATGGTGGTGCGCAATGCGCTACGTTTTATACTGCCCGCCACCTTCATCCTTACCATGGCCGACTGGGTGTGGGCGCACCGCATTGCCACCGTGCCGCTGGACGGCGTGGCGGCCTTTGCGGCCTTGTTTATCGGCCAGGAGTTTTGCTACTACTGGTACCACCGCGCGGGACACCGCATGCGCTGGTTTTGGCTTAGCCACAGCATCCACCATTCATCCAACTCCTTGAGCTTGGCCGCGGCCTACCGCCTGAGCTGGACTGCCGGCTACACCGGCGTAGTGGCGTTTTTTATGCCTTTGGTGTGGCTGGGCTTTCCGGTCAAAGTGGTGCTGTCTTGTTTGGCGATTAACCTGTTCTACCAAGCCTGGCTGCACACCACCTGGATACCCAAGCTGGGCTGGTTTGAAAAAATCTTCAACACCCCATCCGCCCACCGCGTGCACCACGCCAGCAATCTCGAATACCTTGACGGTAACTACGGCGGCGTGCTGGTTGTTTTTGACCGCATGTTCGGCACTTACATCCCTGAGCGCAAAGATATAACCATCCAATACGGCTGGGTCGAGCCGATCCACACGCGCAATGTGTTCAAACTGCAAGCCACCCCTTGGCTAAGCCTGTTCCAAGACCTGCGCAAGGCGCGCTCGGTGCGTGAGGTACTGGGCCTGTTCTTGATGCCGCCCGGCTGGCGCGCAGACGGCCTAGGCAGCACTACAGAGCAACTGCGCCATGGCGCAGTGGGCGCAGTGGGGCCAGCCGCCGCTATCAGCACTAGTTCAGCGCCTGGCGCAGCACGGCCTTGACCCGCTCCCACGAGGCTTGACGCGCCGCAGGGTTTTGCCCTGCCATCACGCCTTTACCTGGGAACAAACGGCTGGGCACATCGCGCCGCTCGCGCACGCCGGGCAAGGGCGTATCAAAGTCATGCACTGCACCGGGGTACACATTCAACTCTACATGGTGTTTAGGCTCAGTGGGCTGTCCTTGCAACTGCTGGGTCAGTGCAATGCAAGGTGCAGGCGGGGTCCAGTCGTCATCTGCACCCAAGAAAAACGTGAGCTCCGTGTTGGGCTGGTAGCCCCGTTGCAGCGCGTCTGCGCAACCGGGGTAGAACGCCAAAGCCGTTTTAAATGGTGCCAACTTGCTGGCCTGCACCTGGGCATGGGTAGCGTCTGTGGCCGCCAGCACCGCACTGCCGCCATGTGACCAACCCAACAGCGCCACCCGCTGGCCATCGGCCCAAGGCTGCTGGCGCACCCACGCCAGTGCGCCCAGCGCGTCAATGCGCCGCTGCTGCTGGGTGATGTTGCGCGTGCCAATCACCTGCGAGCAAATAGAAGTCTCACCTCGGGCAGTCAAACTGTCGGGGAACACCACGTGGTAGCCCTCGCCGGCCAGCATCTCGCCCATGGCTTGGTGCCTGGCGTTAAGCAGCCCTTTGCGGGTGCCACTGGTGGCATACAGGCCGCCACAGCCATGCATCGCGATGACGACGGGGCGTTGGGCGGCTTCGTTGGGCTGAGTGGCTTGGCTGGGCTTAAACCACCAAGCCTTCAGCGCAGTGCCGTCCAGGCTAGGCAGCGTGGTCTCTTTCTGGGCATGCAGCGTAGTACTAAACAACCCAAGTAAGCAACACGCTGAAGCGATCTGTGTGAGGTTTGTTCGCATAAGCGCAGTGTAGCGCTATTGGTAGAAATTTTTCAAACAAAACTAGAGGCGTACTTACCCGTTGACTGAATGTTGATCATGCCAAGTTTTCCTTCTTCGTAGTATTTTCGGCATCCGCAGCACGGCAATGCTTTTTCAGCAGCCAAAGACGCTGGATCAGCGGCGTCTTTAACAACTGAAGCCCCACCTGTATGAGCGATTTCATGAATCAAAGTGCAAAGCAACATCAGAGGATCCTCTTCGAACAACAGAGTCTCATCAATACCTATGTCTCGTCCCAATATGCAAGCATAGGCCAGTACGCTGCTATCTTTTCCCTGGTTGGGAACAAGTCTGTAAATACTGAAATCGCCATCCTCCAGCAATATCTTTTTTAAAGATCTAGCACGGGGGAGTTCTTTAAAGTATTCATTGCACGTAGACATCTCCGATCTATTGACAAGGCCGAGCCAAATCTTATTAATGGCTTGATCGAGATTCAGTTCAACAGTTACCGGTTTCTTCTTACTTCCCTCATTACTAATTATTGCCCGTATGGTCTTTTCATCAAAAGACTCAAAATGGTAAGGTCGACGGAAAATACTCTGTCGCTTTGTCTTGCCAATGATTATTGCCATGCTAACGACCCCTGTAATCTCAATTGAAAAATCACATCCCGTTAAAAACCCGCTACTTTTCGCTTGTGAGAGCTAACACGTTTGACATATGCTTGAATGCAAATCTGATATCTAACTATATAAGACGATTGAGCAATTCAGCATTTCAAGAAAATAGCATTTAACTGCGCTCCATTGGCCAACTTCATAGGTATTTAGGACTCCTGCTATTCGACTAGAGATCACAATTAGGCCACTGACGTTGCAAGTAGACCAGCTCGAAGCGACGTAACGCGCGCTCTGCCACCCAGGCCTGCACGCTGGCCAGCGCCGCGCCGCGCCTAACTGGCTGGCATCGGTGCCCCTGCCATGGCCATGTCGGGTTTGCAACCACATTTGCCGCCCACTTGCAACGCGACAAAGTTGGCCAGGTCTCCGGCTTTGACTTTGCTGATGCTGTCTGCCGTCACGCCTGCAGCGATTTGCACTTTGTCGCCGTCCACTGCGGCCAGCACAATGACCGCAGTTTTCAGCTTGTCTGTGAGCTTGTCCATGGTGTCACGAAGGGTCTTGGCGTCCGCGCCGTCTAGCTTGACGGCCAGCACCTTGATGCCTTTTACTTCCACCGCACTGTCCAGCAATGCGTCGCCTTGGCTGAAGGCCAGTTTGGCAGCGCTGAGTTCTTTCTCAATCAGCTTGACTTGTTCTTGCACCTGTCCAATGCGCGCGGCCAGCTCGTGCTGCTGGGTGATGCTGCGCTTGCCAATCGTTTGCACACAAATGGAGCTCTCGCCCCGGGCTGTGAAGCTGTCGGGGAACACCACATGGTAGCCCTCCGCCCGCCAGCATCTCGCCCATAGCTTGGTGCCTGGCGTTAAGCATCCCTTTGCGGGTGCCACTGGTGGCATACAGGCCGCCGCAGCCATGCATCGCGATGACAACGGGTTGTTGAGCGGGCTCTGATGGGGCAGCGGCTTGGCTGCTGTACACACGAGCTGGGCTGGACTTAAACCACCATGCCCTGAGCACCGTGCCGTCCAGGCTGGGCAGCGTGGTCTCTTGCTGAGCATGCGATGGGTTGCTGCATAGCGCCCACATGCAGCAGACAAAAGTGATGAAGTGATCGGTGCTGAGCATGCGCGCAGTGTAGCGCTATGGCCTGATGTGCGCTGGCAGACGGCGCGCATATGCCAGCCAGACGTGCGCTGAGCAAGGCTAATTGAGGACCAGCGCCTCGTCAAAACGCCGGGTAATTTCATGCACAGTGTGTGCACTGGCACGCATCTTGATAGCTTGCACAGCCTGCTCAAACACATAGTAGAGCGCCGCCTCAGAGTCGATCCGCACTATTTTGCTCGTCAAAACTACAGCTTCACGGGGCTCCATGTAGTCCAGGGTTTCCAGCAGCAGTCTTTTGCCAAACAAAATACCCCGCGAGGTGGCAGTCTCGCCCGCCATCACCACAGATACACGACTAGGCGGCGCTGCATTTGCAACCACCGCTTTGGCACGGAAAAAACGTGCACTTGCACCATCAAAACATGCCAATGCTCCCGCGCCCGTCACGGGTTCGTCCTCGTCGCTTTCATACTCACGCAGGGCATCGAGACCATCCGAGCCTGGCTGGGCGGTCTCTATCAAATCCAGGCTTACCAGCTTGTCCAGCACCTGCTCCAGCTGCGAACCCAGCATCTGCTGAATTTGATCAAAAGTGCGCTTGCCGTCGGTCAGAATCAGCACCTGCCGCTCAAGCAATGACAGCTTTTGCGAACGGTCTAGTATCTGTGCGCGGCCAGCAAGGGTTTTCTGCAAAATTCTGGGGCTGTCACTGACCGAATTCATGGGTGCTATCTGTTCTATATCGCTACATTGTGGTGGCGCGTTGGTGCGCACATCTTAACAAGTTTGAATCGCACTTATTCTACGCAGTAACACCGTGCAGTCATAGCGCTTATTGTCTCGGTATGACTAAAGGCACTGTCCGAAAACCCCGTACAAACCCTAGGCGCGCTCTGTCACCCAGGCCTGCACCGAGGCCAGCGCTGCGCCTAGCTGGCTGGCATCGGTGCCCCCTGCCATGGCCATGTCGGGTTTGCCACCGCCTTTGCCGCCCACTTGCATCGCGACAAAGTTGGCCAGGTCTCCGGCTTTGACTTTGCTGACGGCATCTTGCGTCACGCCTGCAGCGATTTGCACTTTGTCGCCGTCTACCGCAGCCAGCACAATGACCGCTGTTTTCAGCTTGTCTTTGAGCTTGTCCATGGTGTCACGCAGCGTCTTGGCGTCCGCGCCGTCGAGCTTGACGGCCAGCACCTTGATGCCTTTGACGTCCACCGCGCTGTCCAGCAATGCGTCGCCTTGGCTGGAGGCCAGTTTGCCTTTGGCAGCGGACAGCTCTTTCTCAAGTGCTTTGACCTGCTCTTGCACCTGCGCTATGCGCGCGGCCAGCTCGTGGGGCTGGGTTTTCAGCGCTGCGGCTGCTGTGTTGACGGTGGCCTCCAGCTCTTGCACGTAGGCTACGGCGTTGCTGCCGGTGACGGCCTCTACCCGGCGCACGCCAGCGGCTACGCCACTTTCTGCTACGATTTTGAAAAGGCCAATATCCCCGGTGCGCTGCACATGGGTGCCGCCGCAAAGTTCTTTGGATGTGCCAATCTCCAGCACGCGCACTTCGTCGCCGTACTTCTCGCCAAACAGCATCATCGCGCCACTTTGTTTGGCGGCTTCGATTTCCATCACCTTGGCACTCGTGGCTGCATTCTGCAAGATCTCGGCGTTCACCAGCAGCTCAATCGCTTTGATTTGCGCGTCCGTCACTGGCGCGTTGTGCGCAAAGTCAAAGCGGGTGCGCTCGGCGTTCACCAAGCTGCCTTTTTGCTGCACATGCGTGCCCAGCACTTCGCGCAGGGCTTTGTGCATCAGGTGGGTAGCGCTGTGGTTGCGCATGCTTTGCGCGCGTACCAAGGTGTTGACCTGTGCATCCACCACAGCGCCTACTGCGACAGGGCCTTGCAGCACCGTGCCGTGGTGGCCAAACACCTCTGCTTTGATTTTTAGCGTGTCATGCACTGCAAAGGCGCTTTTGGCACCGGTAATCGCACCCTCGTCGCCCACCTGGCCGCCACTCTCTGCATAAAAGGGCGTGGTGTCCAGCACGATCACGCCGTTTTGCCCTTGCATTAGTTGCTGCACAGGCGCGCCGTCGGCATACAGCGCGACCACTTTAGCTTTGCCTTCGAGAGACGTGTAGCCCGTAAAGGTACTGCTTGCGCCGTTGTAGTCCAGCGCTTTGTCCATCTTGAACTTGCCTGCGGCGCGAGCCTGCGTCTTTTGTTTTTCCATCGCTACGTTAAAACCCGCCTCGTCCACGCTCAAATCGCGCTCGCGGCACACATCAGCGCTCAGGTCAAGCGGGAAGCCGTAAGTGTCATGCAGCTTGAAGGCCACTTCACCCGGCAAGGTTTGCACTTTGGCTTTACCTGTCGCTGCGTCATACCCCAGGGCGCTGTCCAGTATCTCCATGCCGGTGGCCAGCGTCTCGTAAAAGCGCTCTTCTTCTACCCGCAGCACATCCATCACGCGGGCTGCGTCGTTCTTCAAACGCGGGTAGGCATCGCCCATCATGCGCACCAGGTCGGGCACGAGTTTGTGGAAGAACGGGGTCTTCTTGCCCAGCTTGTAGCCATGGCGAATGGCACGGCGGATGATGCGGCGCTGCACGTAGCCACGGCCTTCGTTGGACGGGTTCACACCGTCGCTCACCAAGAACGCGGTAGCGCGGATGTGGTCGGCAATCACGCGCAGGCTCTTGTTGTTCAGGTCTGTCACGCCCGTTTCGCGGCCAGCGGCTTTGATCAGCGCGTCAAAAATATCAATCTCGTAGTTGCTGTGTACGTGTTGAAGAATGGCCGCTAGACGCTCCAGGCCCATGCCCGTGTCCACGCAAGGCGCTGGCAGTTTGTTCAACGAGCCGTCGGCCTGCATGTCAAACTGCATGAACACATGGTTCCAAATCTCAATAAAGCGGTCGCCGTCTTCACCGGGGCTACCTGGTGGCCCACCCGCGATGTGATCGCCGTGGTCATAAAAAATCTCGCTGCATGGGCCGCAGGGCCCCGTGTCGGCCATCATCCAGAAGTTGTCTGACTTGTACTTGCCACCCTTGTTGTCGCCAATGCGGATCACACGCTCGGGTGGCAGGCCGATCTCTTTCGTCCAGATGTCGTAGGCCTCCTGGTCGTCGATGTAGACGGTGGCGGTTAATTTTTCGGGCGGCAATTTATACACCGTGGTCAGCAGCTCCCAGCCCCACTTCAAAGAGTCGCGCTTGAAGTAGTCGCCAAAGCTCCAGTTGCCCAGCATCTCAAAAAACGTGTGGTGGCGCGCGGTGTAGCCCACGTTTTCCAGGTCATTGTGTTTGCCCCCTGCCCGCAAACACGCTTGCACGCTGGCCGCCCGCACGTAAGAGCGCTTGTCGCTGCCCAAAAACACGTCTTTAAACTGCACCATGCCGCTGTTGGTAAACATCAGCGTCGGGTCGTTGCCGGGCACCAAGCCGCTGGAGGCGACCACGGTGTGGCCTTTGGAGGCGAAAAAGTCTAAAAACGATTTGCGGATGTCCGCGACGGAGAATTTTTGGGTGAGGTTGGCTTGGGTCATATCCCTCTATTTTACGGGCTTCGGAGGGGGGTTGGTTGCGACTGGCTTGCCTGTCACGGGATCAGCTAGAAAGCAATCTTTTGCGGGAAGCTGTCTTTTGCGGGAAGTCATCACGGGATCCGGTGAGCGGTGCACTTAGCTCCGCGGCTGTCCTCCGGGGCGGCCTAGGGCCGCCACCTCCCCCTTTATGCCGCTGCGCTAAGTGCACCGCTCACCGGATCTTGCTGAGA
>JANMTF010000168.1:0-9896 GCA_031390175.1 Polaromonas sp.
GCAAAAAAAAAGGGGAGGGAAGGCCTCACGCGCCCGAGACTGCGCAAAACGGGTCAGAGCAAAATTTCGTTGTGGCGTCGCGCGCTCCGGGCAGAGGGTCTTCCTGAATTTTGAGCTGACCCCATTTGCTTCACCTGACCCCACATGCTTTTACGCTGGATCTGACCATTACAAAGCACATAGAGCCACTATGTTCTCGTTGCTGGGGCTGCTGCGCATGGTGGCCAGTGACAATGCGGTGTATACGAAACCGCTGCCGTTGTAGCGCAGGTCCAGCACCATGGTGCTCAGGTCTGCTGTTGCCATGCTGCTCTGCGTGTCGATAAGTTTGTCTTGTGCTCCCCGCGTGAGCGCGTTGAACAGCACATAGCCCACGCGTTGGCCGCTTGCGCTGGTGATAATTTTGCTTTGCAGTACAGGGTCATCCACCAAAGGGACGGCGTTCAAAGTGACCGTCCGTTGTGGCGAAGTGAGACTGGAGCGGTAGCTGAAAGTTATGGAAGCGCCAGCCGCGTTGAGGTACAAGTTGCCAGTGCCGCGGATTAAACTGACCGCCTCACCACCGCGCGCTAAACCTGCCAATGCAGCTCCCAGTCCACATCACTTTGTAGGTATTCACAGTTGTTTCTTTAGGGCGCTGCGCACCGCAGGTTGATCAGGCAAACACCCTTCAGCTTACATTATTTCTGCTTTAGCAATGCGTAATGTCTGGCATTTAGAAGTTAAGTGTGCGTACCAGCTTGCGCGGATCAGCTTCCAAAGACTCGCTGCTGTGGACCAGCCAACCCAGTTGGGCATTCGCATCGTCACCCAGCTCCAAAGCTTTTGGGTCGGGCATCAATGCGCAGGTGACGCGCAGTTTAATGGATGCACCGACAGGCAGTAAGTCCGAAGGGCGGTGCGCGCTGGCCACAATTTGCGCGGCAACTTTGGCGACGTAGCCGGGTTTGCAAGGCCCCTCTATCAGCAAGACAAAGTGGTTTTCGTCTATGCGACCCGCAGTGTCAACATCGCGCGCAATCAACTGCAAACGCGTTGCCAATATCACCAAGGCGCGGTCCGCCATCTCGCGCCCGTGCTCTTTGGTAAACCATGCATGGTTTGTCAGCTCAACCAATACCAAACTGTACTGCTGCCGGTAGCGCGAAGCCCTCGTCATGGTGCCATGGATGTGGCGCAGTAAGTTGCGCATGTTGGACAGCCCCGTCAGCGGATCTTGAGTTGGCAGGCCGGCAGCGCGCGCTCGGCCCTCGCTGCGCAGAGCTGACCGCAGCACCAAGGCGTAAAGCAATATTGGCATTTCTATGGCGGACCCCACCAACGCGCCGTATTGTGTCCAGAAGCCGGTGTTGACCAGCCCCACGTTGCGCAGCAAAGCAGGCACGATGCCTAAGACTACCGGCAAAAAGCCCAGGGCTAACCACCGCGCTGTCGCATCGCCGTGCCGCCAAGCATGCCACACAATGGTGTACACAGTCAGCACCATCACCATAGTGATAGCGTTGTTAATCTGAAAACCTATCGCACTGGGGAAGGCTAAATCGACAAAGGTGACGACGACTTGTGCCGCGATGAGCAGCAGGGTACAAACATCCAGCGTGGGTGAATACACGCCAGGTTTGATCACGGATCGCACGAACCATAAAAATGCCGCTGCAGCCAGGCTGGTGAAGAAAAAATTGGATAGATCTGACCAGGTCGTTGCTTGGGGCCAAACGTACTGAGCCGCTATACCGGTGAAGCAAGCTTGTGCAATGCCGATCAAAGCTACATACAGAACATAGTGCAAGAAACTTTTATCACGCATGGCTCTGGCCAGTGCCAAGCAGACCAGGCTGACCAAAATAATCAAGCCAAAATAGGCACCCAAAAAGAAGTGGTCAACCTCGCGCTGCGCTACCAGTTCGCTGTCTCGATAAATGTGCAGCGGTCCAGAAAACGGCACACGGGCATGGGCTATGCGCAGGTAATAGACTGAAGATGCCAAGCGCTCCTGACCCAACTGGAACATCGGAAAACGGTCTAACACAGGCCATTGTGTGCGCGGCACAATATCACCCGCATGCAGGGCAACCCATTGGCTGTTGGCATCTCGCCAGTGCAAACTCACATCGTCAGCAGATGACTGGGCCAACTCTAAAAACCAATGCGAGTTGGGCGCAGCGATCCTGGCGTCAAAGCGTATCCATAGCGCTTTACCGTTTAAATTTTGCCTTTCAGCGCCTGCTCTTGGTTTAAATATGCCTACGCTACGCTGGCGCGCATCTACTTCCTCTGCAGAGGCTGTACCTGAGTCGTCTACCCAATACCTACTTGCGCCATCAATGTTAAGGCGTTTGGTGTGCGCGTCGAGAACGATGGGCTGTAGTGCCTGCTGCGCATAAGCCACCGGGTGTACAAACGCCGCCAACAGCAAGGCCACTGCACAGACATTTTTGGCGGTAATCAGTAGAAAATAGCGTGCTTTAAAGAGGGAAGCACGACATAGCTGCAACAACAGATTAGTAATCATGGCAAAGATATGCCATATATGTTACTATAATTGTTAATATGTGAGCATATGTTTAATCTATTGGGGCTAGATAAACAGAGCCTGCGTGACAAACTGCACGCAGGGTGTTCGATCTGTTAGGCGTATTCGGCCAATGCCTTTTTCATCTTCTTCATGGCCGCCACTTCTACTTGGCGCACTCGCTCGGCGCTGATGCCGTATTCAGCAGCCAAGTCATGCAAGGTCAAGCCACCTGAGCCGTCGTCATTCACCTTGAGCCAGCGCTCCTCTACGATGCGGCGGCTGCGTGGGTCTAGATCGGCAAGCGCCAAGGCAATCCCATCGGATGCCAGCATGTCGCGTTGGTGAGCCGCAATCATGGCGGTCGGCTCGTGGTTAGTGTCAGCCAAGTAGGTAATGGGGCCAAAAGCCTCTTCGCCGTCGTCGCTGGGGCTGGGGTCAAGCATCACGTCGCCACCCGAGAGACGGGTTTCCATCTCAATGACTTCTTCGCGCTTGACATTCAGGCGCTTGGCCATCAGGTTCACTTCGCTCTCGCTCAGCGTGTCGCGGTGGGTGGCCTCGTCGCCTGCGGCGGCATCTGCTTTAAACTCTTGCTTCATTGAACGCAAATTAAAAAACAACTTGCGCTGCGCCTTGGTAGTGGCCACCTTGACCATGCGCCAGTTTTTCAGCACGTATTCATGAATCTCGGCCTTGATCCAGTGTAGCGCGTAGCTGACCAGGCGCACGCCTTGGTCGGGGTCAAAACGCTTGACGGCCTTCATCAGGCCCACGTTGCCTTCCTGGATCAGGTCACCATGGGGCAAGCCATAGCCCAGGTATTGGCGCGAGACAGACACCACCAAGCGCAGGTGCGACAGCACCAACTTCCCGGCGGCCTCCAGGTCGTTGTGGTCTTTGAGCTTGCGGGCAAACTCTTGCTCCTGCTCCAGGGTGAGCATAGGCATGCGATTGGCGGCAGTGATGTAGGCGTCCAAATTGCCCAGCGTGGGGACCAAACTCCAAGCGTGGGTGTTGGCTGATGGCAGTGTTAAGGTTCCAGACATTACCAGATCTCCTATATATGATCATCCGATGTTAGCACTCGGTAGAGTAGAGTGCTAAGGGTTTGGTTCAATGACCACGATAGATTAATGACTATTTGGTCAATAAACGAAAATTTAATTGAATTTATTACAACAGCGTTATGTGGTGTTGAATTCAGAAAATTCAAGCAGGTCGTTCTTAGCCGCCAGAAGCACGATAAAAGGCTCCTTGTTAGAAAATTTATGCTATGTATTACGTAGCTTCTCCCGCATATTTTCAGGGGGCTAACAGCTGATTAGCACCTTAAAGACCATGAAAAATGGCGTTTTCGAGCGCTGTTGAGGCGCTGGAGCTTCGAAAATCGGCTGAAATCCGTGAAATTCCCGACAGGAGAGTCTATTTCTTCTTGTCGCGTTGTAGTAGAGAAGAAATATGCCCGAGGCCGCCACGGGGGACAGCCGGGTAGCCGTCATATTTACCTCGCACCCGCCCAGCATCACCATGCGTAACCCAACTCACTTGTCTTGGATTAACCCCCCACTGGACACCGCTAGCGTTCTGCACCACCTTGGCCTGCACTACCGCGCAAACTCTGCCCAAGCGCACCGACATCGGGGCCAAACCCGAACCTGTGCTGTGGGTAGGCAACAGCTTTTTTTACTACAACAACAGCATGCACGGCCATCTGGGCCGGTTGGTCACCGCGTCCGGTGCCAGCGTGCGCGGCACCTCGTCCACAGTCAGCGGCTCGGGCCTGGACTGGCACGATATGGAGTCCCTCATGCGCCCCGATGGCTTGGGCCGCTACTCCTTTGTGGGCGACAACGAACTGCGCTTTAACAAACCCGGCCGCCAGTACGACACCGCCATCATGATGGACTGCAGCATCTGCCCGATCCACGCGCAGTTGCAAAGCGTCTTGCACGACAGCGTGTGCAAGCATGCGCTCACGCTGGCCAAAACCGATGTGCGCCCCGTGCTGCTCATGTCCTGGGCCTACAAAGACCGCCCCGAGCTGGCTACGCTGTTGAAAGCAGCGGCTTGGGAGACGGTGCAGGAGTATTTCAAAGCTAGTGGGGTCAATTAAAATTGACCATGCTACAAAACCTATCGCAAGCAAAACAACAGGCTTGGGCTGTCGTCTCGTCCACTTTGGCGGGTGATGCCATAGCGCAGGCTGTAGAAACCCATTACCCCGTGGGTAAGGTCAAAGTCTGTCACCTGGTACGACGCGGCTTTAACCATGTGTATGAACTTTTGCTACAAGATGACCGTCGCTGCATTGCCCGGCTCAGCGCACATCGACCACGGGGCGCACCCAACACGGCGTATGAAGCGGCGCTACTCTCCCATCTGAAAACAAACGGCGCTTGCGTTGCTGCACCTTGGTGTACACGGGAAGGCGCAATGGGTGCGCAGTTACAGGTAGCCGAGGGTGCGCGCACCTTGATGGTGTTTGACTTTTTGCAGGGCGACCCGCCCGGCGAGGTGTTGGCGGATATTGAGGCCATGGGGCACGGGTTGGCGCAGTTGCATCGTTTGTCGCAAAGTTACCAAGGGCCTGCCAGCCTCTACCGTTTGGAATTGCCGCATCTGCTGCACAAGCCCTTGCAATGGCTGCTGGCCGCACCGACTATGGATGCCGCTTTGCAGGACAGCTTTAACGCGCTAGGCCAGCGTCTAACGCAGCGCATGGTCTCGATGCAAGGGCTGTCGCAGGTGGCTTGCCATGGTGACTGCCACGGTGGCAACAGTTTTGTTACGCATGGGGAGGGTGGCCTGCGCACCGCGTCTTTTTTTGATTTTGACGATGCCGGGCCGGGCTATTTGGCTTATGAGTTGGCGGTCTATTGGTGGGGACTACAGATGGACACAGCCACCGCGCTGGGTCCTAGCCAGTTAGCGCGATGGCAGCGTTTTTTGCAAGGCTATCGCTCGGTTCAGCCTATTGCCAGCGCCGACTTCGATGCCATCAGTCTATTTGTACCTGTGCGGCATATTTGGCTGCTAGGTGAGCGCGCCCACCGCATTCACGAATGGGGATCGCAGTCGCTGCCGCAGCCGTGGTTGCGCAAACAGGTGGAGTTGTTGACCGCGTGGGAGGCTTTAGCAACGCCTGTCTAGGATAAAAAATGGAGCGAGTGCTACGGTTTTACCAGCGCACACCCAACTTACCCAGCAGTTTGCTCAGCACAAACAGTGGCCCCACCCACAGGTACTGAATGTCTTCAAAAAAACTGGGCTTTTTTCCTTCTATTTTGTGGCCGATGAACTGGGCGATCCAGGCCCCCACGAAGATGGCGATGGACAGCACCATCACTTGGGTGCCCATGGCGTGCAGGATGGCAATGATGAGGGCGGACCAGGCGCACATGAGGCCAAAAAACACCCAGGACAGGCGCGCGTAGTACACCATGCTGGCAGCGATAAAGGCGTAGGCTACCCAGGGGTGCAGGGCAAACATCAGCCCGCATAGGCTGAGCATGATGAGCGGGATGGCCACGAAGTGGATGACTTCGTTGGTCATGTTTTGGTGGCTTTCGCCGTAGTGGGCGATGAGGATGTCAACCCGGCGTTCTAGGGGCGACTCGGTGGCGGTGGTGGTGGACATGGGGCACTCCTTGTCGAAAACACTATGGTAGCCAAAATAGGGCAATGCAGCTATAGGTGGTAGCGCGTGGTGCGTGGTGAGTGAGCGGGTTATTTTTAATTTTAAGCAGGGTAATGGCTGTCTAGCTGCCCTCACCCTAGCCCTCTCCCGCCAGCGGGAGAGGGAACAAAATATGCCGCATCGGCAAGTGCACTGGCACTTAGTCGGTCAAAACAATCGGCTCCAACGCGTCAGCCTGCGCCAAGATACGGCCAATGGCTACGGTATGCACATAGCCCAGCTTGCGCAGTGCGGCGATGCACGCCTCGGCCTTGTCCCCAGGCACGCTGGCCAGCAGGCCGCCTGCGGTTTGCGGGTCAAAAATCAGCGGGTAGCGCGGGTGTTTGACGAATTCTTCTTGGTTGCGCAGGGCGCGGCGCAGGCGCACGTTGGAGCCTTGGAGCGAGCTGACAATACCCTGCGCCACGCATTCTTCTGCACCGTCCAGGATGGGCAGTTTGCCCAGGTGAATCTCGGCATCTACGCCCGAGGGCCGCGTCATCTCTACCAAGTGGCCCAGCAGGCCAAAGCCGGTGAGGTCGGTGCATGCCGTTGCGCCATATTCGGTAAGGCATTGCGCACCCAGGCGGTTGGACACCACCATGGATTGCAGCGCGCCGTCGATCCAGCGGCCCTTGGCGGCTAGCTGGGCGTGGGCGGCAAACAGGGTGCCGGTACCTATGGGTTTGGTAAGGATCAGCACGTCGCCCGGTTGCATGCCGCCTTTGCGCAGAATCTTGCTCGGGTCGTCGTCGATCAAGCCGTTGATGGCAAAGCCTAGCGCCAGCTCTTTGCCCTCACCCGTGTGGCCGCCCACCAAGGCGCATTGCGCATCGGCCAAAATTTCCATAGCGCCGGTCATCATCTGCGTTAGCACGTCTTCTACCTTGGCCTCCAGGCCGGGTGGCACGGTGGCTACTGCCGTGGCGGACTGTGCTGTCGCACCCATGGCCCAGATGTCGCCCAGCGCGTGGTTGGCGGCTACCTTGCCAAAGATGTACGGGTCGTCAATAAACGAGCGGAAGAAGTCCACCGAATGCACCATGGCCTTGCCGGGCGGCACGCGCACCACAGCAGCATCGTCGGGGTCTTTCAGGCCGATGATCACGTCGTCGCTCTCGTAGGGGTGCAGGTTGCCTAAAGCGCGCGACAGCACACTGGCACCCACCTTGGCGCCGCAGCCGCCGCAGCGCATGGCAATCGCGCTGATGGCTTGCAGGGATTCTTCGTTGGTGAGCTTGACGCTGCTCTGCGCGCTGCTGGCCGCAGGCTTGGGCACATGCGCGTCCATCTTGGGAAAGTCCTGGAACTTGCGCATAAAGCGCTTGTCGATCCAGTCTTTCCACTGCCACACCCAGGCTCCGGCAAAGCCCAGCCAGGCGCGCGAGGCTACTGCGTACTGGTCGCCCGTGCTGATGAGGGCGAGCCAACTGGTCTGTGGGCGGTAGGCCTGCAGCGCGGTGCCCTCGACGGCGCGGCGCAGGTTCTCGGTGAGCGGCGGGCCTTGGCGCACGGCGAACACGCCTGCTTTTTCCAGCTTGTAGTTGACCATGCTGGCAATGTCGCCCGCAGCAAAAATGTTCGGATCGGTCAGGGTTTGCAAATTGTCGTTGACTTGTATGAAGCCTTCGTCGTCCAGCGCCAGCCCGGTTTGTTTGAGCCAAGGAGCGCCGCCTGCGCGCGTCACCCAAATAATTTCGTCGGCATCCAAACTTTCACCGGACGCGGTTTGCAAGCTGCCTGCACGCACTTGGTTGACGGCGGCATTCACGTGCAGCACCACGCCGCGCTCGGCCAGCACGGCCTCAAAGCGCCTGCGCACGCCTGCGTTGTGGGTGGGCAGGATGGTGGCGATGTTGGTGAACAGATGGAAAGCCAGATCGTCGGGGTTGCGCCCTAGAGTTTTCAGCTCATTGCGTAGCCTGAACTGCATGGCCAAGGTCAGCTCTACGCCGCCTGCGCCCGCACCCACCACGGCGATAGTGGTTTTACCTGCGTGTTGCTTCACGCGCTCTAGCAGCGTCACCCAGCGGTCGTTAAAGCGCTGGATCGGTTTGACGGCCACCGCATGTTCCGCCGCACCGGGCACGCCGCCCAGCTGGGGCGTGGAGCCGATGTTGATGGACAGTTGGTCATACGACACAGGCGGACGGTTTTTGCACAACACTTTGTTGTTGACGCGGTCAATGCCCACCACTTCGTCTTTGAACAAACGCGCACCGGCAAACACGCACAGACGGCTCAGGTCAATATGCACTTCGTCATACTCATAGTGCCCGGCCACATAGCCCGGCAGCATGCCCGAGTAGGGCGTGTTCATGTCGGTGCAAATGAGAGTCAGGCGCACACCGGGAATCGGCCGCATGCCAAAACTTTTCAGTACCCCTACGTGGCTGTGGCCGCCGCCTATCAATACGATGTCTCTTAGGACGGGTTGCTCAGAGGTCTGCATGGAATGGTATTTTTTCTAAAGAGATGTAATGACTTGCAATAGGGCGTTGAGTTCAGCCTGCGGTGCAAAAAGCGGTGCGCGCAGGGCGCATTGTGCTTTTAAATGGTCGAGGAAAGCACTCTCGTCCTTACAGCGCTCCAGCATGTGGGCCAAAGCCTGCGCATCGCCCACGGGGAAGTAGCCCGCATAGTCTGCGCCCAGCATGCCCACATTGCCGGGGATGTTAGATGCCACTACGGGTGTGCCGCTACACACAGCCTCCATCACCACATGCGCGCCTCCCTCCATCTTGCTGGCGTGTACCAGCACATGGGCGCGTTGCATTTTGCCCCGGGTTTGCGGGTGTTTTAAGGCTCCAGACCATTTGTATTGAGCGCAAGCAGCTTCGGTTTTAATAGCGTCTTGGGTCAGCTTGTCATCCAGCCCCGCACCAATATGTTCGATAAAAATGTCCTCCCGCGCGCGCAGCATCAGGGCGGCGGCAAACAGGGTTTGCGGGGACTTTTCATCCCGCAGGTGGCCCACCATCACGGCGCGTAGGATACGCTGGGTCTTAGGCAGGTTTTTACGCTCTGTAGTGGACTGCAACACCACATGGGTTTTGGCATGGTATTTTGGGGGCAGTTCGTTTATTCCCAAAGATTGCAGAACTATTAGGCGCGAGGCTAGCTCCAACGAGCGCTGCGCCTCTGGGTCGGTTTGGATGTCCCGGTACAAATCCGTCCCGGTGAGGGCCAACACCAGCCCTTGTGCGCCGCGCTGCGCGTGCCAAGCGGCAATTGAATCAGCACTGCGCCGCGCATGTAAGGCCAGCAGGATGTCGTCCGACTGAGCTGCACCATCAGGCCACTGCTTGATGATGCGCGTGCGATACTGCTGTCCCAGCAGTGTGGCCCAGCGTTTGGCGGTTTGCCAGTTGCCGTTATTGGCATCTGACAGGGCGGGACTAACGATAACGATGTGTTTGGAGACCATGAAGCGTAAATTATGCACCGCGAAACAAAGAACTTAGCGCTCAATGATGATTCAGCCGCCGCGCGCATGCACAGCGGGCCAGGCTGGCGCACGGCCAACGCCACCCAGATCGCGGCAGCGCTACGCAGCCTGCGCAGCCGCACTTTGCAAGTGTTTGATGCCTACGCCGCTGCGGGCGCACTGCATGTGCCCTACAGCGACGCACTCAACCCCCCGCTGTGGGAGCTGGGCCATGTAGCCTGGTACCAAGAAGCGTGGATCGCCCGCAACCCGCAGCG